>NZ_JBICXT010000003.1:1546-3549 GCF_043200415.1 Streptomyces sp. NPDC048419 | reverse complement strand
GACGTCCTACACCCTTACCCCGGGACAACCACCGCCCGGGCTGGACTACCTTCCTGCGTCACCCCATCACTCACCTACTACCAGCTTGGTCCGGCGGCTCCACCACTCCCCTCAACTCCGAAGAGATCAGGGCGGCTTCACGGCCTCAGCATCACTGGATTCAATGTTTGACGCTTCACAGCGGGTACCGGAATATCAACCGGTTATCCATCGACTACGCCTGTCGGCCTCGCCTTAGGTCCCGACTTACCCTGGGCAGATCAGCTTGACCCAGGAACCCTTAGTCAATCGGCGCACACGTTTCTCACGTGTGAATCGCTACTCATGCCTGCATTCTCACTCGTGAACCGTCCACAACTCGCTTCCGCGGCTGCTTCACCCGGCACACGACGCTCCCCTACCCATCACAGCGGGCGTTGGCCCTCTTGCTGCAATGACACGACTTCGGCGGTACGCTTGAGCCCCGCTACATTGTCGGCGCGGAATCACTAGACCAGTGAGCTATTACGCACTCTTTCAAGGGTGGCTGCTTCTAAGCCAACCTCCTGGTTGTCTGTGCGACTCCACATCCTTTCCCACTTAGCGTACGCTTAGGGGCCTTAGTCGATGCTCTGGGCTGTTTCCCTCTCGACCATGGAGCTTATCCCCCACAGTCTCACTGCCGCGCTCTCACTTACCGGCATTCGGAGTTTGGCTAAGGTCAGTAACCCGGTAGGGCCCATCGCCTATCCAGTGCTCTACCTCCGGCAAGAAACACACGACGCTGCACCTAAATGCATTTCGGGGAGAACCAGCTATCACGGAGTTTGATTGGCCTTTCACCCCTAACCACAGGTCATCCCCCAGGTTTTCAACCCTGGTGGGTTCGGTCCTCCACGAAGTCTTACCTCCGCTTCAACCTGCCCATGGCTAGATCACTCCGCTTCGGGTCTTGAGCGTGCTACTGAATCGCCCTGTTCGGACTCGCTTTCGCTACGGCTACCCCACCCGGGTTAACCTCGCAACACACCGCAAACTCGCAGGCTCATTCTTCAAAAGGCACGCAGTCACGAGACACCAAGCAAGCTTGATGTCCGACGCTCCCACGGCTTGTAGGCACACGGTTTCAGGTACTATTTCACTCCGCTCCCGCGGTACTTTTCACCATTCCCTCACGGTACTATCCGCTATCGGTCACCAGGGAATATTTAGGCTTAGCGGGTGGTCCCGCCAGATTCACACGGGATTTCTCGGGCCCCGTGCTACTTGGGTGTCTCTCAAGCAAGCCGCTGATGTTTCGACTACGGGGGTCTTACCCTCTACGCCGGACCTTTCGCATGTCCTTCGCCTACATCAACGGTTTCTGACTCGCCTTGTTGCCGGCAGACAACAAAAGAGAGATCCCACAACCCCCACGACGCAACCCCTGCCGGGTCTCACACGTCGTAGGTTTGGCCTCATCCGGTTTCGCTCGCCACTACTCCCGGAATCACGGTTGTTTTCTCTTCCTGCGGGTACTGAGATGTTTCACTTCCCCGCGTTCCCTCCACTTGCCCTATGTGTTCAGGCAAGGGTGACAGCCCATGACGACTGCCGGGTTTCCCCATTCGGACACCCCCGGATCAAAGCCTGGTTGACGACTCCCCGGGGCCTATCGTGGCCTCCCACGTCCTTCATCGGTTCCTGGTGCCAAGGCATCCACCGTGCGCCCTTAAAAACTTGGCCACAGATGCTCGCGTCCACTGTGCAGTTCTCAAACAACGACCAGTACACCGTCACACACCGCTCACGCGATGCTGCACCGGCGCCGGCAACTGAAGGAAAATCATTCCCTCAGACACCCAACAGCGTGCCCGGCACCCTCACCACTTCCCCGCTCCGTTCCACGCCCCGAAGAGCAGTACTAGGAAGAGAAAATGACCGAGTGTGCCGAGTAGTCAACGTTCCACCCATGAGCAACCAGCATCAGACGTTCGCTGATGTCCTGGCCTCTGACCGGGCAAGCCCGGTAAGAAGTGCTCCTT
>NZ_JBICXT010000002.1:642477-849465 GCF_043200415.1 Streptomyces sp. NPDC048419 | reverse complement strand
GTAGACGTCGATGCCGTCCGGGGCGGCCTGCTTCAGCTGCTCGTGGACCGGGCCGTTCTTGTAGTTGAAGGCGGCGTCGAAGCCGTACTCCTCGACGAGCAGCTTGACCTTCTCGTCGGAGCCGGCGGAGCCGATGACCCGCGAGGCGCCCTTGAGCTTCGCGATCTGGCCGACCTGGCTGCCGACGGCACCCGCGGCGCCGGAGACGAAGACCGCGTCGCCCTCCTTGAAGGCGCCGACCCGCAGCAGGCCCGCGTACGCCGTCAGGCCCGTCATGCCGAGGACGCCGAGGTACGTGCTCAGCGGCGCGGCCTCCGGGTCGACCTTGACGGCGTTCTTGGCATCCATGACCGCGTACTCGCGCCAGCCGAAGACGTGCAGGACGTGGTCGCCGGCCGCGATGCCCTCGGCGTTCGAGGCGACGACCTCGCCGACCGCGCCGCCCTGCATGACCTTGCCGAGCTCGAAGGGCGCGACGTAGGACTTGGCGTCGCTCATGCGGCCGCGCATGTACGGGTCCACCGAGAGGTACTTGTTCCGCACCAGCACCTGGCCCGGACCCGGCGTCGGGACCTCGGTCTCGACCAGGGCGAAGTCCTCGGGCTTGGGCCAGCCGACGGGACGGCTGAGCAGGTGCCATTCGCGGTTGATCATGACGAGCGCCTTTCCGGGCGTGGGGGAAATGTTTCAGTAGCTGAAACAACCATGCTCCTGAATATTTCAGGTTGTCAAGTAAAGAGGTATCCTGGGTGCCATGCCCACCCCTGAGAAGACCCGCCGCCCCGATGCGCTGACCATGGAGGTCGTCGAGCTGATCGGCGACGTGGTGGCCCGGTTCTACGCGGACTACGAGGAGGCGGCCGGCGAGCACGCGCTGACCGGCGCGCAGGCGCGGCTGCTGAGTCTGCTGTCGCTGGAGCCGCTGCCGATGCGGAAGCTGGCGCAGAAGCTGAAGTGCGAGCCGTCGAACGTCACCGGGATCGTGGACCGGCTGGAGGTGCGGGGCCTGGTCGAGCGCCGCCCGGACCCGGCCGACCGCCGCGTGAAGCTGGCCGCCGCGACGGACGAGGGCCTGCGGGTCGCCCGGGAACTGCGCGAGGGTCTGCGCTTCGCCCGCGAGCCGCTGGCCGGCCTGTCGGACGGGGAGCGCCGGTCTTTGCGCGATTTGCTACGGCGCATGCTGGCGGCGTAGCCGTTCGGCGGAACTCCGGCACCGCCCCCTGAAGCGGCCGCCACCGAGGCCGCGACCCCTCAGCCGCACCACCAGAGGAACCGCTTGCACGTGTGGGTCGGCGTGGGCGTGGGGGTCGGGTTCGACTTCGTCGGCGCCGAGGTCGGGGGCGGGGTCGACGCAGGGGGCGCGGTCGCCGGAGGTGTCGTCGCGGGGGCCGGGTTCGCGGTCGCCGTGGCGGACTGCGCGTCCTTGTCGGGCTCGTCCTTCTTCGCCTTGTCCTTCGCGGACTTCGACGGGGAGGGGGAGACGCCCGAGGACGGGACGTCCGTCGCCGAACCCGCGTCCGCCTTGCCGTCGCCCGGTTTGGCCTTGCCCACCTGCGACGCCGCCGCGCCTTCCGCCGACTCGTCCCCGGCCGCGGCCGGCTTGGGGCTCGAGAAGGGTGCGTCGACGCCCAGTTCGGCCAGGCTGAGGCCGCCGGCCGCGAGCGCGCAGGCCACGGTGATCAGCAGGATCCGGCGGCGCCGGCGGCGATGGGCGGCGGCTTTGCGGTCGCGGCGGCTGGCAGCACCCGCGGGCCCTTCGGCGGCCCGGTTGCCGCGCCCACGCCCGCGGCCACGTCCCTGCGCACGCCGCGCGGCGGCGCGACCCACCGGCGCACCGGCGCCGTCCTCCTCTTCAGCCTCGTCGTCGTCGGAGGCATGGCCCTCGGCGCCACCGTACGGGCCCTCGGGACCCGCCCCGTACGCCGCGCCCCCGGGCTCACGCACGCCGTTCTGCTCCGCATGCGCGCGGAGTTCTTCGAGCTGTGCGCCACATCCCGGGCAGGCGAGGGCGCCATTGAGGTGCCGTCGGCACGGGTGGCAGTAATCCATGACGCCGGAAGACTAAGTTCCTCTCAGGTAACGGTCATAGTCACAGCTGTGAAAGTTGTGTAGGGAACTACCCGTTCCGGCGCGGCGAGTTGAGGCCGTACGGCAGGGCGTGTCGGGCATCTCCCCCGATGGCGCCGAAACCGTCGTCGAAAAGCGCACCGAAAGCAGTGTCGAAACCGTTATGTGTTCGACCCATTGACACCTCCACCGCCCCGTCCTTACTGTCACGCCAGCATTTCGAACGTGTGACGAAATTTCGAACACAGTTGAAGAGACGTCGAACCAGCGAGGGACAACTGCCGTGCGCATCACCGGAATCAGCACACACGTGGTCGGGACGCCCTGGCGCAACCTGACCTACGTCCAGGTGCACACCGACGAGGGGATCACGGGAGTCGGCGAGACCCGCATGCTGGGCCACACCGACGCGCTGATCGGCTATCTGCGCGAGGCGGAGGCCAACCACATTCTGGGCTCCGACCCGTTTGCCGTGGAAGACCTCGTCCGCCGGATGAAGTACGGCGACTACGGCCGGGCCGGCGAGATCGTCATGTCCGGCATCGCTGTGATCGAGATGGCCTGCTGGGACATCAAGGGCAAGGCGCTGGGCGTGCCCGTCTGGCAGCTGCTGGGCGGCAAGGTGACCGACAAGGTCAAGGCGTACGCGAACGGCTGGTACACCACCGAGCGGACGCCCGAGGCGTACCACAAGGCCGCCCAGGGCGTCATGGAGCGCGGCTACCGCGCCCTGAAGATCGACCCCTTCGGCACCGGGCACTTCGAGCTGGACCACCAGCAGACTCTCTACGCCGTCTCCCTCATCGAGGCCGTGCGCGACGCGATCGGCCCCGAGGCCGAGCTGATGCTGGAGATGCACGGCCGCTTCTCCCCCGCCACCGCCGTCCGGCTCGCGCACGAGCTCGCGCCCTTCAAGCCCGCCTGGCTGGAGGAGCCCGTACCGCCCGAGAACCTGAAGGCGCTGGAGAAGGTCGCCGCCAAGGTCGACATGCCGGTCGCCACCGGTGAGCGCATTCACGACCGCATCGAGTTCCGTGAGCTGTTCGAGAGCCAGGCCGTCGACATCATCCAGCCGGACGTCGGCCATATCGGCGGCATCTGGGAGACCCGCAAGCTCGCCGCGACGGCCGAGACCCACTACATGCTCGTCGCGCCGCACAACGTGGGCGGGCCGGTGCTCACCGCCGCCTCGCTCCAGGTCGGCTTCACCTCCCCCAACTTCAAGATCCTGGAGCACTTCAACGACTTCGCGGACGCGGAGATCAAGAAGGTCGTCAAGGGCGCGCCGCAGGTGGACCCGGAGGACGGCTGCTTCCACCTCTCCCACGCGCCCGGCCTCGGCGTCGAGCTGGACGTCGACGCGGCGGCCGAGTTCCCGCAGCAGCAGGCCCGGTTCGACCTGTGGGCCGAGGGCTGGGAGAAGCGCAGCCCGAAGGGCGCCCAGTGAGCACCGCCGTCGTCGTCGAGGGACCCGGGGAGCACCGGCTCGCCGAGCACACGCCCGCCGAGCCCGGCGCAGGCGAGGCGCTCGTCCGGGTCCACGCCGTCGGCATCTGCGGCAGCGACCGCGAGGTGTACCAGGGCAACCGGCCCGAGGGATACGTGCGTTACCCGCTCACGCCCGGCCACGAGTGGTCCGGCACGGTGGCGGCGGTCGGGACCGGAGTGCCGTCGGCTCTCGTGGGCCGCAAGGTCGTCGGCGAGGGCTTCCGCAACTGCCAGGTGTGCGACCGCTGTCACGCGGGCGAGACCACGCTGTGCACCGCCGGGTACGAGGAGACGGGGTTCACCCAGCCGGGTGCGATGGCCACCACGCTCACCCTGCCGGCCCGGCTGCTGCACGTCCTGCCGCACGACGCGGACCTGACGGCCGCGGCCCTGCTGGAGCCGGCCGCCTGCATCGCGGCCGCCGCGCTCAAGGCGAACGCCCGGCCGGGCGCGCGGGTCGGCGTGGTGGGGACCGGGACGCTCGGCATGTTCGCCGTGCAGTTCCTGCGGGCCGGATCGCCGGGAGAGCTGCTCGTGGTGGGCACCCGACCCGACCGGGCCGGGCTTTCGAGAACTTTCGGCGCCACCGACTTCCGCACCAAGGACCAGGAGCTGCCCGGCGACCTCGACGTCGTGATCGAGACCGCCGGATCCGCGGACGCGGCCCGTACCGCCGCCGGCCTGCTCCGGCGCGGCGGGCGCCTGGTCCTGACGGGCATCCCGGCGCCCGGCGCCGAGGGCCTCGATCCGACCGACCTGGTCGTACGGCAGCTGGAGGTGCACACCGTCTTCGGGGCACCGCCGGACGCCTGGGCGCACACGGTGCGGGTGTTCGCGGCCGGTCTGCTCGATCCGCTGCCGCTCGTCACGCACGAACTGCCGCTGGACGAGTTCCCGCAGGCCATCGAACTGGTCGGGTCCGGCGATCCGAAGGTGGGCAAGGTGCTGCTCCGCCCCTAGCCGTACGCCGGTACGGGGGCGACCTGACGGCCTCCGTACCGGCGTACACCCAAGCCTTTTCTCTACCCCGAGCCGCGAACCTTGTCCGAAATATCGAACGAAGGACAGCTTGTGACGACCGACGCTTCCGCCACGGCGGCCCGCCGACCCGGTGAGCAGGTGCTCACCGCGCTCGGCCTGGGCGCGCCCGCCCTCGACCCCGCCGACGCCTCGCCGCACACCTTCCCCGGCGGCGGCCGCTGGCGCACCGAGATCCCCTCGTGCGAGGGTCCCGAAGCGCTGGCCGTCGTGCTCAAGGAGTCCTCGCGGCTGGACGTGCCGATCCACCGGATCAGCCAGGGCAGCGGCGTATGGATGCTGACCGACGGTGAGATCACCGAGATGGTCGAGGCCACGGCCGCACGCGACATCGAGCTCTGCCTGTTCACGGGCCCGCGCGGCACCTGGGACATCGGCGGCTCCGCGCGCTCCGACTCGCGGGGGGCCGGACTGCGCGCACGCGGCCACGACGCCGTCGCCGGCTGCGTCGAAGACGCCGTCCGCGCAACGGAGCTGGGCGTCAAGTGCCTGCTCGTCGCCGACGAGGGCGTGCTGTGGACGCTGCACCGGGCGCGCACGGCCGGGATCATCCCGGCCGACACCACGCTGAAGGTCTCCGCGCTCGTCGGGCCGGTCAACCCGGCCAGCTACGCGGTCTTCGAGCACCTCGGCGCCGACTCGGTCAACGTGCCGAGCGACCTGACGCTCGATCACCTCACCGAGATACGGCGGGTCTCCGCCGCCCCCATGGACATGTACATCGAGGCCCCCGACGACCTCGGCGGCTACGTCCGGATGTACGAGGTCGCCGAGCTGATCCGGCGCGGTGCACCGCTCTACCTGAAGTTCGGCCTGTCCAAGGCCCCCGGCATCTACCCGTGGGGCACCCACCTGCGGGACGTGACCCTGGACACCGCGCGGGAGCGGGTGCGGAGAGGGCGCTTGGCGCTCGACCTTCTTGCCCGGCATGGGGCGGACGGCGACATGGCTCCGCTCGGATCCCGGTTGCCGGGGCGCCTGAACCGCTTCCCCGTCGGCGGTGCCGCCGGATGACCGATGGGGACTGCGGGCCGCATGTGGCTGGTCGCGCAGTTCCCCGCGCCCCTCGGGGCGACTCACCGACCTCGCTTTCAGACATCTCAACGAAGAGAAGAACAGGGACTATCACTATGCGCACTCGTAGAAGCGCCCTCACCCTCATAGCCGGAGCCGCCTCGCTCGCTCTCACCCTGACCGCGTGCGGGCAGAACAGCGAGGGCGGCAGCAAGGAGGACGCGGGCAGCGCCAAGGGCGGCACCATCGGCATCGCGATGCCGACCAAGTCCTCCGAGCGCTGGATCGCGGACGGCAACAACGTCGTCAAGGACCTCAAGGCAAAGGGCTACAAGACCAAGCTGGTCTACGGCGAGGACGACCCCGACCAGCAGGTCTCGCAGATCGAGAACCTCATCACGCAGGGCGTCAAGGGCCTGATCATCGCGGCCATCGACAACAAGTCCCTGAACAACGTGCTCCAGCAGGCCGCCGACGCCAAGATCCCGGTGATCTCCTACGACCGCCTGATCCTCGGCACCAAGAACGTCGACTACTACGCGTCCTTCGACAACACCAAGGTCGGCGAGCTCCAGGCCAACTACATCGTCGACAAGCTGGGCCTGAAGAACGGCAAGGGCCCCTTCAACATCGAGCTGTTCGCCGGCTCCAACGACGACAACAACACCAAGTACTTCTTCAACGGCGCGATGAGCGTGCTCCAGCCGTACATCGACCAGAAGAAGCTCGTCGTCAAGTCCGGTCAGACCCAGCTCACCAAGGTCACGACCCTGCGCTGGGACGGCGCCACCGCGCAGAAGCGCATGGAGGACATCCTCACCTCCACGTACAAGAGCGACAAGGTGAACGCGGTCCTGTCGCCGTACGACGGCATCTCGATCGGCATCATCGCCGCCCTGAAGTCCGACGGTTACGGCTCCTCGAGCAAGCCGCTGCCGGTCATCACCGGCCAGGACGCCGAGCTCGCCTCGGTGAAGTCGATCATCGCCGGCCAGCAGACGCAGACCGTCTACAAGGACACCCGCAAACTCGCCGACGTCGCCGCGGGCATGGTCGACGACGCGCTCAACGGCAAGAAGCCGCAGACGAACGACAGCAAGACCTACGACAACGGCACCAAGGTCGTCCCGGCGATGCTGCTCCAGCCGGTGAGCGTCGACAAGACCAACTACCAGAAGGAACTGGTCGACACCGGCTACTACAAGGCGAGCGAGCTTCAGTAACCCCTTGTCGTTGTCGGTCACACCTACGGATTGAAAGGGCACGACCATGGCGGGACCCGTCCTGGAAATGCGCTCGATCGTCAAGACCTTTCCCGGCGTCAAAGCGCTGTCGGACGTCACGCTGACTGTCCGTCAGGGCGAGGTCCATGCCATCTGCGGTGAGAACGGCGCCGGAAAGTCCACCTTGATGAAGGTGCTCTCCGGCGTTCATCCGCACGGTACGTACGAGGGCGACATCCTCTTCGAGTCAGAGGTCTGCGAGTTCAAGGACATCCGGGCGAGCGAGCAGCGCGGAATCGTGATCATCCATCAGGAACTGGCACTGGTGCCCTTCCTGTCGATCGCGGAGAACATCTTCCTCGGCAACGAGCACGCCTCGCACGGACTCATCAACTGGAAGGAGACGCTGAAGCACGCCACCGGGGTGCTGCGCCGGGTCGGTCTGTCCGACCACCCGGAGACCCGGATCGCCGACATCGGCGTGGGCAAGCAGCAGTTGGTGGAGATCGCCAAGGCGCTCTCGAAGAAGGTGAAGCTGCTCATCCTCGACGAGCCGACCGCGGCTCTGAACGACGAGGACAGCGGCAAACTCCTCGATCTCATCCTGGAGTTGAAGAAGCAGGGCATCACCTCGATCATCATCTCCCACAAGCTGAACGAGATCCGCAAGGTCGCCGACTCGGTGACGATCCTGCGCGACGGCAAGTCGATCGAGACGCTCGACGTCAAGGCGCCGGCGACCACCGAGGACCGGATCATCTCGGGCATGGTCGGCCGCGACCTCGACCACCGCTTCCCCGCCCGCACGCCGTACGAGGGGGAGGTGGACGCGGCCCCGGCGCTGGAGATCCGCAACTGGACCGTGCACCACCCGATCGACCAGCAGCGCAAGGTCGTCGACGACGTGTCGGTCCATGTCCGGCGCGGCGAGATCGTCGGCATCGCGGGGCTGATGGGCGCGGGCCGCACCGAACTCGCGATGAGCGTCTTCGGGCGCACCTACGGCCGGCACGCGAGCGGCACGGTCTTCAAGGACGGCACGGAGATCCGTACCAAGACCGTCGCCGAGGCGGTCGGGCACGGCATCGCGTACGTCACCGAGGACCGCAAGCACTACGGCCTCAACCTCATCGACACCATCAACCGCAACATCTCGCTGACCGCCCTGAACAAGGTCGCGAAGCGGGGCGTGGTCGACGAGCACGAGGAGCGGCAGGTCGCCGAGCGCTTCCGCAAGTCGATGAACATCAAGGCGCCGACCGTCTTCGAGCCGGTGGGCAAGCTCTCGGGCGGCAACCAGCAGAAGGTCGTCCTCAGCAAGTGGATCTTCGCGGGCCCCGAGGTGCTGATCCTGGACGAGCCCACCCGCGGCATCGACGTGGGCGCCAAGTACGAGATCTACACGGTCATCGACCAGCTGGCCGCCGAGGGCAAGGCGGTCGTCTTCATCTCCTCCGAGCTGCCCGAACTGCTCGGCATGTGCGACCGCATCTACACCATGGCCGCCGGGCGGCTCACCGGTGAGGTTCCGCGGGCCGAGGCCACGCAGGAAGTGCTGATGCGCCAGATGACGAAGGACAAAGAGGTAACCCGATGAGCACGGATGTGACGGACAAGGTCCCGGCCTCGGCGCCGCCCGGCAGGAGCGGGGGTCCGGGCTCCGAGGGACTGCTGCAGCTGATGCTGGGCGGCCTCAAGCGCAACATGCGGCAGTACGGCATGCTGATCGCGCTCGGTCTGATCGTGGTCCTGTTCCAGGTGTGGACCGGCGGCGACCTGCTGCTGCCGCGCAACGTCTCCAACCTGGTGCTGCAGAACAGCTACATCCTGATCCTCGCGATCGGCATGATGCTGGTCATCATCGCGGGTCACATCGACCTGTCGGTCGGTTCACTGACGGCGTTCGTGGGCGCGTTCGCGGCCGTGCTGACGGTGCAGCACGGCATGGCGTGGCCGATCGCCCTCGTACTGTCCCTGCTGGTGGGCGCGGTCGCGGGCTCGGTCCAAGGGTTCCTGATCGCGTATCTCGGCATACCGTCCTTCATCGTGACCCTGGCGGGCATGCTGCTCTTCCGCGGTCTGACGGAGATCTTCCTGCAGGGCCAGACCCTCGGCCCGTTCCCGGACGGTCTGCAGAAGCTCGGCAACGGCTTCCTTCCCGAGGTCGGCCCGAAGACCAACTACCACAACCTCACGCTGCTGCTCGGCTTCGTGCTGCTGGCCTTCGTGATCTACCAGGAGGTCCGCGACCGCAAGCGCGAGCAGGAGTTCTCGCTGGACGTGCTGCCGCGCAACGCCTTCCTGCTCAAGCTCGTCGCCATCGCCGCCGCGATCCTGGCGGTCACCATGCTGCTCGCCAGCTACCAGGGCGCGCCCATCATCCTGATCGTCCTCGGTGTGCTGGTGGTCGGCTACGGCTACGTCATGCGCAACGCGGTCTTCGGCCGGCACATCTACGCGATCGGTGGCAATCTGCCGGCGGCCAAGCTGTCCGGCGTCAAGGACAAGAAGGTCACCTTCCTTGTCTTCCTGAACATGGGCGTGCTCGCGGCCCTGGCGGGTCTGGTGGTAGCCGCCCGTCTGAACGCGGCCTCTCCGAAGGCGGGCCTGAACTTCGAACTCGAGGCCATCGCCTCGTCGTTCATCGGTGGCGCGTCCATGAGCGGCGGTGTGGGAACCGTCCTCGGCGCGATCATCGGTGGTCTCGTCCTCGGCGTGCTGAACAACGGCATGAACCTCCTGAGCGTCGGCACCGACTGGCAGCAGGTCATCAAGGGCCTCGCCCTGCTGGCCGCGGTCGGCTTCGACGTGTGGAACAAGCGCAAGTCCGGTTCGTAAGTAGTCAGCTCGGGCCCCGTCACCGCGGCGGGGCCCCACCCCTTCACGGGAGCCGCACACATGGAACTGAACAGACGCACAGTCATCGCAGGCGCCGCGGCAGCGGGCATCGCCGCGACCACGCTCGGCACGGGCACCGCCGAAGCCTCCTCGGGGGGCGGCAGGCCGGTCAAGGAGCTCTTCGGCAAGCTGGCCGACGGCACCAAGGTCTACCGCTGGTCCCTGGAGAACGGCGGCACCCGGCTGAAGGTGCTGTCCTACGGCGGCATCATCCAGTCCCTGGAGATCCCCGACCGGCACGGCCGTCACGTCAACGTCTCGCTCGGTTACGACAACCTCGCGGCCTACGTCGCCGGCACCACCTTCTTCGGCGCGACGATCGGCCGCTACGGCAACCGCATCGCCAAGGGCCAGTTCACCCTGGACGGCAAGAAGTACCAGCTCAGCGTCAACGACGGGGTGAACAGCCTGCACGGCGGCGCCAAGGGCTTCAACACCAAGGTGTGGGACGTGGAGGGCTTCACCTCCGGCTCCGACGTCGGCCTGCACCTGTACTACACGAGCGTCGACGGCGAGATGGGCTACCCCGGCACGCTGAAGACCAAGGTCACCTTCACGCTGAACCGGCGCGGCGAGTGGCGCATCGACTACGAGGCCACCACCGACAAGCCGACCGTGGTCAACCTCACCAACCACACCTACTGGAACCTCGCCGGCGAGGGCAGCGGCACGATCGAGGACCACGAGCTCACGATCGCCGCGTCCCGCTACACGCCCACCGACACGGGTCTGATCCCCACGGGTGAGCTGGCGAAGGTCTCCGGCACCCCCTTCGACTTCCGCAAGGGCAAGCCGGTCGGCCGCGACATCCGCGCGGGCCACCCCCAGCAGGTGCAGGCCAAGGGGTTCGACCACAACTGGGTCCTGGACAAGGGCGTCACCGCCCGGCCCGAGCACATCGCCACCCTGCGCGACCCGCGCTCCGGCCGTACTCTGAAGATCGCCACCGACCAGCCCGGCCTGCAGTTCTACTCCGGGAACTTCCTCGACGGCACCCTCGTCGGCACCTCCGGCCGCACCTACCGGCAGGGCGACGGACTGTGCCTGGAGACGCAGCACTTCCCGGACTCCCCGAACGAGCCGTCGTGGCCCTCGACCGTGCTGCGGCCGGGGCAGACGTACCGGACGACGACGGTGCACTCGTTCGGCGTGTGACGCCGGGCACTCACGCGGGGACGTTGAGCAAGGCCTTCCGGTTCCCGAAGTCACACTAGTTTCACATTCGTTGAACAGCGCCACGCACCACCTCGTATGTAAGGGCGGCCCGCGCTCCCCCGCGCGGGCCACCCGCACACGACGGGCCCGGAGGCGACCACCGGGCCCGCCTCATACGGAGGTTCCATGGCCGACAACGTCACCTCGCTGTTCCGCAGCACTGCGGCACACAGCCCTTCGATGGCGGCGTTGGCACGGGAGGGCGGCGACGGAACAGGTCCGGTCGACTTCTGCATTCCCTGCAATCCCTACTTCCCCACCCCGGCGATGTTCGAGGACATGGCGGCCCGTCTCCGGGACATCGTCACGTACTACCCGAGCAGCGCCGACACGATCACCGCCGAGCTGTGCAACCTGCTCCAGCTGCCGCCGCAGTGCGTGGCCATGGGCAACGGCTCGACGGAACTGATCACCTGGATCGACCACTTGATGGTCCGCGAGTCCCTCGCCATCCCCGTCCCCACCTTCGGCCGCTGGACCGACCAGCCGATGGAGACCGGCAAGCGGGTCGACATGTTCCCGCTGCAGGAGTCCAGCGGCTTCGCCCTGGACCTCGCCCAGTACGCCGAATTCATCCGCAAGCGCAGCACCCGGGTCGCGGTGATCTGCAACCCGAACAACCCCGACGGCGGCTATCTGCAGCGGCACGCACTGGTGCAGTTCATGGACGCCATGGCCGACCTGGACCTGATCGTCATCGACGAGTCGTTCCTGGAGTTCGCGGACGCCGAGGCCGAACCGTCCGTCGTCCAGGACGCGATGATCCGCCCGAACGTCATCGTGCTGCGCAGCCTCGGCAAGAACTTCGGCCTGCACGGCATACGCTTCGGCTATCTGGTCGCCAACCCCGCCCTCGCGGGCCGGGTCCGCTCGATGCTCCCCAAGTGGAACCTCAACTCCTTCGCCGAACACGTGGTGTTCATGCTGAAGGAGCACGGCGCCGAGTACGCGCAGAGCCTCCAGCAGGTCCGCCGCGACCGTCTGGACATGGCGAGCCAGCTCTCCGCCCTGCCCGGCCTGACCGTCTACCCCTCCCAGGGAAACTTCCTCTTCGTGCGCCTCCCCGTGGGCGCCGAAGGCACCGTGGTCCGGGACCGGATGCTCACCGAGCACCGCATCCTGGTCCGCGAGTGCGGCAACAAGATCGGTTCGTCCAGCCGCTTCCTGAGGCTCGTGGTGCGCCCCCAGGTGGATGTGCGTCGCCTGGTGTCCGGCCTGGAACAGGTGTTCTACGGGACCAGGAGGGGAGCCGCCGTGCCCGAGCTGGGCACAGGGACCAGCTACAGCTCGGGCACGGCGGCCGTGGACCGGCTGGTCAGCGCCACCAACGGGGCCGGCATGCACGGCCTCGCGGCGATGGCCGCCGGCGGTTCGGCCGCGGACGTAGGCATGCCGGTCGCCATGCCCGTGGGTGTGCCCATGCCCGCCGCCGCGCAGTACGGGGGCGTCGATCCGGGGACGCCCATGCCGATGGTGGCCCAGATGACCCAGACCGGGCCGCAGCCCGTGGTCGGCATGCCCGCGCCGCAGCCCGCGGCGATGCCCGCACCCGCCCCGATGCCGCAGGCGCCCGCCCCCGTCCCGGCAGCCGCGCCCACGCCCATGACCCCCGTCATGCCGACCGGTCCGACCCCGCCCGGTGTCCCGGCCCGCGGCGGACTCACGGCCGCCCAGGTCCGGGGCACCACCGGCCCCCCGCAGGATCTCTCCCCCGCCCCGGCGACCGGCTGGCCCAACGCCCAGAGCTGGCCGAACGCGGCCGGGATGGGGCAGACCGGCTGACGCGCTACCGGAGCGTGTCGCCGCGCACCGCGTGCAGCAGCGACGCTCCCAGAGGCAGGCCGTGGCAGGCCGTGAGCTCGAAGCCCGTCGCGGCCAGCAGCCGCCGGTAGTGGTGCTCGTGCCGCTCCCGGCCGCCCACGGTGCACAGCGTGTGGACGTCCCACGCCGCCGCCGGGGACGGGATGCCCTCGCGGCCCGGCAACAGGCGCTCCACCAGCAGGAGTCGAGCACCCGGGCGCATCGCCTGCGCACACCGGCGCAGGATCGTCAGGCAGCGGTCGTCGTCCCAGTCGTGCAGGACCCGGGAGAGAAGGTAGACGTCGCCGCCGGCCGGCACCGCCTCCGTGAAGTCACCGGGCACGAAGGAGCAGCGCCGCTCCAGGCCCAGTGCGGCCAGTTCCGTGCGCGCCGCCTCCAGCGCCTCCGGGCGCTCCAGCAGCACGCCTTCCACATCGCGGTGCGCCCGCAGCACACGGGCCAGCAGCGCGCCGTTGCCGCCGCCGACGTCGACCACGCGCCGTACGCCGGAGAAGTCCACCAGCGCGGGCACGGGCGTGAACATCTCCGCGCTCGCGGTCATCGCGCGGTGGAACAGGGCGCCCAGTTCGGGGCGTTCGGCGAGATAGGGGAAGTGGTGCTGCCCGTAGCGGTGGGCGAAGGCCTCCTCACTGGGAGGTGCGCAGGCTCTCCAGGCGGGCGTACTGCAGGGCCCGCCCGTAGCGGGCCTCGGCGTCGTCGCCGGCCGGGCCGTGCAGCAGGCCGCTCATCCAGTGCGAGAACTCATGGGCCCGCCAGACACGGGGCAGACAGTCCGCGGCGTACCGGGCCCAGACCGCCCTCGTCGCCGTGTGCCAGCGCCTCCTCGAAGGCCCGGGCCAGCCGCTCGGCCTGAAGTACGGCGAGGTTGGCGCCCTTGGCGGCGGATGGGCTGATCAGCCCGGCGGCGTCCCCGGCCAGCCACAGCCGCCCGGCGCCCGGGCTCTGCAGCACGTCGGAGCGCAGGTCGACGACGGCCCGCTCCAGGACGCGGCCGGACGTGAGCGGACCGAACTCGGCGGTCCGCATCCGCGTCGCGAGCTCGGCCCAGATCCGGTCGTCGTCCCACTCGGCAGGATCGGTTCCGCGCGGGCACTGGAGGTAGTAGCGGGTGACGGTCTGCGTGCGCGCCATGTGCCCCGCGAACCCCCGCTCGTGCAGGGCGTATCCGACGGCCGCGAGGCTGGGCGGGGCCGCGGCCAGCACCGCCAGCCAGGAGACGCCGTGGTCCCGGCGGGCCGTCGGCACCCCCTGCGCGGTGAGGGCCCGGCGGGCGACGCCCCGGTGGCCGCCGCAACCGGCGATGTACCGTCCGGTCACGTCCGCGCCGCCGCGCACCCGCACCCGGCCCTGCGAGATCTCCTCGGCCTCGGCCCCGAACCGGAGTTCGCCGCCGCGCCGCAGGTACTCGGCCACCAGGTCCCGCACCAGTTCCTGCTGGGGGTAGACGGTGTGCACCTCGCCGCGCCCCAGCCGTCCGTAGTCGAGCGTGAACTCCCCCTGCCCGCTGCGGAACAGACAGGTTCCGTGCTCCCGGCCCCGGGCCCGCACTCCGGCGCCGAGGCCGTTCTCCGCGAGCACGCGCACCGAGTGGGCGGCCAGGAATCCGGCTCTCGCCCGGCCCTCCACGGCCTCGCGGCCCCGGCGCTCCAGGATCACGCAGTCGACGCCCCCGTCCAGCAGCAGATTCCCCAGGGCCGGCCCCGCGGGGCCGGCCCCGACGATCACCACACCGAACTGAACCCCCGTATCGAACCGATTCCCCATGCCCGCCTCTGAAGTTGTACGTTCGGCCAAGGGGCTTCACATCACCCGCTCTTCACCCAACGCACACAAAACAGGCCGATTAGCCCGTAAGGGTGGAGCGCCGGCTGCCGGCTAGTACGCCACGGGCCAACCGCTGCTCCAGTTCAGCAGGTTGATGCCGAGCTTGGGCGTGCCGTTGTCGTTGCCGTCGTAGTAGTGGTAGACGATCAGGTCGCCGTCGGAGTCGTTCATGATCGACTGTCCGCCGGGGCCGATGATGCTGCCGTGCGACTCCAGCACGGGCGTGCCGCCGTTGTTCGTCATCGCCACGCCGCTCTTGTCGTAGTACGGCCCGGTGACGCTGGTGGCCCGCCCCACCTTCACCTTGTACGTCGAGCTGGTGCCGGCGCAGCAGGTGTCGTACGAGGCGAAGAGGTAGTAGTAGCCGTTCCGCTTCACCACGTACGGCGCCTCGACGGCCTTGGTCCCGGTCGGGCGGGAGGCGATGGAGTACCGGGTGGTGTTGGAGGCGAACTGCTTCCCGGTGCCCGGATCGATCTGGAACATCTTGATCCCGGTCCACCAACTGCCGAAGGACAGCGACCACTTGCCGTTGTCGTCGACGAAGAGGTTCGGGTCGATGGCGTTGTAGTCGCTGGAGGTGGTGGAGGTGTAGACGACGCCGTAGTCCGTCCACGAACCGGGCAGCCCGGTCGACGAACCCGCCAGCCCGATCGCGGACTTGTTGGAGCCGAACGTCGAAACGGCGTAGTACATCAGGTACTTGCCGCCGTGGTACGAGATGTCTGGGGCCCAGGCCTCGGTCGCGTACGACGACCACCAGCCCGGCTTGGCCGAGAACGCGTCGCTGCCCGCCGTGAACGCGATCCGGTCGGTGGACGTCTTGTAGCCCAGTCCGCCGCCCGTGGAGTACAGCAGATAACGTCCGGCGGAGGTCCGGATCATCGTCGGGTCATGCACGACGACATCGCCGGTGACCGCGCCGGGGTTGGGATACGCCGACGCCGTACCCGGAACCAGGGCGAGCAGGACGGCGGCGGGGACGGCGAGAAGAGCGGTTCTGGTGCGAGACGTACGACTCACGCTGACGCTCCTTGAGGTGGGGGACTCGATCCGTTCGGTCCGCTCGACCACGTCGATCTGTTCGGCATATCGACCACTGATCAGAGCTTCGGACGGGACCGTAGAATCGAACCCCTTGCGCGTCAATAACCCGCGCGAACCTCGGCCGTCTCACCATGATCTGAGTGATCGTCAGGACGGGGGTCGCGTCGATGGTCTCCGCCTACGCCATCACGCTGACGGCGACCCTGTTCCTGACGTGGTTCCACCGCAGCCGGCGCAACGCCCGGCTCATCTCCCCCGGCGCGGAACTGGGTTCCGACGCCTGGGCCGTCTTCGCATGGCTCATACCGGTGGTCAACCTGTGGGTTCCGCGCGGACTGCTGCTCGGCACCCAGCGGGCGAGCAGCCCGGGGACGACGGAGAAGGGCCGTGACGACGTCCTGGTCAACGCCTGGTGGCTGGCATGGGTGGGGCACGTCGCGATCGCCACGATCGGCCGGTCCTCGACCTCGCTTCCCCTCCTGGTGGTGACGCAGGCGCTCAACATCACCTCCGCGGCCCTCGCCGTCTGCGTGGTCCGGCGGATCACCTCCCTGCAGAGCAGCGCGGGTGACTCCACGCGGGCTGTCCTGCAAGGGACTTGAGGTGCCGTCACATCCAGCGGTCTCTCATCTGGGTCACCGGCCGTCCAGCAGTGCCAGCCCCAAGGGGGTCACCGTGTGCAGGACGACCCTGCCCGCGCGGCAGGTGCTGAGCAGGCCCGCCTTGCGCAGGATGCCGATGTGGTGACTGGCGGTGGCCGGAGCGACGCCCGTGTCGTGGGCGAGCTCGGTCGTCGTCACGCCCCGGCCGGCGACCGTCTCCAGGATCTCGGCGCGGGTGCGGCCGAGGAGGGCGTTCAGGGAACGCAGGCCGGACGTGGCGCTCAGGGCCGTCTCGTGGGGCATCGGGTAGACGACGACGCACGGCAGCGCGGGGTCCTTGAGCAGCGTGGGCCGGCGCCAGCAGAAGTACGAGGGGAGTACCAGGAGCCCGCGCCCGTCGAGGTGCACGTCGCGGTCGACGCCCAGGCCGTTGAGCTCCAGGACCGGCCGGCGCCAGGCCATCCCGGAGTGCAGGGTGTTGAGCAGACCCCCCAGGTCGCCTTCGGCCAAGTACCGCCCGTGCAGGGCGCGTTCGGTGTCGAAGCGGCTGCGGATCCGGTTCCACCAGGGGGCCAGCGCGGTCGCGAAGTAGTGCCGGTGCAGGCGCCCGAGATGCCTGACGGCGTCCGGGTCGCCGCCGGCGAGGAGCCCGGCCCAGGACGGCAACCGGCGCCCGGCACGGGTCAGTTCGACGAGATCGTGCGCGAGCCGCTGCCGCGGCGTGGACAGCAGTGCGCCGACCCCGGCGTCCAGGCCGCCCGCGCCGGCCGCCGGGGTGAGGAAGTCCGCCGAGTAGCCGGCGGGGGGCGCGAGCCGGAGCAGCGCGCTCAAGGGGGCGGTCAGGCGACGGCGTACCGTCTCCCGCCAGCCGCCGAAGACGAAGGACGCGGTGTCCGTCTGGAGCATGTGCATGCTCAGCAGCGCCTCCCACATGGGATCGGGGGCCTGCGCGAGCCTGGTCTGGGCGAGGTCGTCGTCGGTGAAGTGGATGCGTACCGCCATGTTGTGCCATCCCCGTTCGGCAGTGTCACTCACATGATCGGCGAGGACGTGCCGCCTGCCACCCTCAGATGTCAGGGGGTCGGCCGGATGTCACGGGCCCGAAGGGAACCGCCCTCAGCAGTGAGACCGGTGCCGCCTGCGCGGCCATCGGCACATCCGCGTCAAATCCGCGCCTCCGGCCGGATGACCGGCAGGGAACTTGACGGCGCGTCACTTTGCCCAACTGACAGCTCGCCTACAGCCACGCTCCCTACGGTGCCGTGCCCATGACAGAAACCACAGGGCCCGGGATCGGGCGCAGAACCGTACTGATCGCCACGGGCGCCACGGCCGCCACGCTCGCCGTCTCCGCCGCCGCACCCGAAGCCCCCGCGGGAGCCGCGGGAGCCGCGACCGACGCCGAACCCGCCGCCGCGGCGGCCGTCTGCACCCTCACGAAGGAGATGACCGAAGGCCCCTACTACCTCGACGGAGCGCTCGTCCGCTCCGACGTCACCGAAGGCAAGGCGGGCGCCCCCCTCCAGCTCGCCCTCACCGTCGTCGACGACGACACCTGCGCCACCATCAGCGACGCGCTGGTGGAGATCTGGCACTGCGACGCCCTCGGCGAGTACTCCGGCTACGTCGGCAACAACGGCCACAGCGAGCCGGACGACGGCGCCTTCCTGCGCGGCGGCGTGCTCACCGACTCCGCCGGGGTCGCCGGCCTCACCACGATCTACCCGGGCTGGTACCGCGGCCGGTGCGTGCACATCCACGTCAAGGTGCACACCGGTGTCACGCTGACCTCCGACGGCTCGTTCGAGGGCGGCCAGGAGCTCCACACCGGCCAGCTCTTCTTCGACGAGACGATCACCGCCCAGGTCGCCGAGGTCTCGCCGTACTCGACCAACACGGTCACCCGTACGACCCTCGCCCAGGACGGGATCTACGACGACGGAGGCGCGCCCTCCGGCCTCCTCACCCTCACCGCCCTCGGTGGCTCCCCCGCCGCCGGCTACCGCGCCGCCCTGACCCTGGGCGTCGAACGGTCCTGAGCCGGCACAGGACCGGGGTGGCCCGCGGTGCGGCGGGCCACCCCTTCGCCGCGCGTCAGGAACTCGGGCACTCCTTCCATGCCATGTGGTACACCGTGCTGATGTCACCGTCCGTCGAGTCCATGGTCATGAAGCTGACCTTGTCGGTGGAGGTGGAGCCGGCCGTCACCCGCAGCTCCGTGTTGATGTTGAAGTTGCGCTGAACTCCACAGGGCGCCCAGACCAGTTGGGCCCAGTCGGTGGAGTCGGTGGCCTGCCAGTTGTCGTCGTAGGGGCCGTTGAAGGGATGGGTCTTCTGCGCCGTGCTCGGGGAGCCCTGGAAGTAGTACGAGGCCTTCTGCGTGCCGTTCGCGCCGGACTGGAGCGAGGCGAAGCCCCGGTAGTCGGCGCTGGCGATCGCGTAGGTGAAGCCCTGCGGGACGTGCACGACCAGGTTGAGCTGGCAGTTTCTGCGGAACGCCGTGGGATCGGAGCCGCCGCCCGCCTGGGCGAGGTAGGCGCTGTAGGTGACCGTGAAGGCCGTGTTGTCCTCGGAGACGGCGACCGCGGTCGTGCCCTGCGGGCAGCCCGAGCCGTTCACCGTGGCGACCTTGATGATGATCTTGTCCGGGGGCGGGTCGTCGAACCCGCCCGAGGGGTTGTGCGCGGGTATCGCGGTGGTCAGCAGAGCGGCTACCGCTCCGCCGAGAAGGAGTCCACCAGCCATGATCTCTCCGGCTTCTGTGAGTGGGGGGTGGCTCGCCCGCGGCCATGAAGAACCCGTGAGGTTCCTGTGAAGACCGGAGGCGAACGCATCGTAGGAAAGCGCGGAACCGGCGGTCAGGGCGAACTCAAGCCATTCACAATCGCGGATTTCACAGAGCACCCGTGTGAGCGAACTCTGTTGAAAACAGGGGCAGTTGGTGCCGTCGTTGCCCGCTAGGCGCCGACGGGCTGCCGCTCCCCGGCGGGTTCGGGGGCGCGGCTCTTCTCGCGGCGGTGGGCGCGCACCGAGTGGGTCAGGGCGGCGGCCCACAGGGCGTAGAGGACGACGTACACGCAGACGCTCGGCGCGCCGGATGCGGCGTGCCAGGCGTCCAGCAGGGTGCGGGCATTGAGCAGCACGATGAGGCCGCCGACCGTCGCGCCCAGGATGCGCGGGGCGACGAAGCGGGCCAGCCAGGCGGCGACCGGGGCGATGACCATGCCGCCGACGAGGAACGCGAGCACCCACGACCAGTTCACCCCGTGCGAGCCGAGGGAGAAGAGGAAGCCCAGGCTCGCGGCGACGGCCACCAGCGCCTTGCCGGCGTCCACGGAGCCGATCACCTTGCGCGGCTCGAGCCGCCCGCTGGCCAGCAGGGCCGGGGTGCCGATCAGGCCCCAGCCGCCCCCGCCGGTGGCGCCCAGGAAGCCGGCGGCGAGGCCGACCGGGACGAGGAACCGCTTGCGCAGGGGGCGGCCGAGCTTGCCGCGCGGAACTCCGTGCACGGTGAAGTGGTACGTCACATACAGTCCGAGCGCGAGCAGGATCACCGCCATCACCGGCTCCGCCACCGCCGTCGACATGCCCGCCAGCAGCGTCGCCCCCACGAACGCCCCCACCGCCCCCGGCACCCCGATCCGCGCCACGACCTTCCAGTCGACGTTCCCGAACCGCGCGTGCGAGACGCCGGACACCAGCCCCGTGCCTATCTGCGCGAAGTGGACGACGGCCGAGGCGGCGGCCGGGCTCGCACCCAGCCCCAGCAGCAGCACGGTCGAGATCACCCCGTGCGCCATCCCCAGGCTGCCGTCCACGAGCTGGGCGCCCAGCCCCGCGAGGGCGAGCAGGATCAGCGTCTGCATAGGAGGTCCCGTCGTCCGTCGTCGTCCCGTTGATTCCCTGGTTTTCCCATCGGCCAAGTAGGAATCAACGCCGCCCGACACTAGAACGTCAAGCTGAGGACACCCTTTGAGACGGCGACAACCGTGCGGCGGCGCACAGGGTGCCTACGGGTTCTCCCAGGCCGCCGGCTCCGCCGCCAGTCGGCGGACCGGGTCCGGGAGGGTGTCCGCCGCGATGTCGGCGACCGTGACGCCCTCCAGGATGCGGCGGACATTGGCCCGCAGGGCGATCCACAGGGGGAGCAGCGGCTGGGCGGAGCCGGTGTACTCCAGGCCCGTGGGACGCTCGCCGCGGACGGAGACGATCGGGCCGTCCACGGCGCGGATGACGTCCGCGACCGTGATCTCGGAGGCGTCGCGCGCCAGCCGGTAGCCGCCGTTGCCGCCGCGCCGGCTGTCGACGACGCCGCCCCGCCGCAGGTCACCGAGGATGCCCTCGAGGAACTTGTGCGGAATGTCCTGAGCGGCGGCGATCGCCTCCGCCTTCACCGGTCCGCCGTCCTGCCGAACGGCGAGTTCAAGAACCGCCCGTACCGCGTAATCCGCCCGTGCCGAGATCCTCATACGACCATTGTGCTGGCTGGTGCCGTACACAATGACCTCGCACGCGCCGACCGACCGGCACGACGGGAGGCTCCCATGGGGCTCAGCAGACGTACCTTCAGCGCGCTCGCCGGCACCACGGCTCTCGGCCTCGCACTCGGTGGCAGCGCCGCGGCGAGCTGCGCCTACGCCGCCCACACCGTGCCGACCGGGCCCGCGCCCGCCCCGCCGCGCGCGGACGGCAGGCGGCACACCATCGGCTACGACCGCTACTCACTCCTCGTCGACGGCAGGCGCCTGGTCGTCTGGTCGGGCGAGCTGCACCCCTGCCGGCTGCCGAGCCCGTCCCTGTGGCGGGACGTCCTGCAGAAGATGCGCGCCCACGGTTACAACACGGTCAGCATCTACGTGCCGTGGAACTACCACTCCCCCGCGCCCGGCCACTACGACTTCACGGGCGTCCGTGACCTGGACCTCTTCCTGCGCATGGCCGCCGAGACCGGTCTCTACGTCATCCTGCGCCCCGGCCCCTACTGCAACGCCGAGCTCGACGGCGGCGGCTTCCCCGGCTGGCTGACCGCCACGAAGGGCACGGCGCGGACCGCCGACCCCACCTACCTGTCGTGCGTCGACGAATGGCTCACCCAGGTGAACGGGATCGTCGCCCGGCACCTGCTCACCGACGGCGGCGGCACGGTCCTGCTCTACCAGATCGAGAACGAGTACGACTCCCACGTCACCGAGCCGGCCGGGCGCGACTACATGTCGCACCTGTACAAGAAGGTGCGCGCCGACGGCATCGACGTGCCCCTCTTCCACAACGACAAGAGCAGGAACGGCTACTGGATCCCCGGCTCCTTCGACACCGGCGATGACGAGAGCGGCTGGCTCTACGGCTTCGACGGCTACCCCTCGCCCTCGCTGACCCCGCCCGACTGGGGGCACTTCGGCATCGGCGGCCCGAAGGGCGGCGCGACGGCCAGCCCGCGCACCCCGGGCCTGATCCCCGAGTTCGGGGGCGGCTGGTTCGACCCGTGGGGCGGGGTCTGGTTCGACAAGAAGGGGTACGCGGAGTCCCGGCGGCAGCGTGACGCGGCGTACGAGCGCCGCTTCTACCTCACCAATCTCGCCAACGGCATCACGCTGCACAGGTCTACATGACCTTCGGCGGCACCTCCTGGGGCTGGCTGCCCGCGCCGGTCGTCTACACGTCGTACGACTACGGCGCCGCCATCGACGAGGGCCGGCAGCCCACGTCCAAGCTGATCCCCATGCACCAGATCGGCCAACTCCTGCGGTACGTACCCGACTTCGCCAAGCTGGACCGCGCCGCGGACGTCACGGCGGACGGGCTGAAGGTGTACCACCTGACCAACGCCGACACCGGCGCCCACGTCTACGTCCTGCGCAACGACGGCAAGGCGCCGGTCACCACCACCCTCCCGGTCCCGGGGGCCGGTGTCCCCGTCGCCGTACCGCCGCAGGACGCGCGGCTGCTGGCCGCCGGGCTCCGGCTGGGGCGGCGCACGGTCCGGTACTCCAGCGCCCAGCCCATGCTGGCCCTCACCGCCGGCCGGCAGGACCTCGCCGTGCTCACCGGGCGCCCGGGCGAGTCGACGGTGACCGCGCTGGAGTGCGCGAGCAGGCCGTCGGTCACGGTCCTTGAGGGCGCGGCCGAGTACACGTACGCGGACGGCCTGTTGCGCATCGAGGCCGAACTCGGCGGTCTGACAAGGGTGCTGGTGTCCGGCGGCGGCACCTCCACCCCCCTCCTTCTGCTCCTCGCCGACGACGAGACCTCCGTACGGCTGTGGCCCCGCGAGACCCCGTCCGGCCCGGTGCTGGTGCACGGACCGGCGCTGCTGCGGACCGCGGCCGTCGAGGGGACGACGATCCATCTGACCGGGGACACCGTCCAGGCCACCGAAGTGGAGGTGTGGGGACCGCGCGGGGCGGGTCAAGTCACGTGGAACGGGGAGCAGTTGGCGACGGGCGCCACCTCCTCCGGAAGTCTGCGCAGCACGCGCTCACTGGCCGGGGCCGGCGCGGTCGCGCTGCCCGCCCTGAAGGGCGGCTGGCGCCGGAAGACGGAGAACCCTGAGTCCGCGCCCGGCTTCGACGACTCGGCGTGGAGGGCCGCCGACGGGACCACCTCGTACAGCACCACCCCCGTCCCGGACGGTCAGCCCCTCCTCTTCGCCGACGACTACGGCTTCCACTACGGCGACGTCTGGTACCGCGGGCACTTCACCGGCGCGGACGGCGCGCGGTCGGTGTCGCTCGCCTACAGCACCGGTACGCAGGGGCTGCTGATGGCGTGGCTGGACGGCCGGCCGCTGGGTACGCACCGGATGCCGGTGCCGGACAACAAGAGTGTGCGGCAAGGCAGTTGGGCCGACACGGCGGTGTTCGACGTACCGGCGGAACTGCGCACGGACGGCGCGCACGTGCTGTCCGTCCTCGTGCGCCGGATGCAGCACGACCAGGACGGCAAGGCGCAGGACACGCACAAGGTCGCGCGCGGACTGACGGGGGTCACCTTCGAGGGGGCCGCCCCGGAGGTGAGCTGGCGGCTGCAGGGAGAGGCGGCACCCGACCCCGTGCGCGGCCCGCAGAACAACGGCGGGCTGTACGGCGAGCGGCAGGGCTGGCACCTGCCGGCGCACCCCGACGGCGGCTGGGAGACGGTCCGACTGCCGCGCGCGGACCGGCGGCAGGGCGTCACCTGGTACCGCACGAGCTTCCGCCTCGCCGTCGACGCCGCCACCGACGCCTCCATCGGCCTCACCCTCGAGGACGACCCGGCGCGGGCCTACCGCGTCCAGATCTTCCTCAACGGCTGGAACATGGGCCAGTACATCAACGACGTGGGCCCCCAGCACACCTTCGCCCTCCCCAACGGCATCCTCCGCACCCGCGGCTCCAACTCCCTGGCCCTGGCGGTCCTTTCCGACGGCACCACGCCCGCCGGGCCGTCGGAGGTACGGCTCGTGCTGCTGGGGGCGGCGGCGGGCGGGTGCCGGTGACGACCGTGTGACGCGTGATCCGCTACGCGAGCCGGATCACGTTCCACGACAGCGGTTCGAGTGTGGTGGCGAGGGTGCCGTCCATGAGGGTGGCACCCTCGGCCGCGCGGGGCCTGACGCGGTCGGGGTCGTCGAGGGTGTTGCGGGCGTCCGGGTCGTTGTCCGCGAGGACGCTGTGCTCGACGACGGACGTCAGGTCCAGCCCGGACAGGGCGACTTCGAGCGGGAGCGGCTCCGTGCGGCTGCGGTTGACGGCGAAGACGGTGACGGTGCCGTCCTCCGCGCGGACGGCGGTGGCGTGCAGCAGATCGGTCTCGCCGTACTTCTTCGTCTCGTACGTCGGGGAGTCGACCCGCACGTCCAGGACCTGGCCCAGGCCGTGCCGTGCGGCCTGAGCGAAGGGGAAGAAGGTCGTCTGGCGCCAGGCCGGGCCGCCGGGCTCGGTCATGATCGGGGCGATGACGTTGACGAGCTGGGCCAGACACGCGACGGTGACCCGGTCCGCGTGCCGGAGCAGGGCGATGAGCAGCGAGCCGAAGACGACGGCGTCGGTGACGCTGTAGTTGTCCTCCAGCAGGCGCGGCGCCTCGGGCCAGTCGCCCTGCTCGAACGTCTTGGCGCGCGCCTCCCACTCGGGCAGGTACCAGACGTTCCACTCGTCGAAGGAGAGGTTGATCCGCTTCTTCGACTTCAGCCGCGCGCCCACGTGGTCGGCGGTCGCGACGACGTTCTCGATGAAGGACTCCATGTCCACGGCCGAGGCCAGGAAGGAGTCGATGTCGCCGTCCTCGGGCCAGTAGTAGGCGTGCAGGGAGACGTAGTCGACGAGGTCGTACGTCTCCTTCAGGACCGTCGCCTCCCACTCGGCGAAGGTCGGCATGGCCTGGCTGGAGGAGCCGCAGGCGACCAGTTCCACGCCCGGGTCGGCCTGGCGCATCGCGCGGGCGGTCTCTGCGGCGACGCGGCCGTACTCCTCGGCCGTCTTGTGGCCGGTCTGCCAGGGGCCGTCCATCTCGTTGCCCAGGCACCACAGCCTGATGCCGAAGGGGTCCTTGTCGCCGTGGGAGACACGGAGGTCCGAAAGGGCCGTGCCCTCGGGGTGGTTGGCGTACTCCTGGAGCTCCAGGGCCTCGGCGACGCCCCGCGTGCCGAGGTTGACCGCCATCATGGGCTCGGCCTGGGGTCCGATCTTGCGCAGGAAGGCGATGTACTCGGAGAGGCCGAAGCGGTTGGTCTCCGTCGAGTGCCAGGCGAGATCCAGCCGCCGGGGGCGGTCCTCGGCGGGGCCGACGGAGTCCTCCCACTTGTAGCCCGAGACGAAGTTGCCGCCGGGGTAGCGGACCGCGGTGACGCCGAGTTCTCTGACGAGGTCCAGCACGTCCTGGCGCAGGCCGGCCTCGTCCGCGGCGGGGTGGTCAGGTTCGAAGATGCCGGTGTAGACGCAGCGGCCGAGGTGTTCCACGAAGCTGCCGAAGAGACGGGGGCTGACCTCGCCGACGGTGAAGGCCGGGTCGAGCGTGAAGCGGGCGGTGCGCATCTTTGCCTTTCGGGGTGGTGGTACTCGTTTGTTGGCGGCTGCGGGTTCGTCGTGGCCGGCCCTACTGGCCTGCCAGGCCTGTGTGGGCCACGCCTGCCACTATCTGGCGTTGGAAGAAGATGAAGACGATGATCAGCGGGAGGCCCGCCATCAGGCCGCCGGCCATGAGCTGGGCCCATTGGATGCCGTAGGAGTTCATGACGGTCGCGATGCCGTTCGGCATGGTCATCAGGTCGGGGTTGTTGGTCACCATGTACGGCCAGAGGAAGTTGTTCCACGAGCTGATGAAGGTGAAGATGCCGACCGCGGCGAGCGAGGGGCGCGACAGCGGCAGGATGATCGTGAAGAAGACCCGCCAGCGGCCTGCGCCGTCGATGAACGCGGCCTCCTCCAGCTCGCGCGGGACGCCCTGGAAGAACTTGTAGAGGATGTAGACCATCGCGGCGGGCGCGCACTGCGGAAGGATCATGCCCCAGTACGTGTCGACCATCCCCATCTGCTGGACGGTGGTGAACAGGGGCACGCCGAGCACCGCCGGGGAGATCATCAGGCCCGCCATGACGACACCCATGAGCACCGACTTGCCGCGGAACTCGGTGCGGGCGAAGCCGTAGCCGGCGAGGGCGCTCACCAGCACCACCACGGACGTCACGCACACCGACACGACAAGGGAGTTGACGAGCCAGTTGGTGATGTTGCCGTTCTCGAACAGGGCCTTCCAGGCCTGGCCGGTCCACACCTTGGGCAGCCAGTGCGGTGGGATCTCGGCCGCCTCGGTCTCGGACTTCAGCGAGGTGAACAGCGCCGCGGCGATGGGCGCCACGAACACGGCGGAGACGGCGATCCCGATCAGCGTGAGGACGATCTGGCCCGGCGTCCAGGGCTTGCGGGACCTGGTGCGTACGGTCGGACGAGTCGTCGCCTCGGCGGTGGTCATCGGCCACCCTCCTCACGGTTGCGCAGCAGCCACATCCGCCCGAGGGCGACGACTGCGATGAGTACGAAGAAGATGATGGACATGGCGGAGGCGTAGCCCACGCGGTAGCTGGTGAAGCCCTGTTCGAGGGTGTACTGGACGAAGGCCCGGGTGCTGAGCTCCGGTCCGGGGCCGAAGTCCATCATCACGACGGCCTGGTCGAAGAGCTGGAGCGAGGCGAGGATCTGCAGCGCGAGCACCAGGCCGGTGATGTTGCGCAGCAGCGGCAGCGTGATGTGGACCATGCGGTGCCAGGCGTTCGCGCCGTCCAGCTTCGCGGCCTCGTAGAGGTGCTCTGGGATGCCCTGGAGCGCGGCGAGGTAGAGCAGGAAGGAGAAGCCGACCGTCCACCACAGGGTCTCGATGACGATGGCGAGCATCGCGTACGACTTGTCGGTCAGCCAGGGCGTGTCGGTCCCGAGGACATGGTTGAACATGCCGATGCCCTGGGTGAACAGCCACTGGAAGAGGTTGGCCGCGACGGTCGACGGGAGCAGGAACGGTGCGAAGAAGCACAGCCGCCACAGCCATTTGCCGCGCTCGATGTTGTGCGCGAGCATCGCGAGCAGGAAGGCGAGCACGGTGAGGCACGGCACCACGAGCAACGTGAAGTACGCGCTGTGGCCGAGCGCGTCCCACATCGCCGAATCGCCCAGTGCCTCGCGGTAGTTGTCGAGGCCGACGAAGTGCGTGTCGTCGCCGGAGATGTTGGCATCGGTGAGGCTGAGATACAGGCCGCGCAGCAGCGGCCAGATCACGAACAGGGTGAACAGGGCCAGGAACGGGGCGACGAACCAGCCCCCGTGCTGGAATCCCTGCCTGCGGCGGACGGTCGCACCGGCCGCGGCGGCCTTCGTCCGCACCGGTACGACGACGGTCTCGGCACTGGTCGTCATGCGGTCGCACCTCCCTGCGCGGCGGTCCTGCCGTCCATCGGGTTCTTCGTGGCGAGCAGCTTGGTGAGCTGCTTCTTCATCCGCTGCGCGGCCGCGGCGGGCTTGGCCGAGCCCATCGTCGAGGAGACGACGACCGGGCCGAGGTCCTGGGCGAGGATGCCGGTCGACCCGGCGAACCACACCTTCGGCTCGGTGGCCTGGTGGTCCATGGCGGACACGTACTCGTGCTGCGGGGTGAGCTTCTTGTACGCGGCCGTGGACAGCGTCGGGGTGTACGCGGGGATGTGGCCGCCCGCCGCCCACTGCAGGGCGTGCTTGACGACGTAGGCCGCCAGCCTGTGCGCGCCCTCGTTGGCGGCGCCGCCGCGGCCGGCCTGGTGGGGCAGGACGAACGAGTGCGACTCGGCGTGGGTGGCCTGTTTGCCGAAGACGGGAGGCAGCGGGGTGGCGCCGTAGTCGACCTTGGCGCCGGAGAAGACCGGCACCGACCAGTTGCCCTCCCACGTGAAGGGGGCGCCGTTGATGAACTGCTCGCCGGTCGGTGCGCCGGGGATGACATAGCCGTCGATGACGTGCTTGCGGAAGAACTCCAGGACCTCGGTGGCCTTGTCGACGTCGAACAGCACCTCGGTGTTGGCGTCGTTGAACCACTTGCCGCCGAGCTGGGTGTAGAAGGCGACGAAGAACCACCACTGGAAGTTCTGGTCGTTGGTCCACAGGCCGATGGTCTGCAGGCCCTTCTTCTGGACCTTCCTGGCCTTCTTCAGGACGTCGAACCACTCGGCGGTGGAGGTGACGGGGATCATCAGGCCGTCGTCGCCGAGCAGGCCCGCCTTCTTCAGCACGTCCCTGCGGTAGAAGCAGAGCTGGACGTGGATGTCGAGCGGCAGGGCGTACAACGTGCCGTCGATGACGCCGCGTTGCCACAGCTTGGGGTTCCAGTCCTGCTCGCGCACGCCGTACTTGGCGAGCAGGTCCATGTCCCAGGGGTCCAGCAGCCGGCCCGGCGAGAAGCCCGTGACCCGGCCCAGGTGCATGACGCCCAGGTCGGGGGCGCGGTTGCCGGCCGCCGCCATCGCGAGCTTGGTGTAGTACGGACTGCCCCACTGGAGGGTCGCGTCACTCACGTCGATGCCGGGGTCGGCCTTACGGAAGGCGTCCAGCATCGCGATCATGTTGGAGCCGTCGCCGCCGCTGAAGAGGTTCCAGTACCGCACCCGGGTGTCCGCGCCGGACGCGAGTGCGTCGGCGCCGGTGCCGAGTGCGGCGAAACCGAAGCTGCCGGCGACGGTGAGCCCGCCGACGGCTGCCAGTAGGTGCCTGCGACTCAGGTCAGGTCGTCCCATTGCCTGCCCTATCTGTGCGAGATCCCGTGCCCGATCGGGATTCGACGATGTTCGATATATCGAATTGCGCTCGTAACTTCGAACGGGACCGTAAGGAGTAAGCGCTTGCCAGTCAATGCTTTGGACAGGACTTTCCGGCCACGGAGATCGTTCCGGCTTCAATATCCGGCGCGGGATCGCCTGACGTGCACCGGACCGGCCGCGTAGTCTCGGACCTCCTGTTGAGCGGCGAGAGGCGTCGGAAGGGGGATCGGTGGACATCGCGGGCGCACGGCGGAAGGCCGGCCGGATCGCTGCCGGGCTGCGGCGCTCGCGGAGAGTCTCCGGGATGCGGGAACTGACCGAGGACCTCGGCGCCGCCGTCCGTGCGAGACCTCAACCACCGTCCGGCGCCCACGAGTTGTGCCGGGTGCTGTGCGAGGAGATGAGCGCGCTGCGCGGCGGCCGGCCCGTCGAGCTGCGCTTCGAGCGCTTCCCCGACGAGATCGAGGTCACCGGGCTCTGGGTGGAGTTCCAGGACTTCGACCTGGTCATCGTCGAGGAGCGGGCCGAGGCGGTGCAGCAACTGGTCATCCTGGGCCACGAGCTGTGGCATCTGCACGCCGGGCACAGCCACCATCACGTGGCCGGGGCGGCACTGGCCGGCCGCAGCGCGTGGACCGACGTGGCGCTGTCCGTGGCGGCGCGCGACGGCTCCCGGGTGACCGACGAGGCGGAGGCCGACGACTTCGGGCACCGGCTGGCCGCCGCGTTCCGGCCACTGCTGTCCGGGCGGGACGGGGACCCGCCGCTCGACCCCTTCCAGCGGTCCCTGGGCTACCGAGGGCGCAGGGGAACGGCACGGTGACGACGGGCCCGGCACTGCTCGCCTGGTCCCCCGCGGGGTTCGTCAACGAGTTCTACCCGTCCTTCTGGTGGATCCCGGCCGGCGTCCTGAGCGCCGCCCTCGCCATCAAACTGCCCACCATCGTCCGGCTGTGGAGCGACCCGCTGCTGCGCGCCGTGGGCGGTGTCCTGCTGCTCGCCTGCGCGGTGTTCGTCTCCGTGGCGCCGTCGACGATCGCCCGGGTCAACCGGGTCACGGGCGTGCCGAACATCTCGGCGCCCTGGGTGTACTCGGTGCTGACCGCGTTCTGCGGCTCCTGCCTGCTGCTGATCATCGCCTGGCGCAACGGCCTGGGCGACCGCTCCGCGTCGACCGTGCGCGCCGTGCGCTGGGTCGTCGTGGGGTCCCTCGGGGTGATCGTCGCGCTGTGGGCGCTGTTCGCGCTCGCGGACGCACCGGTGGAGCGGCTGCGCGACCTGGACACGTACTACGCCAACACGCCGTACATGCGCGAGATGATCCTGCTCTACCTGCTCGCGCAGACCGTGGCGACCGTGATCACCTCGGGCCTGATCTGGAACTGGGTCCGCACCGACGGGCTCGACGCGTGGCTGCGCTGGGGCCTTGAGTTCCTCGGCGTCGGATACGCCGCGCAGCTCTCCTTCTACGCCGTCAAACTCCCCGCGGTGGTGGCCCGTTGGTTCGGCCGGGACCTGGACTGGCTGAGCACGGGCGTGGCCCCGCCCCTCGCCTGTCTGTCCGCGATCCTGATCGCGGTCGGCTTCATCCTGCCGCACGCCGGCCAGTACCTGCACGAACGCTGGCGCGTCCGCCTGGCCCACCACAGGCTGCGCCCGCTCTACGTCCTCATGCGCACCCTCGACCGCGGCGGCGTCTCCTTCGTCCTGCGCGCCACACCGGAGCTGCGGCTCATCCGCCGCGAGACGTTCATCCGCGACGTCCTGCTGCCGCTGGCCCGGCACATCGACGAGGACCGGCGCCGGCGGACGTTCGAGACGGCGCTCGCCCTCGGCCACACCCCGGAGCACGCCAAGGCGCTCGCGTCGGCCGCCGCGATCCAGGACGCCGTGCAGGCCCGGCGCCGGTCACCGGGGACCGAGCCCGGCCACGACCCCGACACGACGGATCTGCTCCGCGACATCGCCTCGGTTTCCTGCGCGCTGCGGCGGGTGGAGGAACTGGCCGTGCTGCGCGGGCGGTCGGATGCGGACGGTGAGGTGGGGCGGGAGCATGGTGACGCTCCCGCCCTGCCGTGACGCAGGTCCGCCGCCCTGCCGTGACGCAGGTCCGCCGCGCTGCCGTGACGTGGCGCTCAGCCCGCGAACGCCGGCTGGGGCAGACCCTTTCCTGCGCCGGGGACGACCAGGAGGGAACCGGCCGTCGGATGGGGCCGGTCGAGACCCACGCGGGCGGTCGTGATGTACAGGTCGGTCAGGTCCTTGCCGCCGAAGGCGCAGGCCGTGACGCGGGGCGTCGGCAGTTCGACCACGCGGTCGAGTTCGCCGTCGGGGGTGTAGCGGCGTACCGCACCGCCGTCCCACAGGGCGACCCACACGCAGCCGTCGGCGTCCACCGTCAGCCCGTCGGGGAAGCCGGCGCCCTCCTCGATCTGGGCGAACCGGCGCCGGTCCACGACGCGGCCGTCCTCGTGGTGGAAGACGTCGACCTGCCGGGTCGGCGTGTCGATGTAGTACATCAGCCGGCCGTCGGGGCTCCAGCCGGTGCCGTTGCTCACGGTCACGTCGTCGAGGACGGTCGCGGTGGAGCCGTCGCCGGTGGTCCGGGACAGCGTGCCGCCGCCCGGTGCCTCGTCGTAGCGCATGGTGCCGGCCCAGAGGGAGCCGTCGGGGGCGACGGCGGCGTCGTTTCCGCGGCGGCCGGGCACGGGGTCGTGGTGCAGCCAGCGGAAGGTGCCGTCGAGGTCGACGAGCCCGATGCCGTCCCGCAGGTTCAGCACGAGCCCGCCGCCGGCCCGCGGCTTGGCCGCGCCGACGTGCTGCTCGGTGGTACGGACGCTGCGGCGCCCGGAGCCGGGCTCGTAGGTGTGCACGCGTGAGCCGAGGATGTCCACCCAGATCAGCCGCTCGCGGGCGGCGTCCCAGGTGGGGCCCTCGCCCAGCGTGGCCTCGGCCTGTACCGCCACCTCGTACTGGTATGTCATGCCGGACTCCTGTGACCGAGCCGCTCCGAGAGCTCCACGGCGCCCTTCGCGGCGAGCTGCTCCAGCTCGGCCCGGCGCTCGTCGCTCCAGCGGATCATGGGGACGGAGATGGAGAGGGCGGCGACGACCTGGCCGGTACGGTCCCGCACCGGCGCGGCCACGCAGCTGACGTCCGGGTTGGACTCCCGGCTCTCGACCGCGATCCCGTGCTGCCGGATCTGGTTGAGGGCCTCGCGCAGGGCGGACGGTTCGGTGATGCTGTTGGGTGTCATCGCGACGAGCTCGGCGTCGTCCGGGATGCGCGAGGTGAGCTCCGGCTCCGGAAGGGAGGCCAGCAGCATCTTGCCCACGGAGGTGCAGTGCGCCGGGAGCCGGCGCCCCGCGGCGGACACCATGCGCACCGCGTGGGTGGAGTCCACCTTGGCGATGTAGATGACGTCGGTCCCTTCCAAGATGGCCACGTGCACGGTCTCGTCACAAGTTTCGGCGACGGACCGGGCGACCTGCTGGCCCTCGGCGGCGAGGTCCAGCTGCTCGGCGTACCGGCTGCCGAGCTGGTACGGCCGCACCCCGAGCCGGTAGCGTCCCGGCTGCCCGGGCACCTGCACGATGTACGACCGGGCGGCGAGCGTGGTCACCAGCTCGTGCACGGTGGTGCGCGGCAGCTGCAGCTTGCGCACTATGTCGGGGGCGGAGAGCGTCCCGTCCCCGTCGAGGAAGAGCTCGAGAATGTCGAGAGCCCGGGTCACGGCAGGTACGAGGCGTCCCACGACCGGTCCCCTCCCTTTGTTATCTGAGGCGTCTATGTTCGAGATTTCAACAGACGATCGGCATGACGAACACAGGCTAGTCATAGAGCGTTTGCCCCGGCAATGGTTCTGCGCAGACAGCGTGACCCCCTGTGGTACTACTGTCCCCCATGTGCGACACGTCCCATGATGTCGCGCACGGGACAGCCGCGGCGGGAGGGGCTGCAGGCGTCCCGGGTTTGTGATTGGGGGGGTTCCATTGCATGAAATGATCAAGGGCTCGAACGTGTCTCTGACGGCCCTGAGCGAGAACGCCGGTTCTGTGGTCGTCGGCCTTGGCTGGGTGAGCCAGAGCGGCGAAGGCGACGCGGATGTGTCCGTTTTACTGCTGGACGCGAACGGCAAGGTGCGCAGCGACACGGACTTCTACTTCTACAACAACCCCGTGGCCGCCGACGGAAGCGTACAACTGCTGGGCAAGACGCCCACGGAGGACGGCAACGAAGACCGGATCGGCTTCGACCTGACGGCGGTTCCTGACGCCGTCGACCGGATCGTCGTGGCGGCCAGCCGCTACGAGGGAGCCCGGTTCGGTGAGCTGGAGGACCTGAGGGTGACGCTGGCCGACGCCACCGGCGAACACCTGCTGCGATTCTCGATCGACGACGCCGGTTCGGTGAGCGCGATCATCTTCGGCGAGCTGTACCGGCGCGCGGACGAGTGGAAGTTCCGCGCCGTGGGCCAGGGTTACGACTCCGGGCTGGCGGGTCTTGCCTCGGACTTCGGCGTCGACGTCGACGACGACCACGACGCGATCGAGGGGGAGACTCAGGCGCTGTCGGGCGACGAACAGGCGGCCCCGGTCGCACCGGTTCCGCAGCCCGGCCCGCAGGAACCGCTCGAGGCGATCCCCGCTCCACGACAGTCCGAGGACGACGCCGAGGCAGGGCTGAAGAAGCCGCCCGCGCGGCCTCGCACGGCCAAGAAGAAGGTCACCCTGCCAAAGGCCGCCAGGAAGTCACTGGCGGAGAACGAGTCCTGGCGCCAGGCCAGGCTGTTCCCGGTCTCGGCCCTCAAGAACGATCACGACCGCGAGATGCGCGCCACCTCGGTGCTGCTGTCGGTGATGGCGCAGGTGCCGGAGTTCGGCAGGCGGCTCACGGCGGCGTTCGGAGCACCGGCGGGCCGTATGGAGACCTTCACCGAAGTCTCGCTGCCGCACGGCGACACACCTCGCCGCCCCGACGGGGTCATCCGCGTCGAGCGCGCCGGCAAGCTGTGGACGGCGCTGGTCGAGACGAAGACCAACGGCAACGCCCTCAAACCGGACCAGGTACAGGCGTACATGGATATCGCCGCACGCCGCGGCTACGAGGCCGTCATCACCCTGTCGAACGACGTGGCCCTGGAGGGCAGCCCGCTCGTCGACGTGAAGATCGACGGCCGCCGTAAGCACAAGGTCGCGCTCCGGCACCTGTCCTGGGCCGAAGTCGCCCATCAGGCACAGATGTTGATCCGGCACGAGGGCGTCGGGAACGCGGCGCACGCCTGGCTGCTGCACGAGTTGCTGCACTATCTGCAGCACGAGAACTCCGGTTGCCACGGCTTCCAGAACATGGGCGCGGCGTGGGTGCCCGTACGCAACGGCATCGACGACGAGACCCTGTGCCAGGGGGACTCGCGCGCCCTCGAAGTGGTCGAGAGCTGGGAGCGGTTGATCCGCCAGGTGTGTCTGGGACTCGGCGGTGAACTCGGGCAGAAGGTGCTGCCCGTCCAGCGGACCAGGCGCGGAACGGACCCCGGGGAACGACGGGCCCGGCTGGCCGACTCGCTCTGCGCCGACGGCAGGCTGCAGGCGGAACTCCGCATCGAGGGCACGCCGGGTCTGCTCGCCGTCACCGCCGACCTTCGGACGGGCAAGCTGCGCACGTCCTTCGAGATCCCGGCGCCGGATCAGGGCTACCCCCTGACCTGGGCCAAGCGCCTGATCCGACGACTGAACGAAGCACCGGCCGACCTTCATGTGGAAACCCTGGTCGAGGGTGAGCCGGGCGGTCCTCGCGGCACCCTGGAACGCCTGCGCCCCGAGCCGGCCGACCTGCTGCCGAAGAACACCGCCACCCGGGTCACCGGTTTCCGCCTGTCTCTTTTCAAGGGAATGGGCAGTGGCCGCGGCAACGCCGAAACGGGCTTCATCCGTAGCGTCGACGGTGCGGTGCAGCGCTTCTACGAGTCCGTGGTGGTCCACCTCGACGGGGCGGCGCCGCGGCGGACTTCGGCGAAGGAGCGCACCGTCACGGGATGAGAACGCGACCGCGTGTGCCCTTATGACTGTCCGTCAATGTACGGGCGCACGTGTGGCGCACCGGGGCATCGGCCGATGCACGTCATGCATCGGCCACCGCACCGGCGGCGTTTGAGAACGCCCGAAGCCGCTTCGTCCGGTCTCATGTTCATCAGGGTTTCTAGCAGCTCATCCGCGGCCCTCGTGTAACGAAGACCGAGTACACGCGTCCCGAAATACGCCGTTTCTCCGAACACCGTCACGGGCATTCACCTCACGCCCGACGGGGGGCGTCAAAGGGGGGCTGCCGTAATGATGGAGCGATTCAGGCAGTTCATCGCAACGACGGGCGCGATCCTGGCGGCTTGCCTGGGATGCGCGTTCGTCAGCGTGCTACTCGTTCAGATACCCGCGCTGCAGCGTGACAGCAGCAGCAATGCCGGACAGGCTTTCGGCGCGGCTTCCGCGGCGAGCACCACAGCGGCCCTGTTCTACATGGCACGCACCATGCGGATGCAGAAGAAGGAATCAGAACTGCAACGCCTGGCACTACAGTCGCAGTTGGAGGCGCTGGAAGAACAGTGCGATGTCGCGGGGTTGTCACGCAGTGAACTCCACCGCACCTCGGAGGCCCTGATCCGCGGTCTCCACATGTCCATATTGAAGATGGCCATGGACGACCCTGAACTCGCCGCCACGTGGCCATCGTTCGAACGGGACGAGTCGGCTTCGACGAACCGCCAGCGCCTGTACATGAATCAGGTCCTGGGCCTCCAGCTCCTGGCAATGGAGATGGGGTACGAAGAGCGTCACATCGAGGCGTCGATGAGGTACCTCTTCAACAATCCACTGTGGTGTGAATTCTGGGAGAAGCGCCGAATGGATCGCGCGCAGAACATTCCACCGGACACAGCCGAAGGCGAGTTCTCTCTCATCGCGGAACGGGCATACCAGGCAGCCGTCAGCGCCATACCGCTCCGGAGGAACGGGTAGTCAGGACTCAGGAATGTCCGGCCGGGCATCGACGAGCACTTCTCGAGGCAGGACAACCAGTCGCTCACCGGGACCGACCCCCGCGTCGCTCGGCAACAGGCCCCGGATCTCCTCAGTCATCTCCAGGCCGATAACCGCAAAACGCCCGTCGCTCAATTCGAACACATCCGGACAATTCGAGTCAGTGAGGCACCCACGCGCTTGTGGCGCCTTACCGAGACGGCGAAATACCTTCAATTCGGACGCTCCGGGATATTTGACAGCGGCGAGCGCGACTGTAGCACCAGGAGAGGCTCAACGTTCAAGTGGGTCGAATGTGTTTGGTGTTGCGCCTCCCGCCTTCCCTTCCGCCCGCACCCTGCAAGACCCTGTACACGTGGCCGACATCAACGACACCCAAAGCGACGCACCCGTCCTGGTGACCGGAGGCAGCGGCTTCGTGGGCAGTCATCTTGTGCTGCGGCTGCTGGAGCGGGGGCGGCCGGTGCGGGCCACCGTGCGTAGCACCGCCGACGCCGTCAAGGTGGAGCCCCTCGTGGAGATGCAAGCCCGCTTTCCAGGGCAGCTCGACCTGTTCGAAGCTGATCTTCTGGTCGACGGGGCCTTCGACGAGGCGATGAAGGGGTGCGAGGCCGTTTTTCATGTGGCCTCGCCGTTTCTCATGCCGGAGAAGATCAAGGACGGGCGGCGGGACGTCGTCGAGCCCGCGCTTCTCGGGACGCGGAACGTGGTCGGGAGTGTGGAGCGGACGCCCGGTGTGCGGAGGTTCGTGTTCACCTCGACCGTGGGGGCCGTCTTCGGCGACTACTCCGACGTGCTGGAGATGGAGGGGCAGGTGCTGCGGGAGAGCTACTTCAACACCACCAGCACAGTGGAGAACAACCCGTACCACTACGCCAAGACCGTTGCGGAACAGGCTGCTTGGGAGACCGCAAGGGCGCAGGAGCGATGGCGCATGGTCGCCGTGAACGCCGGGCTCGTGCTCGGCCCCTCCCTCACGCCCGCCTCACAGTCGGGCAGCCTGTTCCTGCTCGACGAGCTCTTCAAGGGCTACTTCTTCTACGGCGCCCCCGACTTCAGCTTCACCACGGTCGACGTCCGGGACCTGGCGGACGCCCACATCGCCGCGGCCGAGACGCCGGACGCGCAGGGGCGGTACATCGTCGCGGCGGAACGGATGACCTCCTTCCACGAGATGGCACGCGCCCTTCGGGGACGGTACCCCAGGGATCTCCGGCTTCCCCGAACTCGCCTCCCGCACTGGCCCGTTCGTGTCCTGGGCCCCGCCTTCGGGCTGACCCAGGACTACATCCGAAAGCACCTCGGCATCAGGTTCGAGGTGGACAACAGCCGCAGCGTGCGCGAACTGGGCATCACCTACCGGCCCGTGGAGGAAACGCTGCTGGACCATTACGCCGCCTGGCGGGCACAGCGGCAGCGTCATCGGCAGCGGCGGTCCGGCCGGTGAGCCGTCGCCGGCAGACACCTCACCGCCGCCCCGCCTCCCCCAGCACCCCCCTCAACCGCTGTGCCCTCAGGACCAGTTCGAGCTCGAAGCGGCGGTCGGGGTCGTCTATCTCGTCGCCCCACAGCTCGCGGATCTGGCGCAGCCGGTAGCGGACCGTCTGAGGGTGGACGCCCAGCCGGGCGGCCACTTCCGGCGCCCCGCCCCGGGTCTCCAGCCAGGCCAGCAGCGTCTCGGCGAGCCGGCGTCCGTGCGTCGGCCCGCAGTGCGTCAGGGGCGCGAGGCACCGCAGCGCCAGGTCGTCGATCAGCTCCTCGGGCTGGAGCAGCACCAGCGCCTCGGTGTGCTCGGTGCAGTACAGGACGTCCCCGGCGGGCAGCAGTTTCCGTTCCATCAGACGGACCGCCGCCTCGGCCCAGCGCAGCGACTTCGCCGCGTCGGACAGCGGTACGGGTGGACCGATCGCCCCGGACCAGCCGGTCAGCGCCCGGTGCAGTAATTCGGGCCGGCCCGCCGCGTCCGGTTCGGGGACGACCATGCGGGGCTGCTCGTACTCCATGTCGAGCAGCACGCCCTGTCCGACGGCGGGCGCGACCGCCTCCCGGGCCGGGCGGAGCAGCACGCCGACCGCGACCTTCTTCGGCAGCGGCCAGCCGACCCGCGCGGCCCGCTCGGTCAGCGCGTCGGCCGGATCGCCCCGGTGGTGTTCGGCCAGCAACAGCTCCATCAACCGCTTCTGCAGCCGCAGGCGTTCACCGGCCTGCCGGGCGGCCGCCTCGGCGTAGCCCCGTACGGACTGATCGACCAGGCCGTCCAGGTACTCGTAACCCGCGTCGACGAGTTCGTACATCGCGGGCGGCGGGATCTCGACGCGCTGTCCGATCTCGGCGAAGCGGCGCCAGGCAAGGCGGACGCCCATCCGGTAGATCGCCTGGAGCGAGTCCAGGGACCGGCCGTGCAGGCCCTCGCCACGCCCGAACTCCTGGAACACACCGGGCGGGACCGAGGGACGCCCCTCCGACTGTTCCAGGTGCTGGACGAAGACCTCGATGGCGCGGCGGATGCCGACCAGGGCCATCGGCTCGCCGGACTCGTCCAGGACGACGGGCAGATGGGGGTACTCGCGGCGGATCTCGCTCAGGATCTCCTCGGCGAGCGAGGGTGCCTCCGCCATGGCGATCGCGGCGAAGCGGCGGACCTGCAGACGCGGGACGTCGTGCCAGGCCGAACGGGTCGTGACAGCCGGGGAGCGGGCGGGCGTCACCGTCAACTCCCCTGCTGGGCATGCTCGTAGGTGATCAACGGGGTGTTGGGCTGGTCGGGGGTCGCCTGGAGCAGCGCGACGATGCCGAGGGCCGCGCCAACGGCGAGGGCCGCGGCGGCCACGACGGTCAACACGGCGGCGAGCAGTCTGGACATCGCAGGGTCAGCCTCTCTGTCCGAAAGGTCGTGCCCACCCGGCGGTCCCACCCCTGCCTGTCGAGCCAGTTTCGACAAGCATTGACACCGCGTCAAGAGGCGCCTACGGTCTCCGGCCACATGGAGCGGCCCGAACTGGAGACATCCACCCCCCTGGAGTCCGGATGCGCCGTACAGCCTCCCCCCTTTCGCTGACCCTTCTGGGACTCGGCACGTTTCTGCTGGTCCTGGCGCCGATGCTGGTCTGGTACGTCGAGCCGCGGGCCGCCGTGAACCCGATCGACATCGACACCACGGCCGTCTACAGCGGCACCGGCAGTTACTTCGACACCGACGCGATCGCGACCCTGCACGACAAGCGGATCACGGTCACCCAGCAGGTGCGCGGCAACGTCAAGGACAGCGAGAAGAGCGGCCGGGCGGTGTGGGACGTGACGACGACGGTCGACACCGACAAGTCGCTGCCGGCCGCCGATCCGCACGACGCGCTGGAGTTCTTCCTGAACCGGTGGGTGACCGACCGGCACACCAACGAGCCGGTGCACTGCTGCAAGGAGAACCCGTACTTCGAGGGCGACTCCTATCTGAAGTTCCCCTTCGACGTGCACAAACGCTCCTACACCTGGTGGGACAACTCCCTCGGCGACACGGTCGTGCTGCACTACGCGGGCACCAGGAAGGTCCAGGGCTACACGGGTTACCGGTTCACCGGCTCGGTCTCGACGACGAAGATCGGCACGCGGCTGGTGCCGGGGACGATCGTCGGGCAGAAGAACAAGCCGCAGGTGCTGGCCGAGGAGTGGTACTCCAACCACGGCGTCCAGCTCGTCGTCGACCAGCGCACCGGCCGGGTGCTCTACGCCCAGGTCGGCCCGCGCCGCACGCTGCGCGCGCCGGGCTCCAAGAAGGACGCGGTCGTGCTGCTGGACAGCCGGAAGCTGGCGTTCACCACGGCGACGCAGAAGGACCAGGTGAAGCAGGCCAAGAAGGAGAGCGGCCAGCTGCGCATGGTGGGGCAGACGCTGCCCATCGGCGCCGCTGTGGCCGGATTCGTCCTGGCGGCGGTGGGTGTGGTTTTGGTGCTACGAGGGCGGGAAAGTCGGAATCAGCCCGATTCGAGCGGAACTTCACCGGCTCAGCTCACGAAGTGACATGACGTCAGTTCTAATAAAGCCGCAAATTGTCATCCCGGTGAGTAGCCGTGGCGAACGGGTGGGCGAAAACTGTCCAACCCCACCCGAGCACAAGCTGTCCACACGCCCCGCCCATGAAGAGCTCAGTCCCCCCACAGCAAGTCCAAAAATTACCGCTGAGTTCCGCACCCTGAGACGAGTTGGAGCACCTATGCCCCAGCACGTGCCTTCCCCGCTGCGCACCGGTCACCCCTGGGCGTCGCAGCACCGTCCGGCGCACCCCCCACAACCGCGCCGAATCGTTTTCCTCGCCCACCGTGATCTGGACAATCCGGCCGCCGGCGGCTCCGAGCTGCTGGTCGACCGGCTGGCCGAGGGGCTGACCGCCCTCGGCCACCAGGTGACGCTGATCTGCGGCGGTCCCGCGGCATTCCGGGACTACCGGGTCGTGTCCGCCGGCGGGGAGTTCGGCCACTATCTGCGCGCGCGCTCCGCCTTCGCCCGTCAGGTCGGCGAGACCGATCTGCTGGTCGAGGTCTGCAACGGAATGCCGTATCTGGCACCTCTCTGGCACCGGGGCCCCACCCTGTGCCTGGTCAACCACGTCCACTCCGACCTGTGGAAGATGCGTTTCGGCGGGCCCCTGCTGCCCGCCGCGCGGCTCGGCCGAAGACTCGAGCAGTGGGCGCTGACCGGTGCCCAGCACCGGAGCCTGCTGGTCGCCGTCTCCCCCTCGACGGCGCATGCCCTGCGGGACATCGGCGTCTCGCGGGACCGTATCCGCGTCGTGCACAACGGCGTGGAGGAGCCGGGACCGCGCGCCGACCGTTCGCCGGAGCCGCTGTTCGTGGCCATCGGCAGACTCGTCGAGTACAAGCGGATCGATCTGCTCCTACGGCTCTGGGAGCGGGTGCGGCCGGTCACAGGTGGCCGGCTGGTCATCGTGGGCGACGGTCCCGAACGGGCCGGCCTGGAGCAACTGGCCGGTCCCGGCGTGGAGTTCGCGGGCCATGTGTCCGAGGAGGATAAGCACCGGCTGCTCTGTGCGGCCTGGCTGCTGCTGCATCCGTCCGCCGTGGAGGGGTGGGGCCTCGTCGTCACCGAGGCGGCCACCCGCGAGACGCCGACGATCGCCTTCGACGTGCCCGGGCTGCGGGATTCCGTCGTGGACGGCGAGACGGGGGTGCTCGCGCACGGGGAGTCGTCCTTCGCGGCCGCCTGGTGCGCGCTGGCCCTGTCCGGGCCGCGGCGGGAGGCGATGGGCAAGGCCGCCCGGGACCGTGCGGCGCGTTATCGCTGGCATCGGACGGTGAGACAGTTCCGGGCGGTTGCTTCTGAGGCGGTGAGGGGCTGGGGACCGTGACCCGTCTGCGGGTTCGTCGTGGCTGGTCGCGCAGTTCCCCGCGCCCCTTGAGGGCAGTTGCGCTCGGCCGGGGCTTCAAGGATCCGTCCTTTCGGCGCTCCCTCGCTCTCTTTCGTGCCTTTCGGCACGAGCAGGACAATCCCGTGGCCTGCTACGAGCTGCTGGCCCTCGATGCCGTCGATCAGGTCGAGGCATACGGCGGGGCCGTAGCGGGGCGGACCGTCGTGGACGTCGGCGGGGGCGGCGGGTACTTCACCGAGGAGTTCCGGCGTCGGGATGCGCATGCGTATCTCTTCGAGCCCGACGTACGGGAGTTGGGCGAGAAGCCGCCCGAGGGGGCCGTGATCGCGGACGGCTACCTGCTGCCGCTGTCCGACGGGGCCGCCGACGTGACCTTCTCGTCGAACGTGCTGGAGCACGTGGCCGATCCGCAGACGTTCCTGAGCGAGCTGGCGCGGGTGACCCGGCCCGGCGGGCTGATCTATGTCTCGTTCACCAACTGGCTGTCCCCGTGGGGCGGTCACGAGTGGGCCCCCTGGCACTACTTCGGTGCCGAGCGGGCCCGCGCCCGCTATCTGCGCCGTACCGGAAGACCCGCCAAGCACACCCTCGGCGAGAACCTCTTCGCCGTGCACATCGGCGCCACCCTGCGGCAGGTCCGCGCCCGCGACGACGTCGACATCGTCTCGGCGCGCTCCCGCTACTGGCCCTTTCTCGCGGAGACGGTCGTCAAGGCGCCCGGGATCCGCGAGGTGGCCACCTGGAACCTCCTCCTCATCCTCCGGCGGTGTCCCCCATGACGACCACGGTCCAGGCTCCTCCCCCGGCAGCCGTCCCCACCACCGCGGCCGCCTCGGGCCCGCCGGAGGGCCCGAGGTCGCGGCGCTGGCTGCTGGGGTTCTGGGCCGTGGCGTTCCTGTTGTTCGTCGCGGTGCACCCGGGCCGCCAGACCTTCGACACCAAGCTCGGAGTCACGGTCGACCCGGGTGCCTTCTTCTCCGACCTGGGGCAGCTCTGGCACGACCAGGGCTCCTTCGGCGGGATCCAGGACCAGTACGCCGGTTATCTCTGGCCGATGCTGCCGTTCTACTGGCTGGCGCACGCGCTGCACCTGCCGGTGTGGCTGGCGGAGCGGCTGTGGATGTCGCTGCTGGTGTCCGTCGCCTTCTGGGGTGCGCTGCGGCTGGCCGAGCGGCTCACCGTGGGCAGCCGCGGGTCCCGGCTGCTCGCCGCGGTGGCGTACGCGCTGTGGCCGGTGTTCACCATCGTCGTCGGCTCCACGTCGGCGGCCGTGCTGCCCGGCGCCTTCCTGCCCTGGGTGCTGCTGCCGCTGACCGACGAGCGGTACACGGCCCGGGTCGCGGCGCTGCGCTCGGCGCTGGTCGTGCCGTTCATGGGCGGCGTCAACGGCGCCTCCACCCTGGCCTCGCTGCTGCCGGTCGGGCTGTATCTCCTCTCCCGGCCGCCCGGACCACGCCAACGCAAACTGATCGCCTGGTGGGTGCCGGGCGTGATCGTGGCGACGGCCTGGTGGTGGATACCGCTGCTGATGCTCGGCGTCTACGGCGAGAACTTTCTTCCCTACGTGGAGAGTTCGCAGACCACGACGTCCACGATGTCGGCGACGGAGGGGCTGCGCGGGGCCGGCAACTGGGTCGCGTATCTGCACTTCGGCGAGGCGTGGCTGCCGGCCGGCTGGACCGTCGTCTCCTCGGTGGTCGTGATCGTCTGCTCGGCGCTGGCGGCCGGACTTGGACTCGCCGGACTCGCCAGACGCGACATGCCGGAGCGGCGGTGGCTGGTGCTGACCGTGATCTCGGTCGTGCTGGTGCTGTTCGCCGGGTACGGCGGCGCGTTCGGCGCGCCCTTCCACGGGACCGTGCAGGACTGGCTGAACGGCTGGCTGGTCCCCTTCCGCAACATCTACAAGTTCCAGACGGGCCTTGCCCTTGCGCTGGTCCTGGGCCTCGCCCATCTGATGGGCGTGGCGACCGTGCCGCGCGGTGCCCGGCGGGTGCGCGGGCGCCGCTTCGCCCCGCTGATCGCGGTGGTCCTGATCCTGCCGGGCCTCATGTGGCCGTACCTGAACGGCTCCATCCTCGGCCCCGGCTCCTTCCAGGAGCTGCCCAAGTACTGGAAGACCACGGCCGGTTGGCTGCAGAAGTACTCCCCCGACTCCCGTGCGCTGGTCGTCCCCGCCACCGCGCACGGCCTCTACAGCTGGGGCGCGCCGATCGACGAGCCCCTGGACGTCCTCGCCACGTCGCGCTGGGCGCAACGTGACTTCGTCCCCTTCGGCACCCCGGGCAACCGGCGCGCGATGGACGCCGTCGAGCAGGCCCTGGCCACCGGGAGCGATGTCCCGGGCCTGGCCGACTACTTGAGCCGGGCCGGCGTCCACTACGTCGTCGTACGCAACGACCTCGATCCCACCCAGGCCGACGCGGTGCCCACCTCGACCGTGAAGCGGACGCTGGAGCAGTCCGGCTACGAGCGGGTGACGGGCTTCGGCCCGATCATGACCGGCGGCGTCATCGCCCATGACGCGCCGCTCCAGGTGGAAGGGCTGTATCCACGGCAGCGGGCGGTCGAGATCTACCAGCCGTCCGGCTCGGACGTACCGCGACCGGGCCAGGCGCATCTGCTGCCCGTCTCCGACACAGCCGTCGTCTCCGGCGGACCTGAGTCGCTGCTGCCCCTCGCCTCCGAGCTGCGCGGCCGGCCGACCGTGCTGACCGGCGACAACCACCCCGGCCTCGGCTCGCCGCCGCTGCAGATCACCGGCGACGGGCTGCGCCGCGCGGACACGCGGTTCGGGCTGGTCACCGCCAACACGTCGTACACCTATACGAGTTCGGAGCGCAACGCGCCGGATGCCGTGCAGGACCCGGGGAAGAAGCCGCACCAGATCCTGCCCGTCACGGGCCTCGGCCATCAGACGGTCGCCCAGTTGCGCGGCGCCCGCTCGGTGACGGCGTCCTCCAGCGGCAACTGGCTCTTCAGCCTCCCCCAGTACGACCCGGTGAACGCCTTCGACGGCAACCCGGACACGGCCTGGGCGGAGGGCTCGCCGGGTTCGCCGGACGGGCAGTGGCTGCGCATCGGCTTCACGGACCGCTACGACATGCCGTCCTCGTTCAAGGTGACCCCGCTGCCTCAGGAGAGCGTGCGCTCGGCGGCGACCAAGGTGCGGGTGGAGACCGAGAAGGGGTCGGCGACCAGCTTCCTGCGTCCGAACGGCCAGACGCAGAGCGTCAAGGCGCCCAAGGGCACGACGAGTTGGATGAAGCTGACGGTCACCGCGTCGGTGAGCCGCCACGCGGGCCTGACCGGCGCCGGCTTCTCGGAGATCGACCTGCCGCATGTGCAGGTGACCCGGCTGCTGCGCCTGCCGACGGACGCCACGGCCGCCGACGCGGCCGCCGAGCAGGTCTCGCTGCACCGCGCCGCCGACCCCACCGGCATCGCCGCGACAGGCATGGAGGCGGGCCTGCACCGGCGCTTCTCCACGGCCACGGCGGGGACGTTCGAGATCAAGGCGAACGCGGTGCCGGTGCCCGGCGAGGACCTCGACAAGCTGCTCTACGAGGTCGCCCCCGACCAGCAGACCCGCATCGTCGCGACCGCCGACTCGACGGCGCCGCTCGGCGCGGGCGTGTCGGCGCGCAATCTCACCGACGGCGACCTGACGACGGCGTGGATCGCCGGCGACCGGCCCACGATCCATCTCAGCTGGAGCGGCAAACAGCCGATCGGTGAGGTGGTGCTGGCCCCGGCGGGCGGCCTGTCCACCCGCCCGACCCAGGTGGACATCAGCTCCCCGGACGGCGCGACGATCGCCGGCGTCGACGAGAACGGCGTGGTCCGCTTCGATCCGATCACCACCGACCACCTGGACATCACGATCACGCAGACCGCGCCGCTGACCCTGCACAACCCGGTCGCCGACGATGACCTGCAGCTGCCCGTGGGCCTGACCGAGGCCTACATCCCGGCCCTGGACCAGTACCGCACCCCGCAGCCGAGCGACAGCCGGACCTTCTCGCTGCCGTGCGGGCGGGGACCGGACGTGGCGGTGGACGGCGAGCTGTACCGGACCAGCGTGAAGGGAACCGTACGGGACCTGCGCGAGCACCGGCAGGTGGCGGTGACGCTCTGTCAGCAGGGGCGTGACGACACCGGGCTGGAGCTGTCCACGGGCAGTCACCGGCTGGAGGCCGGGGACGCCGGGCCGCTCGTCCTGACGGATGTGACGCTGACCCGCGGCACGGTCACCGAACCCGCCTCCGCCGCACGGCAGTTGACGATCAGGGACTGGCTGGGCGACCGCCGCGAGGTGGCCGTCGGCTCCGGTGCGGCGACGTATCTGACGACGTACGAGAACTACAACGACGGCTGGAAGGCCACCCTGGGCGGCAAGGAGCTCACCCCGGTCCGCCTCGACGGCTGGCAGCAGGGCTGGCGCATCCCGGCCGGGGCGGGCGGCACGGTCAAGCTGTCGTACGAGCCCGCGACGACCTATGAGGGCGGACTGATCGGCGGCGCGGTGGGCCTCGCGGTCCTGGTGGGCCTGGTCGTGTGGCGCCGGCGCGCGCCGAACCCCGACCCGCGGCAGCCGGTGCCGCCGCTGCCCGGCCTGTGGCTCGGTGCGGTGGTGCTGACGGCGGTGGGCATCGTGATCGCCGGATGGCTCGCGCTGCTGGTGCCCGCGCTGGCGCTGCTCGCGTACCGGCGGCACGCCCTGCTCGTGCCGATCGCGTTCGCCGCCCTCGCGGGGGCGGGGATCGCGGCGGCCACGGGCGCCGGCGATCCGGTGGGCGCGGGCCACGGCGCGTTCGGGCACGCGGCCCAACTGCTCGCCCTGATAGGTCTGTTCGCGGGTGTGGCGGGCGTACGGGAGTCCGACGAGGGACCGGGCTCCACGGCGGTACTGCCCGTCGTACCCGCGGCGGCACCGGCGCCCGGCTCCGAGGCGCCGACCCGGCCCCTGCCGCAGCGGGTCCGGGGCGAGAGCGGCCCCGGACCGGACAGCGGCCCGGCACCCGAGGGCGGACCGCCACCCGGGGGCGGACCAGCACCCCACGGCGGACGGGCACCCGAGAGCGGCCCCCCGCCCGGCAGTGGACGGCCACCCGGGAACGGCCCGGCACATGGGAGCGGCCCGCCATCACCCGGCACCGGCACCGAGGCCCCTCCCCCGCGCCCCCGCCCCGACGCCGGGCCGACCATCTCGGCGCGCGGCCGCGGCGAGCCCGAGCCCGATCCCGACCCGCCGACCACGCGGTTCCCGAGGAAGAGCGACCCGACATGACCACACTCGACCACCCCGCCCGCGCGGACGGTCCGGCCCGTCCGCCCGGGCGCATCCCCTTCCCGGTCGTCGACGAGGTCGCCCGGCACTGCCTCCAGGAGGAGGAGCCGGAGACCGTCCACATCGAGGTACACCTGCCGGGGAGGCTGGACCGCGACCGGCTGCGCACCGCCTTAGGGGAGGCCCTGCGCCGCCACCCGCGCATCCTGATGCGGGAGGCCGCCGGCCACTGGTACCGGCGCCGCTACGAGTGGGAGCTGACCGCCGGCCCGGACGTGGAGGTGGTGAGCTTCCCCGCCGCGGGCCGCTGCGCCCTCCGGGACGCCCGGACCCGGGCGCTGACGACGGCCCCCCCGCTGTCCCTGTCCCCGCCGATACGCCTGGAGGTGGTGGAGGGGGCGGGCCCGGCGGAGGGCAGCGAGGCGACGGACGGCGTGGGCATGCCGCCCCACCGGCCCGACGAACCGTCGCCGGCACGGTCCAAGGGCACCGTCCTCTTCCTCACCATCAACCACACCGCCCTCGACGGCCCCGCCTGCCTCCGCGTCCTCGCGACCGCAGCCGAGATCTACGGCGGCCGGGACAACTCCCCCGCCGCACCCCCCGTACGCACTCCGGACGCCCCCCAGGACCCCGGCGACACCCCCTCCAACTGGTCCCCGCCGGCCCGCGTCGCCCCCGGCACGCCCGAGCCCTCCCCCGGCAACGGCATGCTCGTCACCGAACTGCCTCTCCCGCACCGCCCCAAGGGCTCCCCGTACACGGTGAACGACCAGCTCATGGTCACCACCGCCCGCACCGTCGCGCACTGGAACCGGGAACACGGCGCCCACCCGCGCCCCCTGCGCATCACGATGCCGGTGGACGACCGCCCCCGGGACGCCACGATGCCCATCGGCAACGGCACCCGGCTGGTGGAAGTCCCCTTCTCCCCCGAGGAGTTGACCGTAGACGGCCCCGACGGCATGTCCGCCCTGCTGCGCCGCACGGCGACCCGCACCCGGGCCCTGAAGTCCCTACCGCGCCCCCAACTCGGCCACGGAGCCGCCCTTCTGACCGCCCCGGTCACCCCCGTCGCCTGGCGCGCCGCCCTCACCAGGGGCCTGCGCAGAGCCGCCGCGCCCTGGACGTCGACGACCCTGCTCAGCAACATCGGCCGCATCCCCTACCCGCTGGACTTCGGCGAGGAGGCGGGCCGCGCACACGCGGTCTGGTTCTCGGCGCCCGCGCGCATGCCCCGCGGCCTCACCGTCACCACCGCCTCCACCGCCGGCCGCCTCCACCTCGCCCTGCGCTGGTCCCGCGCGCTGCTCAGCCACGGCGACGGCGCCCATCTGCGGGACCTGTTCGAGCACCACCTGCACTGCACGGAGGTGTCCCCGTGACCACCGCCCCCGTGCACCACCCGGACCTGCGCGACTTCTACGAGGACCCCGCCGTCCCCGTCGCCTCCGGCACTCCCCGCAGCCTCCGCCAGGCCCGCATGCTGGCCGCCGCCCTCGGCCCGGCCACGCGCACCCCCTGCACCGTCCTGGACATCGGCTGCGGCGACGGCACCGCGGCCGCCACAGCCGCCCCCCTTCTGCCCGGCCACCGCATCGTCGGCGTCGACTGGTCCCAGGACGCCCTCTCCCGCGCCCGCACCCACCTGACGTACGCGATCCGTGGTGAACTCACCGGCGGTGGGCTGCCGTTCAGGTCCGGCTGCGCCGACGCCGTGCTGTTCAGCGAGGTCGTCGAGCACCTGGTCGACCCCGACTCGGCGCTCGACGAGATCCGGCGGGTCCTGCGCCCGGGAGGCCATCTGATGCTCTCCACCCCGAACCTGGCCGCCTGGTACAACCGCGCCCTGCTGCTGGCCGGGGTGCAGCCCGTGTTCTCCGAGGTCAGTCTGCGCGCCGTCCACGGCCGGCCGGGCCGGGAGGTGGTGGGGCACCTTCGGCTCTACACCGCCCGCGCGCTGAGGGAGTTCGTCGCCGCCTCCGGCTTCGAGGTCGTCGGGATGAAAGGCGCGCCCTTCCACGGCGTGCCCCGCCCCCTGCGCGCCCTCGACCGGCTGGCCTGCTCCAGACCGTCACTCGCCTCGATCCTTCTCCTGCACGCCCGGAAGACCTAGAGGGGGCACACCATGTGGTGGGGAGTGGCCGCGGCCCTGATGGCGAACACCCTGTACAGCCTCGGTTTCGTCCTGGAGAAACGGGCGCTCACCTCCCTCCCCGAGGTGACGATCCGTCAACCCGCCCGGCTGCTGCGGCTGGTGCTCGGCAGCCCGCTGTGGATCGGCGGCTCGCTGGCCCTGGCCGCCGGCTTCGGCGCGCAGCTCGTCGTCTACCGCACCCTGCCGATCGCCGCCGCCCAGGGCATCTTCGTCTCCGGCCTGGTCCTGCTCGTGCTGCTGTCGGCCCGGCTGCTGGGCGAGGAGACCACGGGCCGGGAGCGGTACGCGCTCGGCGCGATCCTCGCCGCGCTGCTCATGGTCGTGCTGTCGCTGAAGGAGGGCGGCGCGGGCGCCGACACGGTCAGCCGCAGCGCGCCGTACCCGCTGATCCTGCTGGTGTGCGTGCCGTCGCTGGCCTGCGGGGTGTGGCTCTACGGCGCCGCCGAGCGCCGCACCCGCAAACGGCACCGTGCGCCGACCACCGGCGTGGAGTACGGGGTGGCCGTGGGCCTGCTGTACGGGGTCAGCTCGCTCGCCATCAAGGGCGTGTCGAGCTACCTGCCGTACCTGACGAACGGCGGCCCGGGACACGCGGTGGCGGGCGTGCTGCACTCGCCGTACCCCTATCTCCTGCTGTTCACCGGCGCGTTCGGCCTGGTGATGTCGCAGGCCGCGCTGCAGCGCTGCCGGGCCTCGCTGATCGTGCCGGTGTGCACGACCGTGACCTGTCTGTTCACGGCCGTGCTCGGCACGCTCTCGTTCGGCGAGGCACTCCCGCACGACCCGCTGCGGCTCTCGCTGCGCCTGGCGGGCACCCTCCTCGCCGTCTCCGTCCTTCTGACCATGCCCAAACACGACGACCAGGCACCGCAACCCCCCATAGCCACCAAGGAGTTGACCCCTCCATGAAACCGGACGACCCACTGCTGCGCATCCTGGCGTGCCCGCTCGACAAGGGCCCGCTGCACCTGCTCGTGCCGGACGGGCCGACCGGCGGCGAGGCGCTCTACAACCCGCGCCTGCACCGCCGTTACCCGATCGTCGACGGCATCCCGCAGCTGCTGCCGTCGTCCGGGGAGCAGGTGTCGGACGACGAGCACGAGGCCCTGCTGGAGCGGATGGCCCGGTGATGACCCGTACCCTCGCCGCCCGCCTGGCCCCGCTGCTGCCCACCCGTCTGGTGGCCGCCACCGCCCGCGCGGTCTACCCGCGCTTCGAGCCCGAGCTCGCCCGGCTGGCCGACCTGTGCCCCTCCGGCTGCGGCACCGCCGTGGACGTGGGCGGCTGGTACGGCCCGTGGACCCGGCGCCTGGCCCGGCGGGCCCGCCAGGTCGTGACCGTCGAACCGGTCCCGCACCTGGCCGGACTGCTGTCCGCCACCGTCCCGGCCAACGTCCGCGTCGTCCGGGCCGCCGCCTCCGACCGCCCCGGCACCGCCCGCCTCTGGCTGCCGCCGGACGACGCCGGCGACCGGGGCGTGTCCTCCCTGGTCCGCAGGGACATCCACGCCCACGCCCTGCACGTCTCCTGCGTCACGCTCGACGAACTCGGCCTGCGCGACGTCGACTTCATCAAGATCGACGTGGACGGCAGCGAGCTCGCGGTGCTGCGCGGGGCGACCGGCCTGCTGGCCCGCGACCGCCCGGCTCTCTTCGTGGAGCTGGAGTCCCGCATCCAGCCGATCGCCCCCGTCGTCACCTACCTCTCCCTGCTCCGCTACGACGGCTGGGTGCTGCCCGGTTCGACCTGGGTGCCGCTGGCGAAGTTCCCGCTGGAGGCGCACCAGGCGAGCGTCGCGCACGTCGCCTCGCAGGGCCTGCTGAGCCGCGTCCTGCCCTTCCGCCGCCACCCGCGCTACGTCAACTCCGTCCTGTTCCTGCCGGACGGCCGCCGCCCCGGAGGAGAGGCAGTCGAACACGGCGTGCGCGACCATGGTTCCCATGCCGTCCGCCAAGCGCCCCGCTAGCCCGTTCACCCCGCTCGACTTCCAGCTGGTCCTCCTGCGCCGCATGGCCGACCACAATCCGGACCTGGTGGAGGACGCCCGGCATCAACTGGGCGTCTCCATCGCCGACATGAGAGAGGCCAACAAGCGCTGGCAGGCGATGCTGCACTCCCCCCGCGGGCGGGCGGCCGCCTCCCGCCACCGCTCGATCCTCGGCGCCCCCGAGTCCACACTCACCCGCAGGATCGGCGACCTGGACTGCGAGGCCCTGCTCTGGCCCGTCCCCCTCTGGCCCGACCTGCGCTTCGAGGTCCTGCTCGCACCGAACGGCGCCGTCTGGAACGAGTGGCTGATCCGCACCCCCGGTGCCCCGGGCCCGGACCTGAAGACCCTCGAAGACCTCACCCCCTGGTCCTGCACGGTCGACGAGGCGGCCCGCGCCTTCGCCCCCGCCCGCCCTCTGGAGGGCACGGCCCCGACCCGCTGGGGCCTGACCTTCACCGCGCCGGACGCGGCGGGAGCCCGGCGCCAGGTGGTGGCCGAGTTCACCTGGGGACTGCTTCAGCGCATCGCCGTGGACGGCTGACCGGCCATGGCCGCTACCCCGCAGCCGCCAGGATCGCGTCCCTGACCACGGCCACCGAGCCGGGATGCAGATCGAGGAACAGGTTCGGCTCGACGAGCTCCAGCTCCATCAGCATCGGCCGCCCGTCGTCCCCGTCGACGATGTCCACACGCGCGTACAGCAGCTCCGCGGCATCCGGTACGGCGGCCAGGGCGCGCTCGGCGACCGCGAGCTCCGCCGGGGTCGGGCTCCACGGGACCAGGTCCGGGTGGGCCACCTTGTCGGCGTCGTAGGCCGTGCCCGGCGCCAGCACGGCGCCCTTGCGGGAGGCGTGCAGGAACCGGCCGCCGAAGAACTGCAGCGCCCGCTCCCCGCTGACGTCGATGCCCGCCAGATAGGGCTGCACCATCGCGGTCAGCCCCTCCTCGTGCATGCGCGCGAGGTGCCGTACGGCCGTGTCGTGGCCGGCCGGCGTGTAGCGCGCGGCGTAGCGCGCGCCCGCGCCCGAGGCCGGCTTGACGACGTACTCGTGGTCGCCGGGCAGGTCGGGCGCGTCGCCGGGCGCGAGATAGCGGGTGGGCACGACGGGCACGCCGGCGCCGGCGAGATCGCCGAGGTAGCGCTTGTCGGTGTTCCAGCGCACCACCTCGGCCGGATTGGCGAGCCGGGTGACCGCGGCCGTCTTGTGCGCCCACGCCACGAACTCGTCCGCCCGCCAGCTGTAGTCCCAGGTCGACCGGATGACGACGAGGTCGAACGCTCCCCAGTCGGTGCCGGGGTCGTCCCACGGCACGCCGGCGGCGTCGGCCCCGGCCGCCCGCAGCTCCCGCACCAGCACCGGAAGGTCACGGTCCTTGCTGGGCCGCTCTCCGGGGTCGTAGGTGGCGAGTGCGACGCGGGGCACGGCGGTCTCCAGTCTCGTACGTCATCGCGTACGTCGTACGGCGGCGGATCACTGCGCAGGCTAACCGGACCACCCGCAACCGAACCAACCGGATTGACCTTCCCCTTTGGGCAGGCCCCAGCATCGGCGGCAGGAACACGGAGAGGACTTCGCAGTGCGGACGGACATGCTCACGATCGGTGCCTTCGCGCGGGCCAGCCGCCTGTCGCCGAAGGCCCTGCGGCTGTACGACGAGCTGGAGCTGCTGCGCCCGGCCCGGGTCGACCCGCACTCCGGCTACCGCTACTACGCGGTGGAGCAGCTGGAGCGGGCCCGGCTGGTGGCCTGGCTGCGGCGGCTGGGCATGCCGCTCGCCCGCATCCGTGAGATCTGCGCCCTCGGCCCGGCGGACGCGGCGCGGGAGATCCGCGCCTACTGGTCCCAGGTCGAGGCGGAGACGGCGGTGCGGCGGGACCTCGCCGCATTCCTCGTGGATCACCTGCTGGACGAACCGAGGAAGGACACCACCATGCTGGAGATGCGCTATTCCGTCCATTCGGACCGGGGCCGGGTCCGCCCCGCCAACCAGGACACGGCGTACGCGGGCACCCGGCTGCTCGCGGTCGCCGACGGATTCGGCCCCGCGGGCGCGCCCGCGAGCGGCGCGGCCGTCGAGGCGCTGAGGTTCCTGGACCGGGAGGAGCTGCCCGCGGGCGATGTCCTCAACCTCCTGGAGGACGCCGTGCGGGGCGCGACGGAGGCGGTCCGCGACGCGACGGAGGGCTCCGACGACAACGGCACGACCCTGACCGCCCTGCTCTGGACGGGCTCCCGCCTCGCCCTGGTCCACATCGGCGACAGCCGCGTCTATCTCCTGCGCGACCAGGCCCTGTTCCGCATCACCCACGACCACACCGTGGTCCAGTCGCTGATCGACGAGGGCCGTCTGACGCCGGAGGAGGCCACGACCCACCCCCAGCGCTCCCTCCTCCTCAAGGCCCTGGGCACCGCCGACCCGGACCTGCGCCTGCAGGACGCCGCGCCGGGCGACCGCTACCTCCTGTGCTCCGACGGACTGCCGGCCGTCCTCCCCGACGCGCGCATACGGCAGCTGCTCGCCGCCGGGACGCCGGACGAGGCCGTGGTCGCCCTGGTGGACGCGGCGAACGAGGCCGGCGGTCCGGACAACGTGAGCTGTGTGGTGGCGGACGTGGTGCGGACCGACGCCTGATCGTCGGCGGCGGGGCGGCTGGTGTAGGAACGGAGGTGTCGTTGCCGCCCCGCATGGATGGAGTGCTTCGCGTGTCCCCTCTCTTTGCCGCCCTGGAGAGCCCGATCGAGGAGGTCGCCCTCACGTTCGGCGACCGGACCCTGACCTACGCGGAGCTCGCCGCCGCGACCGGCGCCCTGGCCGCCCGGCTCCCGCTCGGGGGCCGGGTCGCCGTGTGGGCCACCCCCACCCTGGAGACCGCCGTGGCCGTGGTGGCGGCGCTGCGGGCCGGGGTGGCCGCGGTGCCGCTCAATCCGAAGTCGGGCGAGAAGGAGCTCGGGCACATCCTGTCCGACAGCGCCCCTGCCGCGGTGCTGGCCTCCGAGTCCGATGAACTCCCGAACGGCGTACGGGACTTGCCGCGCGTCGAGGTGGACGTGCACGGCACCGGGAGCCCCGCCCCCGCCCCGTCCGCCGTCGACGAGGACCCCGCCCTGATCGTCTACACCTCCGGCACCACCGGCCCGCCCAAGGGTGCCGTCATCCCCCGCCTGGCCGTCGCCACGACGCTGGACGCGCTCGCCGACGCCTGGCGGTGGACCGGCGACGACGTGCTCGTGCACGGGCTGCCGCTGTTCCATGTGCACGGCCTGGTGCTGGGCATCCTGGGCCCGCTGCGCCGCGGCGGCTCCGTCCGCCACCTCGGCCGGTTCTCCACCGAGGGCGTGACACGCGAGCTGAACGACGGCGCGACCATGCTGTTCGGGGTGCCGACGATGTACCACCGGATCGCTCAAGCTCTGCCGCAGGACACGGAGCTGGCCAAGGCGCTCGGCCGGGCCCGGCTGCTCGTCTCCGGCTCCGCCGCCCTCCCGGTCCACGACCACGAGCGCATCACGGCCGCGACGGGACGGCGGGTCGTCGAGCGGTACGGCATGACCGAGACCCTGATGAACACCAGCGTGCGGGCGGACGGCGAGGCTCGTGCCGGAACGGTCGGCGTACCGCTGCCCGGTGTCGAACTGCGGCTCGTGGAGGAGGACGGGTCGCCGATCACCTCCTGCGACGCGGAGACCGTGGGCGAGATCCAGGTACGCGGCCCGAACCTGTTCACCGGGTACCTGAACCGGCCCGACGCGACGACGGCGGCCTTCACCGCGGACGGCTGGTTCCGCACCGGCGACATGGCGGTACGCGATCACGACGGCTACGTCCGCATCGTCGGCCGCAAGGCCACCGACCTGATCAAGAGCGGGGGTTACAAGATCGGGGCGGGCGAGATCGAGAACGCGCTGCTGGAGCATCCGGGGGTGCGGGAGGCGGCCGTCACCGGGGAGCCCGACGCGGATCTGGGTGAGCGGATCGTGGCCTGGGTGGTCCCGGCGGATCCCCAAGCCCCTCCGACCGCGGCGGAGTTGGCGGACCACGTGGCCGGACGTCTCGCCCCGCACAAGCGCCCGCGCGTCGTCCACCACCTCGAAGCCCTGCCCCGCAACGACATGGGGAAGATCATGAAGCGGGCGCTGACCCGTGACTGAGCGCCTCTCCGCCCGCGCGTTCCTGGCGCTCGTCGCGGACGACTCCACCTTCGCCGAACTGCGCTACCCGGCACGGGACTCCGGGCCTGACGGGCCACTCGCCTGGGAGGGCTACGACGCCTCGCGCGCCCGCGCCGCCGAGCGCACCGGCGAGCAGGAGTCCGTGGTGTGCGGCACGGCGAGCGTCGCGGGCACACGGGCGGTACTCGTCGCCTTCGAGTTCGGCTTCCTCGGCGGCTCGCTCGGCGAGCGCACCGGCGACCGGCTGGAGGCGGCGTACACCCACGCCCGTGAACAGCGGCTGCCGGTCGTCCCGTTGGTCGCCACGGGCGGCAGCCGGATGCAGGAGGGCATGCTCGCGCTGACCCAGCTCCAGCGGGTGGCGAGGCAGTCGGCGCTCACCAGGGCGGCGGGGCTCGCCCAGATCGCCGTACTGCGGGACCCGACGACCGGCGGCGGCTGGGCCACCCTGGGCGCGGGCGCCGACGTCATCCTCGCGCTGCCCGGCGCCCAGGTCGGCTTCGCCGGCTCCCGGGTACGGCCGCCGGACGCGGACCCGGCGGCGTACACGGCCGAGGCGCAGCTCGCGGCGGGGTCGGCGGACGCGGTGGTCCCGGCGACGGAACTGCGCGAGACGCTGGGCACATGGCTACGGCTGCTGACCTCACCGGCGAGCGAGGCTCCCGTGCCCGCGGCCCTCGGCTCGGCGGACCTTCCCGGGACCGGCTGGGAGGCGGTCCGGCGGGCCCGCTCCGCGCAACGCCCGCGCGCGCAGGCGTACTTGGATGCCTACTTCACCCGGCGCGCCGTCCTCAGCGGCGACCGCTGCGGCGGCATCGACCCCGGCGGCATGCTCTGCGGCTTCGGGGAGCACGAGGGCCGCACCGTCGCCTACGCCGCCCAGACCGGGACCCCGACCCGCCCCGCCGGCTACCGCACCGCCGCCCGGCTGATCCACCTCGCGGACCGGCTCGGCATCCCGGTGCTGACCCTGGTGGACACGCCGGGCGCGGCCAACGACGCGGAGGCGGAGCGGCAGGGCGCGGGCGCCGCGATCGCGGAGGTGTTCGCCGCGGTGGCGGCCGCCCGCACACCGGTCACCACGCTCGTCATCGGCGAGGGCGGCTCGGGCGGCGCGCTGGCGCTGGCCGCGCAGGGCAGCACCTGGGCCACCCCGGACAGCTACTTCTCCGTCATCGCCCCGGAGATGGCGGCCGCCATCCTGAAGCGGCCGCCCGCCCGGGCCGAATCCACCGCCGACCAACTCCGCATCCGGCCGCAGGACTTGGTGGAGCTGGGCGTCGTCCGGGGTGTCGTGGGGGCTACCGCACCCCCACCGCCCGGATGATCTCCTGCGTCACCGAGCCGCCGCGGTCGTCGTCCGCCGAGGCCCGCAGGGAGATGTACGAGGCATCGCGCGGCACGGTCAGCGTGCCGCGGCCGGCGGTGAGGGGCACCGCCCGCCAGGACGTCCCGTCGTCGTACGACACCTGGAGCGTCCGGTCGCCGATCGTGCCGGTTCCGGGCGCGCCCCGTACGTACTCCGCGTGGACGCCCACCGGCAGCCGTTTCCCGCCGGTCACGTCCCCCGCGAGGTTCGTGCCGACGTCGAAGCCGAGGTTGATCAGGGGCAGGAAGGTCCAGCGGCCGTCGGGCGTGGCCGCGGATCTGAAGGTCCACTCGGCGTGGCCCTTGGCCGACAGCTTCCAGCGGCCGGCGTCGAGTGCCGTGTCCGTGACGACCTTGTAGGTGTGCTCGTCGGCGGGCGCGTCGTAGACGTACGCGCCGGACCCCGTGCGCCGGTCGGCGAGCGTGCCGTCCAGGTAGACCTCGGTGGACTGTGACATGCCGCTGCCGTCGCTCCACACGTCCCCGAAGCCGGTGTGGTCGGGGCCCGAGTCGCCCCAGCCGGGGGTGTTGAACTGGAGCTGGTTCCCGGCGCGTTGCTGCCCCCAGCCGAGCCCGGTGCCGAGCCACGGGTGCCATACGGGCCGGAACCAGTTCAGCGTCCGGTGCGAGCCGCCGTCGTAGTCGACGAGTCCGCTGCGTTCCTCGAGGGCGCCGTCCGCGGCCGTCACCGACTCGTGCCAGAGCTGCCCGGGGCCGGTGGACACGTAGTCGGTGCGCTCGGCCGGGTAGTCGATCCGCTCCTGGAAGCCGAGGCCGATGGGGAAGGTGCCGGTGATCGAGTACCGGAACTCGCCGCCGTCCACCGGCTTCGCCGCGTGGAACCTCGTGTCCAGCGTGGCGAGTTCACGGCCGCTCGGCGCGTAGGTCAAGTCGCGGTCCGGCACGGCTCCGCGATGCCCCTGCGAAAGGTCGTACATGTAGGGGGTGTTGCGCGTGCCCGTCATGTCGACGCGTCCGGCCGCCCGCAGCCGTGCCGCGTCGGCGGCGTTCACCGTGGCGATCTGCAGCGGCCGGTCGCTGTCGTCGTCGTTGCCCCACCAGGTGTTGAGCCGCCCGGCAGCGTCGTCGGTCACGAACAGCGCCTTGGCGCCCGCGTCCTGCGCGGCCTGCGCGAGGGCGGACGGGTCGGCGCCGTCGGCGAGACGCGCGAGCACCGCCTTGCCGCGGACCCCGTCGAAGGGCCCGTCTCCCACGTCCACGAGCGGCAGTTCGGTGTGCCCCTCGACGAGCGTGCCGCCCGGCTGCACGACCGTCTCGCCGACGCCCTTGACCTCCAGCAGCGGCTTGCCCAGCCGCCACACGGTCCGGTACTCGAAGCCGCCCTGCGTGACCTTCGCGGTCGGCGCCGCGAAGACGCTGTCGTACTTGACGGGCACCTGGACGGCGCCGAACAGGTCGGAGCCCCCCGCGTCGCGGTCGTACTCCATGAGCAGCTGCCGGGTCTCGGTACGCCGCCCGACCACCGCCGTGACCTCCTTCAACTTACGTCCGTCGAGGGTGACTTCACGATCCCGGTCGAGGGTGATCTCGGGCGCCGCGAGGAAGCCGAGCCCGAGCGAGTCGGCGCCGTGGCTGCCGTGCACGTCGAGGAAGGAGGCCACGCTGTACGTCCCCGGCCGGAGCCGCAGGGTCAGCGTGCCGGAGTCGCCGACGTGGGCCGGCGTCGCGTCCGCGCCCTCGGCCAGCTTCTGCACCACGAGGTCGGCGGGGGTCGCGGCGCCGTCGCGGTCCTTCACATGGACGGTGAGCGTGTACCGCTCCTCCTCCTTGACCAGCCCGAACGCGGTGTGCGCGACCGGCGTCCCGGCGACGGAGGCCACGATCTGTCCGCTGGTGTTCCCCACCTCGGCCTTCGAGCCGTCGCCGGTGACGGTGGTGGACGCGGTGCCGTGCGCGGGGACGGTGAGAGTGCTGTCGGCGAGCGTGGCGACACCGGCGGGAGCACCTTCGACGGTGAGACTCAACTCCACATTGCTGTCGGAGGAGTTGGTGTACGTGACGGTCCTGGTGACCGGCGTGTTCGCCTGGTAGGGCCAGCTGTAGAACCCGAGGTCGGCGCTGCCGGTGGCGGTGATGTCGGCCTTGACGGCGGCGGGCACACTGACGCGGCCCGCACCGAGCTGGTAGGCGGACGCGTCGAGCCGCGCGGAGGTCGACATCAGGGCGTCCTTGAGCTGCGCGCCGGTCCAGTCGGGGTGCTCCTGGGCGAGCAGCGCGGCGACTCCGGCGACGTGGGGCGTCGCCATCGACGTACCGCTCATGGTGGTGTAGTAGCCGGTGCCGTCGACGAGTTGGGACCGTGCGGCGAGGATGGCGACGCCGGGCGCGGAGAGGTCGGGCTTGAGCGCGTTGTCGCCGTAGCGCGGCCCGGCGCTGGTGAAGTAGGCGGCCTGGTCGTCCGCGTCGACGGCCCCGACGGTGAGCGCGGCGTCGGCGGCGCCGGGCGAACCGATCGAGGAGGGGGCACCGGTGTTGCCCGCGGCGACGACGAAGAGGGCGCCCGTCTCCTTGGAGAGGGTGTCGACGGCCTGCGCCATGGGGTCGGTGCCGTCGCTGGGCTCGGTGGAGCCGAGGCTCATGGAGACGACCTTGGCGTGCACGTCCCGCGCGGCCCACTCCATGCCCGCGATGATCTGGGACTCACTGCCCGACCCCTGGTCGCTGAGGACCTTCCCGACGGCGAGGGTGGCCTCCGGGGCGACCCCATTCTCCCGACCCGGACTGCCTCCTACGCGCCCTGGGCTCCCCGGACGGAACCGCGTCCACGGGCGTGCTGATCGGTTCCACGGTCGCGGAGCTCACCTCCGCCCAGCAGCTCGGCCTGCGCTTCATCGGCCTGGCCCGCAATCCGACCATCGGCCAGAGCCCGCGCGAGGCGGACTGCGACGTGACCGTTTCCTCGCCGGCGCCCCTCCTGGAGGCGGCCCGCCCCTTATAGCTGCCCAGACAGACTTGTCTGGGATTTACATGGGATTTACATCGGTATATTTGCCGCAAAACCCCCATTCAGCGGCACCCCCGCCCGGCCCCCCATAAAAGGCGCTCCCCACCCCCGCAGCCGCACGATGCCTAATAAGGGCCCGCCACCCGGTGGCCTCCACGGTCTGCGCTTTCGGGAGGACCTTGTATGACCGCCAGTCTGGAGCAGCTGCGACGCTGTCATTTCGCCGTCGACCTGGGGGCGGCCCGGACCCGCGTCTACGTCAAGGGTTCCGGCCTCGTCGTCGACCAGCCGTCCGCCGCCGCCGTGAACACCCGTACCGGCGCCCTCATCGCCGTCGGCGAGTTCGCCGAGAAGATGAAGGGCCGCACCCCGGACTACATCCGCGTCGTCCGCCCGGTCTCCGGCGGCACCGTCGTCGACATCGAGATGGCGCAGCGCATGCTGCGGCAGCTGCTCGGCGACAAGATGCGCCGCACCCTGCGCCGCAAGCCCTTCCTGCGGGCCGCCGCCTGCACCCCGCACGACGCCGACCCGCTGGCCCGGCGGGCGGCCGTCGAGACACTCGTCGGGCTCGGCGCGCGCCGCGTGGAGCTCGTGGACACGCTCATCGCGGCCGCCGTGGGCTGCGGACTGCCCGTGGAGCAGCCCGAGGCCACCATGATCATGGTGTGCGGGGCGGCGGCCACCCAGGTCGCCGTGCTCTCGCTCGGCTCGATCGTGACCGCCGAGCGCATCCCCGTCGGCGGCGAGGCCGTCGACCACGCGATCGTCCAGCACCTGCGCCACGAGCACGAGTTGATGCTGCCCAGCCAGTCCGTACGGCCGCTGCAGATCGCCCTGTCCGGCAACGGGCTCACCCGCCAGGGGCCGGAGTCCACCGAGATCCACGGGCGCGACGTCGCCACCGGGCTCGCCCGCAGCGTGCGGGTCGACACCGCCGCGGTGCGCGACGCGATCGAGACCCCGCTGACCGCCGTGCTCGACGGCATCGGCCGGGTGCTGCGCGGCTGCCCGCCCGACCTGGTCGCCGACCTCGTCGACAGCGGGATCACGATGGTGGGCGGCAGCGCGCTGCTGCCGGGCCTGGACCAGATGCTGCGCCAGGCCACCAAGCTGCCCGTGCACATCGCCGAACGGCCCGACATCTGCGCCGTCCAGGGTCTGGGCTACATGGTGGAGGGCAAGATCGAGCCGCTGATGCTCCAGCCGATCGCCGGCAAATGAGCTCCGGAAGCGGCACGGCATGGCCGGCACCCGCCTCCCGCCCCTGCTCGAGGCCGTCCTCAGCGTCGGTACCGACCTCGAACTGCGTACCACCCTCCAGCACATCGTGGACAGGGCGGCCGAACTGACCGGCGCCCGCCACGCGGCGCTCGACACCGTGGCCCCCGGCCGGGACGGGCTCACCGGGATCCGCACCCCCGGGGCCGCGCCGCGCTGCCCCGAGACCCTGCGCGTGCCCATCCGCGTCCAGGACGAGCACTTCGGCGACCTCCACCTCGCCGGGAAGCGGCACGCCGCGGCCTTCACCGGCGAGGACGAGCAACTGCTGCACGTCCTCGCCGCCCAGGCCGGCATCGCGATCGGAAACGCCCGTCTCTACGAGGCCGCCCGGCAGCGCGAGCGCTGGATCGAGGGCGCCGCGGCCGTCACCAACGCCCTGCTCACCGGCGAGAGCGCCGCCGACGCGCTGATGACCGTCGCCGAACACGCCCGGGTCCTCGCCGACGCGGCGGCGGGCGTGATCCTGCAGCGCACCGCCGAGGGCGGCATGGAGATCGTGACCGCGTCGACGTACGAGGACCCCGGCGACATCGTAGGTGCCGTCATCCAGCCCGGCAGCCCGGTCCTGGAACAACTCCTGGGCGGGGAACCGGTGTTCATCGACGACTCGGCGACCGATCCCCGGATGACCACGCATGTACGGCACCGGTTCGGGCCCAGCATGATGCTGCCGCTGGAGGCGGACGGTCGGCTCATCGGCACCCTCGCCCTGCCCCGCCGCCGCGGCGACCGGCCGTACACCGCCGTCGAGCGGCTGCTGGCCTGCCAGTTCGCCTACCAGGCGGCCGCCGCCCTCGTCCTCGCCGACGCGCAGCACAGCCGCGAGCGCCTCGCCGTCTACGAGGACCGCGACCGCATCGCGCGCGACCTGCACGATCTCGTCGTCCAGCGGCTGTTCGCCACCGGCATGATGCTGGAGTCCACCCAGCGCAGAAGCCCCGAAGGCGACGTCCAGGAGACCCTCGCCCGAGCCGTCGACGAGCTCCGGTCGACCGTCCAGGAGGTCCGTACGGCGATCTTCGCGCTCCAGCAGCCGCCCGCCGACGCGCCGACCACCTTCCGCGGCAGGGTGCTCAGGGAGACGGCGGGCGCGGCGGCCCTGCTCGGCTTCCAGCCGTCCACGCGGTTCACCGGCCCCGTCGACAGCCGTGTCCCGGACCAGGCCGCGACCCGCCTCCTCACCGCCCTGCGCCGCGCCCTCGCCGCCGCCTCCCGCCCCCCGGCGTCTCCCGTATCGAGGTCACCGTGGACGTGACGGCCGGGCTCCCGGACGGCCTCGACGGCGTACGGCTGACGGTGCGCGACGACGGGATCGCCGAGGACGGGGAGGGCCGGCAGCGCGGAGAGGACGAGGGTGGGCAGGCCGGGAGCGGGGAGGACGGGGTCACGGGCTCGACCATGACGTGGCAGGCCCCGCTGTGACCTGTGACAGGTGACCTGTGACCTGTGACCTGTGACAGGTGACAGGTGACAGGTGACAGGTGACAGGTGACAGGCGACAGGTGTCCGGCCGTGAACGGCGGGCGCGCGTCGTCAGCGGGCGAACCAGCAGCGGACCGTGGTGCCGCCGGGCCCGGTGTGCACGCGGACGAGGTCCGCGATGAGGTTGACCATGAGCAGCCCGCGGCCGCCGCGCTGCTCGCGCGCGGCGGGCCGGCGTCCGGCCAGCGGATCGGTGAGGTGGCCCTTGTCGCGCACCTCGCACACCACGTGCCCGTCCTCGGCCCACAGCGCGAGCGTGCCCGAACCGCCGCCGTGCACCACGCTGTTGGTGGTCAGCTCGGCGGTGACCAGCGCCAGGTCCTCCCGCCGGGCGGACGTCAGGCCGAGCCGCGTGCCCTCGTCGACCGCGAAGTGCCGCGCCTCGCTGAGGGACTCCTTCTCGAAGCGGTAGGCCGGCACGTCCGCGGCGGGCGGCAGCGGCCGGTTGTAGCGGGCCACGACGTCCGCGGGGGCGTAGGCCCGGCTGTCCTCCGCACGCCCGGACCCGGCCCGCACGACGGTGGGGTGGGTCGCGTGCGCGTCGGCGATGACGTGCGGGGCCAGCCGCCGGGTGTCGTACGGGCACAGGATGGTGGCGCTGCGGCCGCGGAAGGCGTCGTTGATCAGCGCCTCGTGCTGGACGCAGGCGGGGTACTCGTCGGGCCCGCGGCCGGCCCAGACCGGCTCGCCGACGATGCTGACGCGGGTGCCGGGCGGCTGCGCGTCGGCGAATGCGCGCAGCACACCGGGGATGATCCGGCCGGGGTTGCGCCCGGCCTCGCGCATGTCCACGAACCGCACGGCGCCGGCGTTGGCGTCCGCGCCCAGCCCGTCCCGTATCAGTGCGAGGTTCTCGGTGGGCACGGCCACCGCGACGGGCCCGCCGACGGCGAGGGCGTCACGTATGAAGGGCAGCGTGCCCGCGAGGTACTCGTGCTCGTCGGCGTAGAAGAGGGCCGGGTGCACGAACGGATCGACGGCGGTGAGCGTCCCGGGTTGCGGCTCGGTCAGGCTCATGACGTCACCACCTCGATCGTTCGCAGATCCGGCCAGAACAGGTCCAGCAGCCGGCACAGGGTGAGCGGTGGTTCGTGCAGCACGAGTCTCCTGCCGTCCTGAAGCGTCCGGGCCGCTGCCGCAAGCGCCCCCGCGCCCGCCACGTCGACGAAGGTCACGGCGGACAGCTCCAGTCGGTACATCCGGCCACCCTCACGCAGGGCCCGCGCCAGCGCGCTCTCCCAGTCGGCGTGCGTCGCGAGGCTCACTTCCCCGGACAGCTTCAGCCCGGTCCGTCCGGGCAGCGGGGCCACCCTCAGCCCGCGCTCGGGGCGGGCGGCGCCGGGCACTGTCCGTTGCCGGATGTCCACGGTGTTCCCCCTGTCCAGCCTGCTTCCCGGACGTTGGTCCATGTACGGCTCATGTACCCCGGGGCACGGCCGGCATTCCCGTGCCGCGAAGGCCGCCCGGCATTCCCGGATCCAGGTTTACCGGGCGAAGACGGGGCCATGCGAAAGGAAGCACCGCCGGGTCCCCGCGGAGCTGAGTCCACGGTGGCTCCCCGGCCGGAAGCCGGCGGCGACAGGACACGTGACGTCACACGCGTGAATCACGTGACGTGCGCGGTCGGCGACCATCGAGGCGGGGACATGACCTCAGCGACACACCCACATCTCGCGAGGCGGCCGAACACCCTGGTCATTGACGGCCGCGTGGACGCGGGCCGGGCCGTTCTCACTCCGCGCGGAGAACTCGTCAACGGATGTGCGGACACTCTGTCCAGGACTCTGCAGGACCTGCCCGCGGACACCAGCCGGCTCGACATGGACATGCGCAGGGTCGTCTTCATGGACACGGCGGGCCTGCAGTTCCTGAGTCTTCTGTGCTCCTACGGCCACCGGCACCGCATAACGGTGCGGACGGCGCACTGGAGCGGCCAGCCGCGCCGCATCCTGGAGCTCGCCGGCCTGGATACCAAGGACCCTCTGCACCGGACGGAACACTCGGCCGCCCGGGAACCCGGCTCCCCCGCCGCCTCGGCGGTGGCCCTGGAGCGCGAGGAGCAGCTGGACTGCCTGCGCGAGGAGGTCCGTCAGCTGCGCCAGGCGATCGTCTCCCGCCCGGTCGTCGACCAGGCGCGCGGCGTTCTGATGGCCACCCATTCCTGCACCGCCGACGAGGCGTGGAACATCCTGCGCGAGGCCTCCCAGATCTCCAACACCAAGCTGCGCATTGTCGCCTCGACGGTCACGGCGGTCGCGGGGGGCGACGGCACGGATCCACCCGAGGAACTGCGCCTGGCCCTGCGCACCGCGATCGCGCACTGTCTGCGCTGACCTCTCAGTACGCCGGCAGACGTCTCAGTACGTAGGCACCGCCTCAGTACGTAGGGACCGTCTCAGTACGCCGGCACCCGTCTCAGTACGGCAGCACCCGTCCCGAAGGCGTCCTGCGGTCGATCGGGGTGTCGCGGGGCGAGCTGGGCCGGCGGATGACGCGGACGCGGATCTGGCGGTTCATGACGCCCTCCTCGGGTCTGTCGGCCTGCTGGCTGATGTGAACCAGCCTGGTCCGCGCGGCCCTCCGGCACATCGTGCCCACGGAGGCATCTGCACTGCCTCCGCAGCAGGAGCGGGCCCGCCGTCCGCTACTCCCCAGGGAGGAGGCGCCCCTTAGGCGCCTCTCCCTCTCTTCTTCTCCTGCGGCCCGCCCCCTGTAACCCGCTGACCGTTCAACGATCGTTTTTTGGCCGATAAACGATCGTTGAGAGAGGCGAAAGTACCTCTAGGCTGCGAGGCGCCACACACAGCTGTCGACCCCGGGCTCAGGGAACGCATGACGAAGCACATGGTGGAGCCGCCCACACATCTCCCCGAGACCCTTCGGCGTCTCGAGACACTCGCCGAGGAGCAGGGCCTGACCCCGTCGGACCTGCTCGACCCGCGCGAACTGGCCGCCAGGACGGCCCTGCCCGAAGGCACCGTGCGCATCCTGCTGTCGGGCGGCGCCACCCCGGCCGACAAGGTCAACGACCGTGTCTGCGCCCGCCTGAGAACCCTCGCCGACGCCCATCTGGCCCGTACCGGCGGCCGGATGTCGGATCTCGCGGCCGACGTGCGCGAGCACCTGGGCGTCTCGGAGTACTGGGCCCGCCAGGTCTGCGCCGGCAAGAAGGTGCCCAGCGTCGAATTCCTGCATGGCCTGGTGGAGTTCTTCGGTGTCGAGGGCGGCGAGGCGTTCTTCACCGCACCGGCCGCCGACGCCCTCGAACACGTACTGCTGCCCGCCCTGCGGACGTTGGAGCGCCGCTCCGAACAGCCGGATCCCGTACGGGCCTTGATGGACCGGTACGGCGTGCGGGCCGCGGACCTGCGACGCCACGGCGCGATGACCCCGGAGCAGCTGGACCGCCTGCTCGAGGGCGTCATCCGCTCGGCGGTCCCGCACGAGGCGCCGGCGCACGAAGTGCTGGAGAGGGACAGCCTCCGCACTTCGCGCTCACCCTCGGCGACCCCGTCATCGGCGAACTGATCAAGGACGCCGAGCCGCTCGGCGGTGTCGCGACCACCCGCAGCACGGCCAACCGCCGCCGCTACTACGAGAAGATGCTGTCCTGGCCCGACGGCTTCACGGTCCTCGGCGACGCGATCGCCGGCCACCACCCGGTCTACGGCCACGGTGTCACCGTCGCCGCCCGGTGCGCGCTCGCCGTCCGCGCCGTCCTGCGCTCCACCGCGCTCACCGCTCCGGGCACCGCCCGCCGCCTCCAGCGCGCAGCGGCCCGCCCGGTCGGCGCCGCCCTGGAACCTGGCCGTCGGCCAGGACGTGTTCCACCCGGGCGCCAAGACCGCTCCCCCGACCACGGTGGAACGCGGCCTGACCCGTTTCATCGACCGCGCGGTCGCCACCGGCGCCCGCAACCCCCGTGCGCTGGGCGCCCTCCTGGACGTCATGAGCCTGTCGAAGCCGGCGCCGCGTCTCTTCTCGCCGGACATGCTGATCCCCCTGCGCTTCGGTCCGCGCGGGCCGCACCTTCAGGGCCCGCCCCTGACCGACGAGGAACGCCGTTCGACCGCTCCCTGACCGGCGGCCCCGTACCGGGGGCTGCCGGGGACCGGCCGCCGAGGCGCACACTGGGGCCATGCGCAGACGCCCTCCGCCGGGCACCGTCCCGTGGCACCGTGCCATGCGGACTCTCGCGCGCCTGCATCACCACCCCGCCCCGGCCCGCCCTTCGCGCCCGGCCCAGCTGCACGGCCTGCTCTCGGTCCTGGACGAAGCGGTGACCGCGCAGGCGCCGGCCGACGCGGCGGTGGCGGCCTGCGGCGAACCGGGCCCCGTCTCCCGCCAGACGGCCCGCTCCTGCGGCCGGCAGAGCATCACCCTGCATCGCCTGCGCTCCCGCCTGCAGGACCTGCAGCTCACCGAGCCGGACCTGGTGGCGGTCCAGGCCCACGCGGCCCGTCTGCTGGCCTACGACCTCTGGATGCTCCGCGAGTCCCTCAACCTCGCCTTCACGCTCCACCCCACCTCCCGCACCGAGGCCGCGCGGTTGCGCCTGAACGGCCTGGGCCGCCATGCCGACGACCTCCGGCGGCTGCGCGACGGCCTGCGCGGCGAAACGGCGTAACTCACCGCACTCACAAGCCACCCGGGTGCCACATCGCACCCAACGGCCGTCCGCACCACGGCTGTCGCTCAACTCCGTTCGCAGACAGGCCCGTTGAGGAGTACCCCAGCCCGTGCACGGGTGTTACGCCCCGAGAACCTTGCCGACGCTCAAGATGTGGACCGGCGCGCCCTGGGATAATTTGGGCCGTTTGTCACTAATCTCCGGTGGCTGTAAGGAGTCGATCCTTCGCGTCTCGCATCTACCTCTTCACCGGAGATGACATGCACAAGCTTCACAAGGCCGCCGTCCTGCTCGCCGCCCTCGGCAGCATCGGCATCCTGGCCGCCGGCACCGCACACGCCGACGGCACGGGCCAGGGCGGCGGCGTCGCCGCCGGCGGCCAGCTCAGCGTCCAGCAGAGCACCACGTGCCGGTCCCACGACCTGAACATCGACATCCTCGGCACGGTCGGGCTGCTCGACGGCGTGCTCGGCAACGGCCTCAACGGCGAGGGCGACCCGGCGGCCCAGAACGCGCAGCTCGGCTCGAAGATGGGTTGCGACAACAAGGCCTTCTAGTCGAGGCCCGGCTCGTCAACGGACAACAGACAGGCGGTCAGCCTCAGGGCTGACCGCCTGTCTGTTGTCCGCCGCCTGTAAGGTCCGCACAGGTCATATCGATTCTGCACCGATGATGTGTGGTGGGGCGGGTGGGACTCGAACCCACGGCCGACGGATTATGAGTCCGCTGCTCTAACCGGCTGAGCTACCGCCCCATAGCGGCGTGTCGCGCACATTTGTGCGCGCCGTCTGCCGCAGCATAGCCGCTCATACGATCTCCTGCTTCGTATGGTCGACTTCGCCTGCCCTTGAGGACTCCGCCGTGACCTGCACGGTTCCCGGGCGCGGGGCCGGACATGAAAAAGGACCCCGGAGGGGTCCTCGTTCAGCATGCTCCCCCGACTGGACTCGAACCAGTAACCTGCCGGTTAACAGCCGGCTGCTCTGCCAATTGAGCTACGGAGGACCGAGCTCCCCCGACTGGACTCGAACCAGTAACCTGCCGGTTAACAGCCGGCTGCTCTGCCAATTGAGCTACGGAGGAATGCCTCGTTGCATCGAACGTACCTACCTGGGTATTCGCCAGGGGGCGGGCGCTCGCTGCGACACATACATTAGCGCAAGCAGGGGGGTGCTCCGCCAATCGGTTCCCCCGGCACCGACACCGCGCCGAAGACCTGCACTAGGAGAGGGTGGCCGCCATGCGCTACAAGCTGACGTTCGTCGTCGGACTGGCCCTTGGTTACGTACTGGGCACGCGCGCCGGGCGCGAGCGCTACGAGCAGCTGAAGAAGTCGGCACGTCAGGTCGCGCAGAACCCCGCCGTCCGCAACACCGCGGAGTCGGCGGCGCAGCAGGGACGCGAGTTCGCGGGCAAGGCGTACCACGTGGTGAGCGACAAGGTCGGGGACCGCGTGCCGGACTCGGTGACCCAGCGGGTGCGCTCCCTTCGCGAACGCGGCGGCGACGGCGCGGCACAGGACGACTGGGGCACCAGCAACACCTAGCCGGCGCCCTCAGCGGCACATGGTTTCTCCTCGGCTGCGAGGGGCCTGTGAGGCCACGCGCCGTCGCGCCGCAGGGCCCATAGAATTTTGGTCATGGGGATAGTCGCCGGGCTGGACAGTGCGCCCGATTTCACTCGCATCGTCGTCTGTGACTCGGACACGGGCGCCGTGCTCAGGCAGGGGTACGCCCCGCATCCGATCGAGGGTGTCGACGGCGGGGGCGGACGGCCCTCCGACGTCGACCCGCAGGCCTGGCTGCTCTCCCTCGGTGAGGCGGCCGGCGGCGGACTTCTCGAAGGCGTGCAGGCCATCGGCGTGTCGGCGCAGGCGAACTCGCTCGTGCCGCTCGACTCCCAGGGCGGCACCGTGCGGCCCGCGATGGTCGGCGGGGACAAGCGGGCGCAGGTCGCGGCGGCCGATCTGATCGACGCGCTCGGCGGGCGCGAGGCGTGGGCGCAGGCGGTGGGGTGCGTGCCGCAGGCCGCGCAGCCGGTGACCAAGCTGCGCTGGCTGGCGAAGAACGAGCCCGACGCGGCCCTGCGCACCGCGATGCTCATGCAGGCCCACGACTGGCTGGTGTGGCAGTTGCTGGGTCGGCCCGTGCGCCGGACCACCGACCGGGGCGGCGCCTCCGGGACCGGGTACTGGTCGGCGGCCACCGGCTCCTACCGCACCGATCTCGTCGAGCTGGCGCTCGGTCACCAGGTCATGCTGCCCGAGGTGATCGGGCCGTCCGACCCGGCCGGTACGACCCCCGAGGGGCTGCTGATCTCGGCGGGGACCGGCGAGACCATGGCCGCCGCGTTGGGGCTCGGCATCGGGCTCGGTGACGCCGTGGTGTCGCTCGGCGCCTCCGGCTCCGTGATGGCGGTCCATCCCGAGGCCCTCTTCGACAGCAGCGGGATGATCACCTCCCTGGCGGACGCGACCGGCATGCATCTGCCCGTCGTCACCACGCTCAACGCCGTACGGGCCCTGCGCGGGACGGCCGAACTGCTCGGGCTGCCCGACCTGGAGAGTCTGTCCGATCTGGCGCTGAAGTCGACGCCCGGCTCGCACGGACTCGTACTCCTGCCGTATCTGGAGGGTGAGCGGACGCCGAACCTGCCGCACACCGCGGGCACCCTCGCCGGGCTGCGGCGGGAGTCGATGAAGGCGGAGCACCTGGCGCGGGCGGCGTTCGAGGGCATGCTGTGCGGGCTCGCGGACGCGCTGGACGTGCTGCGCGGGCGGGGCGTCGAGGTACGGCGGGTCTTCCTGCTGGGGGCGGCCGCCGAGCTGCCCGCCGTGCAGGCTGCGGCGCCGATGCTGTTCGGGGCGCAGGTCGTGGTGCCGCAGCCCGCGGACTACGCGGCGATCGGTGCCGCCCGGCAGGCGGCCTGGGCGCTCGGCTCCTCGCAGGGCACCCTCGACCCGCGCAACCCGCCGGCCTGGCAGGGCGCGGCGGCGCAGGTTCTCGAGCCCGGCGGCGAGCTGGCGGTGGGTCAGGCGGTGCGGCAGCAGTTCGTTTCCGTGAGGGATCAGACACACCCTGGAGCTTTCCGCCCGTAAGACGGTAAACCTCACTGCTGTCGGCTTAATCGGTTGAGGTAACACGGGTGGAGTGTCCGACGATAGGAGCCTCGGGCATCAAGCCCGCCCCATCGCCGACTCCGAGAGACGTAGCGTGCTCATACGACTACTGCGGACCTATCTCAGGCCCTACAAGAAACCCATCGCCCTGTTGGTGCTGCTGCAGTTCCTGCAGACCTGCGCCACCTTGTACCTGCCCACGCTCAACGCGCACATCATCGACAACGGCGTCGTGAAGGGTGACACGGGTTACATCCTCTCCTTCGGCGCCCTGATGATCGGCATCTCGCTGGCGCAGGTCGTGTGCAACATCGGTGCCGTCTACTTCGGCGCCAGGACCGCCTCGGCGCTCGGCCGGGACGTCCGGGCCGCCGTCTTCGACCGGGTGCAGTCCTTCTCCTCGCGGGAGGTCGGCCACTTCGGCGCGCCGTCGCTGATCACCCGCACCACCAATGACGTGCAGCAGGTCCAGATGCTGGCCCTGATGACGTTCACGCTGATGGTGTCCGCGCCGATCATGTGCGTGGGCGGCATCGTGCTGGCGCTCGGTCTGGACGTGCCGCTGTCAGCGGTGCTGGTCGCGGTGGTGCCCACCCTGGGCATCTGCGTGACCCTGATCGTGCGGCGGCTGCGGCCGCTGTTCCGTTCCATGCAGACCCGGCTGGACACGGTGAACCGGGTGCTGCGCGAGCAGATCACCGGCAACCGCGTCATCCGCGCCTTCGTCCGGGACGACTACGAGAAGGACCGGTTCCGGAAGTCCAACGCCGATCTCACCGAGATGTCGCTGAAGACCGGCAACATGCTCGCGCTGATGTTCCCGATCGTGATGACGGTGGTGAACCTGTCGTCGATCGCCGTGGTCTGGTTCGGTGCGCACCGCATCGACAGCGGCGGCATGCAGATCGGCGATCTGACCGCCTTTCTCGCCTATCTCATGCAGATCGTCATGTCCGTGATGATGGCCACCTTCATGTTCATGATGGTGCCGCGCGCGGAGGTGTGCGCCGAGCGGATCCAGGAGGTCCTCGGCACCTCCTCCAGCGTGGTGCCGCCGGTGGCGCCGGTCACCGAGCTGCGCCGGCACGGGCACCTGGAGATCCGTAACGCCGGGTTCCGCTATCCCGGTGCCGAGGAGCCCGTCCTCACGGCGATCGACCTGGTGGCACGGCCCGGCGAGGTGACCGCCGTGATCGGCTCGACCGGCAGCGGCAAGTCCACGCTGCTCGGGCTGGTCCCGCGGCTGTTCGACGCGACCGACGGCGAGGTCCTCGTCGACGGCACGGACGTCGCCTCCCTCGAGCCGAAGCTGCTGGCGAAGACGGTCGGGCTCGTACCGCAGAAGCCGTACCTGTTCGCGGGCACCGTGGCGACCAATCTGCGCTACGGCAATCCGGACGCCACGGACGAGGAGCTGTGGCAGGCGCTGGAGGTCGCGCAGGCCAAGGGCTTCGTGACCGAGCTGGAGGGCGGGCTCAACGCGCCCATCGCGCAGGGCGGTACGAACGTCTCGGGCGGCCAGCGCCAGCGGCTCGCCATCGCCCGCACGCTCGTCCAGCGCCCGGAGATCTACCTCTTCGACGACTCCTTCTCCGCCCTCGACTACGCCACCGACGCCGCGCTGCGGGCGGCGCTCTCCGAGGAGACCGCGGAGGCGACCGTCGTGATCGTCGCCCAGCGGGTGGCGACCATCCGGGACGCCGACCGGATCGTGGTCCTCGACGAGGGCCGGATCGTCGGCACGGGCCGTCATCACGAACTGATGGCCGACAACGAGACATACCGGGAGATCGTGCTCTCCCAGCTGACGGAAGCGGAGGCTGCCTGATGGCCGGGCCGATGGCGCGGATGATGGGCCAGGGCGGCGGCCCGGACAACCACTCGATGGACTTCAAGGTCTCGGGCAAACGCCTGATCTCCCAGTTCAAGCCGGAACGTCTCACCATCTATGCGCTGCTGCTGTGCGTGGTGGTCAGCGTGGGCCTCAACGTGATCGGGCCGAAGATCCTCGGCAAGGCCACCGACCTGGTCTTCTCCGGAATCATCGGGCGGCAGATGCCGGCCGGTGCGACCAAGGAGCAGGTCCTCGACTCGATGCGGGCGCGGGGCCAGGGGCAGGTCGCCGACATGCTCCGCAGCACCGACTTCACACCGGGCCAGGGCATCGACTTCGACGCCGTGGGCCGCGTACTGCTGCTGGCGCTGTGCACGTTCGCGGTCGCCGGCCTGCTGATGGCGGTGGCGACGCGGCTGGTCAACCGGACGGTCAACCGCACGATGTTCCGGATGCGCGAGGACGTGCAGACGAAGATGTCGCGCCTTCCGCTGTCGTACTTCGACAAGCGCCAGCGCGGTGAGGTGCTGTCCCGCGCGACCAACGACATCGACAACATCGGGCAGACGCTGCAGCAGTCGATGGGCCAGCTCATCAACTCGCTGCTGACGATCATCGGTGTGCTCGCGGTGATGTTCTGGGTGTCGTGGCTGCTGGCGCTGGTCGCGCTGGTGACCGTGCCGCTGTCGTTCGTCGTCGCCACGCGCGTGGGCAAGCGCTCGCAGCCGCACTTCGTGCAGCAGTGGCGCTCCACCGGCAAGCTGAACGCCCACGTCGAGGAGATGTACACCGGCCACACGCTGGTGAAGGTGTTCGGGCGGCAGGACGAGTCGGCGCAGCAGTTCGCCGAGCAGAACGACGCGCTGTACGAGGCCGGGTTCAAGGCGCAGTTCAACAGCGGGATCATGCAGCCGCTGATGATGTGCGTGTCGAACCTCAATTACGTGCTGGTGGCCGTCGTCGGCGGTCTGCGGGTCGCCTCGGGCGCCCTGTCCATCGGTGACGTGCAGGCCTTCATCCAGTACTCGCGGCAGTTCTCGATGCCGCTGACGCAGGTCGCGTCGATGGCCAACCTGGTGCAGTCGGGTGTCGCCTCGGCCGAGCGGATCTTCGAACTCCTGGACGCGGAGGAGCAGGAGGCGGATCCGGTGGAGGGCCGGCGGCCCGAGGAGCTGCGTGGGCGGGTGGAGCTGCAGAACATCTCCTTCCGCTACGACCCCGACAAGCCGCTGATCGAGAACCTGTCCCTGAAGGCCGAACCGGGCCACACGGTCGCGATCGTCGGCCCGACGGGCGCGGGCAAGACCACCCTGGTGAACCTGCTCATGCGGTTCTACGACGTCTCCGGCGGGCGGATCACGCTCGACGGCGTCGACATCGCGTCCATGTCCCGGAACGAACTGCGTTCCGGGATCGGCATGGTGCTGCAGGACACGTGGCTGTTCGGCGGCACGATCGCGGAGAACATCGCGTACGGCGCGTCCCGGGAGGTCACCCGGGGCGAGATCGAGGAGGCGGCGCGGGCCGCGCACGCCGACCGGTTCGTCCGTACGCTGCCCGACGGGTACGACACCGTGATCGACGACGAGGGCACGGGGGTCAGCGCCGGTGAGAAGCAGCTCATCACCATCGCGCGGGCGTTCCTGTCCGACCCGGTGATCCTGGTGCTCGACGAGGCCACCAGCTCCGTGGACACCCGCACCGAGGTGCTGATCCAGAAGGCGATGGCCAAACTCGCGCACGGGCGCACGTCGTTCGTGATCGCGCACCGGCTGTCGACCATCCGGGACGCGGACACGATCCTCGTCATGGAGAACGGGTCGATCGTCGAGCAGGGCGCGCACGGGGATCTCTTGGCGGCGGACGGGGCGTACGCGCGGCTGTACAAGGCGCAGTTCGCCCAGGCTGTGGCCGAGGTGGACTAACGGTGCCGGTCGATCAGCTGTGAGGGGGGCCGCCGGGAGGCGGCCCCCCCTTCTCTGTCAGCTCGGACGGCTCAGTCCAGGTATCCCCGCAGCTGGTCCGCGAAGGCGTGGTCGCGGAGCTTGTTCAGGGTCTTCGACTCGATCTGCCGTATCCGTTCCCGGGTCACGCCGAAGATGCGGCCTATCTCCTCCAGCGTGCGGGGGCGGCCGTCGGCCAGGCCGTAGCGGAGCTGTACGACCTTGCGCTCACGCTCGCCGAGCGTGGAGAGCACGGCTTCCAGGTGCTCCCTGAGCAGCAGGAACGCCGCCGACTCCACCGGTGAGGTCGCGTCGCCGTCCTCGATCAGGTCGCCGAGGGCCACGTCGTCCTCCTCGCCCACGGGGGCGTGCAGGGAGACGGGCTCCTGGGCCAGCCGCAGCACCTCGCTGACCCGCTCTGGCGCCAGGTCGAGGTGGGCGGCGACCTCTTCCGGTGTCGGCTCGTAGCCCCGCTCCTGCAGCATGCGGCGCTGGACGCGGACGACCCGGTTGATCAGTTCGACGACATGGACCGGGACGCGGATCGTACGGGCCTGGTCGGCTAGAGCCCGCGACATGGCCTGGCGGATCCACCAGGTCGCGTACGTCGAGAACTTGTAGCCGCGGGCGTAGTCGAACTTCTCGACCGCCCTGATGAGCCCGAGGTTGCCCTCCTGGACCAGGTCCAGCATGGTCAGGCCGCGGCCGACGTACCGCTTGGCCACGGAGACCACGAGGCGCAGGTTCGCCTCGATGAGGCGGCGCTTGGCCATCCGGCCCATGACCACCAGGCGGTCCAGGTCGAGGGCCAACTGGCTGTCGAGAGAAGGGGCGTTGCCCAGCTTCTCCTCGGCGAACAGGCCGGCCTCGACCCGTCGGGCGAGTTCGACCTCCTCGGCCGCGGTGAGCAGCGGGATACGGCCGATCTCGCGCAGGTACTGGCGGAACAGGTCGGAGGACGGGCCGCTGGTGTCGGCGCGGGCCCGCTCCACGACGGGAGGTTCCACCGGCTCGGTGGCCTCGGTCTCCAGCGCCCCGGCGGGCGGTTCGGCCGGCTCGGGCGCGCCCTCCGGGTCCGCCTCGGGGTGGTGCATGACACGGTTCTGCGGGGGGACCGCGACCAGAACCTCGGTCTCGGCGTCCGGCTCCGTGTCCGTACTGGCGTCGGTCTGGGTGAGGGTCTGGGTCTGCACGGGGGCGACCTCCAGGATGATCGCTGCAGAGGTGTGCGGCAGCGGTACTTCGGGGGCGGAGTCTGCGGCCACGCCGCTGTCCGTCCCGTACGCGATGAGCGGAACCGCGGGGTTGTGGGACCCGTGTGGGACGGATCGGCCGCGCTCCGAGGACTCAGGCACCGGAACCCAGTGTGGAGTACGACACATCGCCGCCACGAGGGGCGTGCGGTGACTTTTTGCAATCGTGCCGTGACCGCGCGGTTACCCAGCCGTACGGCTGTGCTCAGAGCGCCGCGGCTCCTTGCTCCCGCAGCGCCTGGTCATACTGTTGGAGTACCCACAATTCGTTCTGTACCGCAGCCAGTTGCGCCGGATCTCCGCCCGCGGAGACCCGGGCCATCTGCGACTGGATGTCGCGGATACGGCGCTCCACGGCACGGCGCCTGACCTGGACCAGCACCATGCCCGCGTACGCCTCGTCCACCGTGCGGCGCATGATCGGCTCGACGGCGAGCTCGGTGACCATGGCACGGACGGCGTCGTCGGGCGCGACCTCGCGGACCCGGACCAGGTACTCCTGGGCGTCCCGCGTGCCGTCCTCGGCGCCGCCCGCCTCCATGACCGCCTGGCGTACGGCGGCGTAGGGCGCGGCGGTGAACTCGTCGATGCCGTACGCGTCGAAGGCCGGGGAGACCAACTCAGGTTGCTGGAGGGCCAGTTTGAGCAGTTCGCGTTCGGTGGCGTAGACGGGGTTGCGGAGGTTGAGGGCGGGGCCGGAGTTCCTGGGGCGGGGGGCCGCCTCGTACCCCTGCGGGCCGCGGGCCGACGGGGCCGGGCCGCCCTTGCCGCCTCGGTCGCGGGCCCAACGGGCCAGCTGGGCCACCCGCTTGACCACGAACTGGGTGTCGAGGATGCCGAGCATGCCGGCGAGCTGCACGGCGACCTCGTGCTGGGCGCCGCTGTTCTTGATGCGGGCGACGATCGGGGCCGCCTCGTCCAGGGCCGCGGCGCGGCCGGCGGGGGTGTCGAGGTCGTAGCGGACGACGATCTGGCGCAGCGCGAACTCGAAGAGCGGGGTGCGGGGTTCGACCAGGTCCGTCACCGCGTCGTCGCCCTTCGCGAGGCGCAGCTCGCAGGGGTCCATGCCGTCCGGAGCGATCGCGATGTAGGTCTCGGCGGCGAACTTCTGGTCGTCCTCGAAGGCGCGCAGGGCCGCCTTCTGGCCGGCCGCGTCGCCGTCGAAGGTGAAGATCACGCGCGCGCTGCCGTTGTCCATCAGCAGCCGGCGCAGGATCTTGATGTGGTCGCCGCCGAAGGCCGTGCCGCAGGTGGCGATCGCCGTCGTCACGCCGGCCAGGTGGCAGGCCATGACGTCGGTGTAGCCCTCGACGACCACCGCGCGGGACGCCTTGGCGATGTCCTTCTTGGCGAGGTCGATGCCGTACAGGACCTGGGACTTCCGGTAGATCGCGGTGTCGGGGGTGTTGAGGTACTTCGGGCCGTTGTCCGCCTCGTACAGCTTGCGGGCGCCGAAGCCGACGACGTCGCCGCCGATGTCGCGGATCGGCCACATCAGACGGCCGCGGAAGCGGTCGATGGGGCCGCGGCGGCCCTCCTGGGCGAGACCGGACAGGAGCAGTTCCTTGTCGGTGAAGCCCTTGCCGCGCAGATAGCGGGTGAGGTGGTCCCAGCCCTGGGGGCTGTAGCCCACGGAGAAGTGCTCGGCGGCCGCCTGGTCGAAGCCGCGCTCGGCGAGGAACGCGCGGCCGGTGTCGGCCTCGGGGCCGGTGGCCAGCTGCTCCATGTACCACTGCGCGGCGATCTTGTGGGCCTCGACCAGGCGGATGCGCTCGCCGCGCTGGTGGGACGGGTTGTACCCGCCCTCCTCGTACCGCAGCGTGATGCCGGCCTGGGCGGCCAGGCGCTCGACCGACTCCGAGAACGTGAGGTGGTCGACCTTCATCACGAACGTGATGGTGTCGCCGCCCTCCTGACAGCCGAAGCAGTGGAAGAGTCCCTTGCTCGGGCTGACCTGGAAGGACGGCGACTTCTCGTCGTGGAACGGGCACAGGCCCTTGAGGTTGCCGCCACCCGCGTTGCGCAGCTGGAGGTACTCGGACACCACGGCGTCGATCGGGACCGCGTCCCGTACCGCCTTCACGTCCTCGTCGTTGATCCGTCCTGCCACGTGGTGATTCTACGGGGCAGAACTGACACTCCTGGGGCGCCTCCGCGTTCGGCCGGGGTCCGGGGGTTGCCCCCGGGAGTCACAGCACGGGGGTGCTGTGACATCTAGGAGACGAGGCTTGCGAGCGGAACGTGCGGGTCCGCCAGCGCCTCCGTGTCCACCCGTGTCTTCGAGCGGATCAGCTGCTGGACGGGGTCCTTGACGTCCCACACGTTCACGTTCATCCCGGCCAGCACCCGGCCGTCCTTGACCCAGAACGCGATGAACTCACGCTTTCCGGCGTCTCCCCGGATCACCACTTCGTCGTACGAGCCCGGGGGCGCCCAGCCGTTGTACTCCATCCCCAGGTCGTACTGGTCCGAGAAGAAATAGGGCACACGGTCGTAGGTGACGTCCCGGCCGAGCATGGCGCGGGCGGCCGCCGGTCCGCCGTTGAGGGCGTTGGCCCAGTGCTCGATGCGCAGGCGGGTGCCGAACAGGGCGTGCGGGAAGGAGACGACGTCACCGGCCGCGAAGATGTCGGGGTCCAAGGTGCGCAGCCGCTCGTCGACCACGATGCCGGCGCCGTGCTCGCGGCCGGCGATCTCCAGGCCGGCCGCCTCCGCGAGGCCGGTGCGCGGGGCCGCGCCGATCGCCGCCAGGACGTCGTGGGCGGGGTGCTCCTCGCCGTCGTCCGTGCGGGCGGCCAGCACCATGCCGTCCTGGCCCACGATCTCCGTGAGCTTCGCGCCGAAGTGGAAGCGGACGCCGTGCTCGCGGTGCAGGTCCGCGAAGAGGCTGCCGAGTTCGGGGCCGAGGACGGCGTGCAGCGGGGTCTGCGCGGGCTCCACGACGGTCACCTCGGCGCCGTACTCGCGGGCCGCCGCCGCGACCTCCAGGCCGATCCAGCCCGCTCCGGCGATCACGATGTGGCCGTTGTCCCGGCCGAGGGCGGCCAGGACGCCCTTGAGCCGCTCGGCGTGGGCGAGGCGGCGCAGGTGGTGGACGCCCGCGAGGTCGGTGCCCGGGATGTCCAGCCGGCGCGGCTCCGCTCCCGTGGCCAGCAGCAGCTTGTCGTAGCGGACGAGCGTGCCGTCCCCGCCGAAGCGGACCGTCCTGGCCGTGCGGTCGATGGCCTCGACGGTCTCGCCGAGGTGCAGCTCGATGTCGTTGCGGGCGTACCAGGCCGGTTCGTGGACGAAGACGCTGTCGCGCTCCTCCTTGCCCAGCAGGTAGCCCTTGGAGAGGGGCGGGCGCTCGTAGGGGTGGTCGCGTTCGTCGCAGATCAGTATCACCCGCCCGCTGAAGCCCTCCGCCCGGAGCGTCTCGGCCGCCTTCGCGCCGGCGAGGCCGCCTCCGACGATGACGAATGTCTGATCCGCGTCGACCACTTGATGCCTCCTCTTAAGGGTGCCGCCACATGCGAGCGTCCCGCACGCAGCGTGATGGGGGAAGAGGGAGTGGCCCGATCAGGCCACGGAGGGTCACATTCGGGCGTGTTTGGTGTCACCCGCGTCCCGCCAGTCTCATGGATGCCCCGTCAGGCGCGCGTGTAGCGACCGGGCCGAGGCGTCCGTGAGAGAGGCGATCTGGTCCACGACGACGCGCTTGCGGGCACGGTCGTCGCCGGCCTGGTCGAACAGGGCGCGGAACTGCGGGTCCAGGCCGTCCGGGGCGCGCAGGGTGAGCGCCTCGGCCAGCTCGGCCACCACGATCCGCTGGTCGGCCCGCAGCCGCTCCTGCTCGGCGCGCTGCATGACGTAGCGGTCGGCGACGGCCTTGAGGACCGCGCACTCCAGCCGCGTCTCGTGCGGGACGACGAGCTCGGCGTCGTAGCGGCTCAGGCGCCCGGAGCCGTACCTCGCGCGCGTGGCGGCCTCGGCGGCGAGGCAGAAGCGGCCGATGAGCTGGCTGGTGGCGTCCTTGAGGCGGGCCTGGGCGGCCGCCGAGCCGTCGTAGCCGTGCGGCCACCACGCCTGGTCCTGGAGGCGGTCGAGGGCGGCGGACAGCTCGGCGGGGTCGGTGTCCGCGGGCACGTACCGGCCGACGGCCACGGCGAAGACCGCCTGCCGTTCGGGCTCGGCGTGCAGGCAGTTGGGGTCGACGTGGCCGGCGTGCAGGCCGTCCTCGACGTCGTGCACCGAATACGCCACGTCGTCCGACCAGTCCATGACCTGGGCCTCGAAGGTGGCACGGGGGCCGGGGGCCTCCTTGCGGACCCAGTCGAAGACGGCGCGGTCGTCCTCGTAGACACCGAACTTCCGGGAGCCGGGGTCGGTGGGGTGGGCGCCGCGCGGCCACGGGTACTTGGTGGCCGCGTCCAGCGTGGCGCGGGTGAGGTTGAGGCCGACGGAGCGGGAGCCGCCGTCGGTGAAGCGCTTGGGTTCGATGCGGGTGAGCAGCCGCAGCGACTGGGCGTTGCCCTCGAAGCCCCCGACGTCCTCGGCGAATTCGTTCAGCGCCTGTTCGCCGTTGTGACCGAAGGGCGGATGGCCCAGGTCGTGGGAGAGGCAGGCGGCCTCCACCAGGTCCGGGTCGCAGCCCAGGGCCGCGCCGAGCTCACGGCCGACCTGGGCGCACTCCAGGGAGTGGGTGAGTCGCGTACGCGGGCTGGCGTCCCACGCCTGGCTGCGGGTCCCGGGGGTGACCACCTGGGTCTTGCCGGCCAGCCGGCGCAGGGCCGCGGAGTGCAGCACCCGCGCGCGGTCGCGCTGGAAGGCGGTGCGTCCGGGGCGCTTGTCGGGCTCCGGTGCCCAGCGCTCCACCGCGGGCGCGTCGTACCCGGGGGGCGGGAGGTGGTTCTCGTAAGCCTGCGGTGCGATGCCTGCGCTGCCTTCCATGCACCCGACAGTAAAGCCCGGCACCGACAATCGGGACGTCGGTGACCGTTTCAGGCCGAGGCGAGTTCGGCCCGCGTCACCGTGCCGGGCGTCGCCAGTGCCTGGTCGTAGCGGTGCAGGACGAGGCGGGCCATCGCCGGGTGGGTGCCCAGCGGGGCCGAGGCGATCCACGGGGCCGCCTGGGCGCACTCGGTGGCGAAGCGGCCCGGCGCCGTGAAGTACGAGGCGACGGCGACCCGGTGGCGGCCGCTCGCGGCCAGGGCGCGCACCGCGTCCGGGACGGCCGGTGCGGCGGTGGTGGCGTAGGCGGGGACCACCGGGACACCCAGGCGGTCGGCGAGCAGCTGGGCCGTACGGCCCGTGTCCACCTTCGACTCCGGGTCGCGGGAGCCGGCGGCGGCGAGGACCACGGCGCTCCTGCGGCGGGCCGCCTCGTCCATGCGGGTGCGCCAGCCGGCCTCGACGAGGCGGGAGTACAGCGCATCCACGAGCAGCGGGTGCGGGCCGAGGGCACCGGCCACGCGCGTGTGCGCGTCGGAGGCGGCGGCCATCTCGGGGATGTCCCGCTTGATGTGGTAGCCCCGGCCGAGCAGCAGCGGGACCAGGACGGCCTCGCCGGTGCCGAGGGAGGCGAGGGTGTCGGGCAGGAGCGGTTCGTTCAGTTCGATGTGGCCGAGGTGGACGCGCAGGCCGGGGCGCTCGTCCCGGATCCGGTCGACAAGCGCCTGGACGGTCTTCAGGGCGCGCGGGTCACGGCTGCCGTGCGCCACGACCACGAGGGCGGGAGGGCCGGGGCGCCGCCTGCCGTTGAGCGAGACGAGGCTGAGCTGACTGGCGAGCTGCGTGCTGATCCGGTCCATGAGATGGGCCGTGCTGCCGAGGTGGGCCGCCTGGAACTGCACGGCCGCACCGGGCTCGGTCATGGACTCGTCGCGAGGAGGGTTCGACGGCGTCATGGACACATGATCGGTGCCGCAGGTTGCCGATCCGTTGCGCCGGAATGACGGGCGCTTTCCGGCTGTTCACCGTGGGACCTGTGGGGTTTGTGAGGCGACGCGGCCTGGGCTTTCACTCTCCGAGTGAGACTGGTCACTTAGTGTGCGCGCGAACCGCGCGGCCTGACAGGACGTCTCTGACTGTCGACACACGGACTTCGCAGGCCACACGGGAGGGACCGTCCGATGCGCCGACCCACGTTGCGCAGACCTCGGCTGCCACGCACGCGTACCGGCCGCCGGCGGCTGGTCCAGGCCGTGATGGCCGGGTGCGTGCTGGCGCTGCTGCCGGCGACCTGGATGTACACGGTCACCGGCGACCGGCTGCGCACCACGGCGGACGTGCCCCGCACCGAGGTCGCCGTCGTGTTCGGCGCGGGCCTGTGGGACGGAGAGCCCTCCCCCTACCTCGCCCACCGCCTGGACGCGGCCGCGCGGCTGTACCGCGAGAACCGCGTCGAGGTCGTCCTGGTCACCGGCGACAACAGCCGCAAGGACTACGACGAGCCCGACGCCATGCGCGGCTACCTGACCCGGCACGGCGTCCCCGACGGGCGGATCGTCAGCGACTACGCCGGCTTCGACACCTGGGACTCCTGCGTCCGCGCGAAGAAGATCTTCGGCGTCGACCGGGCGGTGCTGATCAGCCAGGGCTTCCACATCCGGCGGGCGGTCGCGCTGTGCCAGGCGGCGGGCGTGCGGTCGTACGGCATCGGGGTCCAGGACAAGCACGACGTGACCTGGTACTACGGCGGCACCCGCGAGATCTTCGCGGCGGGCAAGGCGGCGCTGGACGCGGTGTTCCAGCCGGACCCGCGCTTCCTCGGGCCGAAGGAGGCGGGGGTGCCGGCGGCGCTGGCGACCGCCCGGTGACGAGGCGGTCGCGGCGCCCCTCACGCCGGGCGGCCCGACAGGGGGAGGCCGCCGTCCCGCCGGCGTAACAGGGGGCCGTCCCGTATGTAACACGGCCGAAGCACGCTGGGTGGCATGCAGACCACCGCGACGCCCACGCACTGCCCGTACTGCGCCCTGCAGTGCGGGATGAACCTCACGCCCGCGCCGGACGGCACGGTCGAGGTGAGTGAGCGCGCGGACTTCCCGGTGAACCGGGGCGCACTGTGCGGCAAGGGCCGTACGGCACCGGCCGTGCTCTCGTCCCGGGTGCGCCTGACCTCCCCGTTGGTGCGCTCCGAGGGCACCCTCACGCCCGCCACCTGGGACGAGGCACTGGACCGTATCGCCGAAGGACTGCGCCGGACGCGTACGGAACATGGCCCGGACGCGGTCGGCGTCTTCGGCGGGGGCGGTCTGACGAACGAGAAGGCGTACACCCTGGGCAAGTTCGCCCGGGTGGTGCTCGGCACCTCGCAGATCGACTACAACGGCCGCTTCTGCATGTCGTCGGCGGCGGCCGCCGGCACGAGGGCCTTCGGGCTGGACCGCGGGCTGCCCTTCCCGCTGGAGGACATACCGAGGACCGGCTGCGTGATCCTCGTCGGGTCGAACCTCGCCGAGACGATGCCGCCGTCACTCCGGTTCTTCAGCGAACTCCGGGAGAACGGCGGCACTTTGATCGTCGTCGACCCCCGCCGCACGAAGACCGCCGAGCAGGCCGACCTGCACCTCGCGCCCCGCCCGGGCACGGACCTCGCCCTCGCACTCGGCCTGCTGCATCTGATCGTGGCCGAGGGCCGGGTCGACGAGGCCTACGTCCAGGACCGTACGGCCGGCTGGGAGGAGGCGCGGGCCGCGGCGATGGCGCACTGGCCCGAGTACGTGGAACGGATCACGGGGGTGTCCGTTCCCGAACTGCGCGAGGCGGTACGGCTGTTCTGCGAGCCCGAGGCCGCGATGGTGCTGACCGCGCGCGGGCCCGAGCAGCAGGCCAAGGGCACCGACACGGTGAGCGCCTGGATCAACCTGTGCCTGGCCACCGGCCGGGCGGGCCGCCCGCTGTCCGGATACGGCTGCCTGACCGGGCAGGGCAACGGCCAGGGCGGGCGCGAACACGGCCAGAAGGCCGACCAGTTGCCCGGCTACCGCAAGCTGGACGATCCGGCGGCACGGCGCCATGTGGCCGAGGTGTGGGGCGTGGACCCCGACAGCCTGCCCGGACCGGGCCGCAGCGCCTACGAGTTGCTCGACGCCCTCGGCACGGACATCAAGTCCCTGCTGCTGATGGGGTCGAACCCGGTGGTGTCGGCGCCGCACGCCGCGCATGTCGAGGAGCGCGTCAAGTCGCTCGACTTCCTCGCCGTGTGCGATGTCGTGCTGTCCGAGACGGCGGCCCTCGCCGACGTCGTCCTGCCCGTGACGCAGTGGGCGGAGGAGACCGGCACGACCACCAGCCTCGAAGGGCGTGTCCTGCTGCGGCGGCAGGCGATCACCGCCCCCGGCGGCGTCCGCAGCGACCTGGAGGTCATGCACGAACTGGCCGGCCGGCTCGGCGTGGAGAAGGGCTTCCCGACCGACGCCGAGGAGGTCTTCGAGGAGCTGCGCCGGGCCAGCGCGGGCGGGCCCGCCGACTACTCCGGCATCACCTACCGCAGGCTGGCGAAGGAGAACGGGGTGTTCTGGCCGTGCCCCCAGGACGAGTCCGCGGACGAGGAGGCCGCCGGCGCCGCCCACCCCGGCACTCCCCGCCTCTTCCTCGACCGGTTCGCCACCCCGGACGGCCGGGCCCGGTTCGTCCCCGTCTCGCACCGCGCCTCCGCCGAGGAACCGGACGAGGAGTACCCGGTGCTGCTGACCACCGGCCGGGTCGTCGCCCAGTACCAGTCCGGCGCCCAGACCCGCCGCGTGGCGGAGCTGAACGCCGCCGCGCCGGGCCCGTTCGTGGAGCTGCACCCGCGCCTCGCGGCGCGGCTCGGGGCGGCCGAGGGCGACCCGGTCGCGGTGGTCTCCCGCCGGGGCCGCGCGGTGGCACCGGCCCGCATCACCACCTCGATCCGCCCGGACACCGTCTTCATGCCCTTCCACTGGCCCGGCGAGGGCCGCGCCAACACCCTGACCAACCCGGCGCTCGACCCGACCTCCCGGATGCCGGAGTTCAAGGCGTGCGCGGTGCGGCTGGAGGCCGTACGGAAGTGAATCTCACCTGAGCCGCCAGTCGCCGCTCTCGATCAGCTTCCCGCGGGCGCGCAGACGTGCGGCGACGGCGGGGGCGGCCACGTAGACCCAGGCGCGTACGGGCGGTCCGGCACCGTCGCGGTGCACCTCGCGCTCGACCCGCTCGTAGAGGTTGCGCGGATCGCCGGGCGCGTACTCCTCCAGGCGGTCGAGGTCCGCCAGCAACTCCTCGTGGTCATCGGGCAGTGCGGTCACCAGCTCGCCGTACACGACACCGCCGCGCTCCTCGACGGCGTACGGATAGCCCGGACCGTCGTAGAGCACCGCGCCGTCCAGCCGTCCCGGCTCCTCGGGCCCGGTGCGGCCGCGCAGGAAGGGGCCGTGGTTGGGCTCTCCGCGGAGCAGGGTGCCGTAGACGAAGAAACGGAGACTCACAAAAACGATTCTCTCTCCTCACATACCTCCTCGTACGCGCTATGGACCTTGATCTGTCATGGCCTCTTAAATCTGAGTCAACAAGCGCCTTCCCTCCCCCCACGCGCCCGTTGGCGCCTTTTCGAGGAGATCCATGAGTCGGATACGTATCGACGTCCGGGGCTCCCGTCGTCTCGCCACTCTCGGCGTGGCCGCGACCACCGCCGGCCTGCTGGCCGCCGCACTTTCCCCCGCCGCCGTCGCGGACGACCGGCCCACCAGGGCGGGCGCGATCGAGAACGCGGCGTCGGCGCTGCTGAAGCACGCCACGAGCCTCGGGCTCACCTCCGACGAGGGCACGAAGGTGCAGGACGTGATCGTCGACGGCGACGGCACACAGCATGTGCGCTACGAGCGGACGTACCGTCAGCTCCCGGTCCTGGGCGGCGACTTCGTGGTCCACATGGCGTCCGACGGTGCGTACCGCAGCGCCAACCGGGCGACGCGGAGCAAGATATCCCTCGCCTCCGTCGACCCCTCCATATCGGCGCCGAGGGCCGCCGACCTCGCGGCGAACGCGCTGCGGGCGGTCAACCTCGGCGAGACCCTGAAGAAGCTGACCGCCAAGCCCCAACTGGTCGTCGACGCCCTGCACGGGGCGCCGAAGCTGGCATGGCGGACGAACGTCATGGCGCAGGACTCGATGGGCAACCCGGTCTCCCGCACCGTCCTCACCGACGCACGCACCGGCTCGCAGATCGACGCCTGGGACGACATCGAGACGGCGACGGGCGACGGCAAGTCGCTGTACAGCGGCACGGTTCCGCTTCAGACGACGCAGTCGGGATCGACGTACCAGCTCAAGGACCCGACGCGCGGGGGCACCTACACGGGCGACGCGGCGAACAAGTCGGACCTGTGCTTCCTCACCAGCATCTGCGTCAGCCGCGCTCCGTCGACGGTGTTCACCGACACGGACGACCACTGGGGCGACGGCACGAACTCCGACCGCGCCTCGGCCGCCGTGGACGCGCAGTACGGCACCAACATGACCTGGGACTTCTACAAGAACGTCTTCGGCCGCAACGGCATCGGCAACGACGGCAAGGGCTCGTACAACCGCGTCCACTACGGCAACAAGTACAACAACGCCTTCTGGGACGACAGTTGCTTCTGCATGACGTACGGCGACGGTGACGGTACGACGCTCGGACCGCTGGTCGGGCTGGACGTGGCCGGCCACGAGATGACGCACGGCGTCACCTCCAAGACGGCGGGGCTGACGTACTCGGGCGAGTCCGGCGGCCTGAACGAGGCGACGTCCGACATCCTCGGCACACTGGTGGAGTGGTACGCGAACAACTCCTCCGACCCCGGCGACTACCTGATCGGCGAGAAGATCGTCCGCTCCGGCTTCGGCGCCGACGCCCTGCGCTACATGGACAAGCCGTCCAGGGACGGCCAGTCCGCGGACTACTGGAGCAGCTCGGTCGGCAACCTCGACGTCCACTACTCCTCCGGGGTCGCGAACCACTTCGCGTACCTGCTGGCCGAGGGCAGCGGCGCTAAGACCATCAACGGCGTCAGCTACAACTCCCCCACGTACAACGGCAAGTCGGTGACCGGCATCGGCCGGGACAAGCTGGGCCAGATCTGGTACCGCGCGCTGACGGTCTACATGACGTCGTCGACGAACTACGCGGGCGCACGCACGGCGACCCTGAGCGCGGCGAAGGACCTGTACGGGGCGGGAAGCGCGGAGTACGCCGCGGTGGGCGCGGCATGGAGCGCGGTCAACGTGAACTGACCGGCCGGCGGCGGAAATACGGCGGCAGCGGAACCTGGACCTCACCAGGCTCCGCTGCCGCCCGCCTAGCGACCGTACGGTCGCTTGTCCCGCGCCTCCCTCAACCCCCGTCCCCACCACACCAGTTGGTCCAGCATCACCTTCGCCGCCGCATCCGCCGCCGTCGGATCCTTGAGGCGTCCCCCGTCGAAGGACGACCCGGCGTTGTGGAAGGACACCGTGTCGCGCAGGGACACCGCGTGGAGTTCGGCGAAGACCTGGCGCAGGTGTTCCACCGCGCGCAGGCCGCCCGAGACGCCGCCGTAGGAGACGAGGGCGACGGGCTTGGCGCGCCATTCGGTGTAGTGCCAGTCGATCAGGTTCTTCAGGCCCGCCGGGTAGGAGTGGTTGTACTCGGGCGTGAGGACCACGAAGGCGTCCGCGGCGGCCAGTTTGGGGGTGACGGCGGACAGGGCCGCGGTCGCCTCGGGGGTCGGGGCGAGGGTCGTGGGCAGGTGGGCGTCGGCCACGTCGACCACCTCGACGGCCAGGTCGTCGCGGTCGCGCATGCGGTCGAGGAGCCAGTGGGCGACGACCGGTCCGAACCGGCCGTGCCGGTTGCTGCCGACGACGAGGGTGACGGCCAAGGGGGTCTCTGCGGCTTCTGTGATCTCCATGCGTCACACCCTCCAACCTCAAGCTTCCTTGAGGTCAAGCCCGTGCCGTGAGGACCGGGTCACCCGTTCACCCGCGCGCCCTGCGCCCAACGGGTGCTCTTCGGCCACGGGCCCCGCTCACGCCGGTGACCTGCGGCAAGTCCGCCCGCGCACCCCTCACGCGCGCTCATCTGACACCCATTCACCACATTTCTGACATCCGTTCAGGAAGCGGTCCCGGCCCGCTGCCACTTACCTCGGAGGGACAGAGGACACCCAAGGACACCGAGGACAGCTCGAAGGAGCACCGATGCGACGTACCGCCCGTCTGCTGACCGGTAGCGCGCTCGCCGTCGCCGCCGCGGGCTTCGTGGCCGCGCCCGCGTACGCGGGCGGCACCGGCAGCCTGGAGGTGTTCCCGTACTCGGCCGTTCCCGGCGGCGAGGTCACGGTCAACACCGCGGACTGCGCGGCCGGCACGGCGGCGGGCGACGCGGGCGCGGTGGGCGCGGGCCCCTTCACGCTGGCCCCGAGCGCGCACGAGGGCCAGGCGATCGGCCAGTTCCGGGTGCCGTCGAGCGCGCAGCCCGGGACGTACGAGATCGTCGCGAAGTGCGCCGAGGGCGACCGGCAGGTCAAGGGCGACCTGGTGGTGACTCTGGCCGAGGCGCGCGGGCAGGCGCCCCACGGAAGTGTGAAGACGGGGGTCGGCGGCGCTCTGGGCCCCGATCCCGTGCAGGCCGCGGCCGGTGTGGCGGCTCTCGCCGTCGCCGCCGCGGGCGGTACCTGGCTCCTGCATCGCCGGGCGAGAGGCGACGGGATCTGACGGACACCCTCCGCTGTCCGTCCGCCGGTACCGCTTGTCCCTCCCCCTCCGGGTCCGACGCCCCTCGCGGCCCGGAGGGGGGAACGGGTCCACCGGACGGGTCCGCCCGTCCCGTCCTTCTGGAGGCACGCGTGCGCCGCATCAGCAACACCGCGATAGGCGCCGTCACCGTGACCGCCCTGTGCGCGGGCGCGTGGCTGCTCACCACGGACACGCTGACGCACGCCCCGCCGCAGCCCTCAGCCGCGCAGGCCCGCACCGGCCACGGCGGCGAACCGCCCGCCGCGCCCGCGCTGCCGCCGTCGCCGCCGGACCGCATCCGCATCCCGTCGATCCACGTGAACGCGCCCCTCATGGGCCTCGCGCTCACCCGCGCCGGCAGCCTCGACGTGCCGCCCGCCGCGAAGCCGAACCTCGCCGGCTGGTACGAGGCCGGCACCACCCCCGGCGAACGCGGCACCGCCGTCGTCGCCGGCCATGTCGACAACGCCGACGGCCCCGCCGTCTTCTACGACCTCGGCTCCGTGCGCAGGGGCAGCCGCATCGAGGTCGACCGGCGCGACGGCGGCACGGCCCTGTTCTCGGTCGACGCGGTCGAGGTCTACGACGCCCGCCACTTCCCCGACCGGAAGGTCTACGGCCCCGCGAGCCGCCCCGAACTCCGCGTGATCACCTGCGGTGGCGGCTACTCACGCAGCACGGGCTACCAGGGGAACGTCGTGGTCTTCGCCCACCTCACGGGCAGCGGCTGACGGCCGCAGCGATCGTGCGGGCGCACTCCAGCGCCGGTGTGTGTCGTGTCCACCTCGACGTCGTAGGTCACTCCCTTGTGGGCCAGGTCCGCCTGATTCCCGGTCATGCCGTGCGGGCGGTCGCCCCGGGCGAGCTCGCGGCCCGCTGCGGTCCCGGGGCGCAGTGGACGCCGGCCCAGAGGACGCCCAGGCCGGCCGGCTGGAGCCGCCGTTGAGCACGATCACCTGAGGTTCATCGGGTCACCGTAGCGGCCTCACACCGCCCTCCCGGGGCCCTCCCGGAACCCTCACACCCACCCTCCGCACCCGAAGAGGGCAGCGTTCCCCGCGGGAAACAGAGGTGATGCTGCCGGGTAACACCGGCACCGCACGCTCCTAGGCATGACCTCGAATACGCGTGTGGTGGTGATCGGCGCCGGCCTCGCGGGCGTCCGTCTCGCCCGGCGGCTCGGTGAGCTCGGCACGCCCGTGACGCTGATCGGCGAGGAGGAGCACCGCCCGTACAACCGGGTGCTCCTCGCCGAGGTGCTGGCCGGGCGCTACAGCCCGGACGTCATCGCGCTGCCCGCGCCCGCGGAGCTCATCCGCGGCCGGGTCACGGGCATCGACCGCGAGGTGCGAGCCGTACACCTCGCGGACGGCTCGGAGATCGCATACGACACGCTCGTCCTGGCGACCGGCTCGAACCCCGTACTGCCGCCCCTGCGCGGCCTGTTCAGGGACGCATACCTCGCGTCTGCGCGCGTTGCCGGGGAGCCGACCCGCTCTTCCGGCCGGGAGTCCGGGGGTCGTCCCCCGGAAAGGCACAGCACCCCGGATCACGTGCTGCCCGAGGGCGTGCACGCGTTCCGCACCATGGACGACTGCCTGGGCCTTTCCAAGGCGGTTCGGCCCGGCGTGCGCGCGGTCGTCATCGGCGGCGGGCTCCTCGGGGTGTCCGCCGCCCGCGCGCTCGCCCGGCGCGGTGCCCAGGTCGTCCTCGCCCAGCAGTCCGAGCGCCTCATGGAGCGCCAGCTCGACCCGAACGCGTCCGCGCTGGTCGAGCGGCACCTGGGCGACCTCGGCGTGGAGGTCCACACCGAGTGCCGGGTGCGCGACGTGCGCTGCGTGGGCGGCGCGGTCCGCTCGGTCGAGATGCACGACGGGTACGCCCTCGACGCCGACCTGGTGGTCCTGGCCTGCGGCGTCCACCCGCGGGTCGGCCTCGCGCAGATCGCGGGACTCGAGGTCCGCAAGGGGATCGTCGTCGACGACGAACTGCGCACCTCCGACCCGCACATCCGGGCCGTCGGCGACTGCGTCCAGCACGACGGCACCGTGTACGGACTGGCCGCTCCGGCGCTCGAACAGGCCGAGATCCTCGCCGAGTCGCTCTCCGGCCGGACGAACGCCCGTTACACCGGCACCCGTTCACTGACCCGGCTGACGCTGGCCGGGGAGGGCTTCTTCGACCTCGCCGCGTTCGGCGAGACGGAGCCGCGTCCCGGGGACGACGTCGTCCAGCTCACGGACGCCACCCGCGGCACGTACCGCAAGGTCGTCGTCCGCGACGACCGCCTGGTCGGCGGGGTTCTCGTCGGCGAACTCGGCACCGTCGGCGCGCTCGCCCGCGCCTGGGAGGGAGCAGAGCCGCTCCCCGACGACGGCCCGCTGCTCCACCTGCTCACCAATGATGGAGGCTCCTGAATGACCGCCGCCCTGGGGGCCACCCCCACGATCGTCCTCGTCGGCCACGGCATGGTCGGCCAGCGCTTCCTGGAAGCGCTCGCCGAGCGCGGCCTGACCGCCACGCACCGCGTGGTCGTGCTCTGTGAGGAGCCGCGTCCCGCCTACGACCGTGTCGCCCTCACCTCGTACTTCTCGGGCCGCAGCCCCGAGGAACTCTCCATGACCGACATGGAGTTCATCAACGACCACGGCATCGAGCTGTACGTGGGCGACCCGGCCGAGAGGGTCGACCGCGAGGCGCGGAAGGTCACCGCCAGGTCCGGCAAGGTCTTCTCCTACGACACCCTCGTGCTGGCCACCGGCTCGTACCCGTTCGTGCCGCCGGTCCCGAACAAGGACGCCGAGGGCTGCTTCGTCTACCGCACGATCGAGGACCTGCTCGCGATCGAGGAGTACGCGAAGAGCGGGGCGACGGTCGGCGCGGTGGTCGGCGGCGGGCTGCTGGGCCTGGAGGCGGCCGGCGCGCTGCAGGGTCTCGGACTCACCTCCCACATCGTGGAGTTCGCGCCGCGGCTGATGCCGGTGCAGGTGGACGACGGCGGCGGCGCGGCCCTGCTGCGCACCATCGAGGAGATGGGCCTGAGCGTCCACACGGGCGTGGGCACGCAGGAGATCGTCGTCGACGCCGCCGGTGTGGTCACCGGCATGAAGCTCTCCGACGGCTCCGAACTCGCCACGGACCTGGTGGTGTTCAGCGCCGGTGTGCGGCCGAGGGACCAGCTCGCCCGCGCCTGCGGCCTCACCGTCGGCGAGCGTGGCGGCATCACCGTCGACGAGCAGTGCCGCACGGTCGCCGATCCGCACGTCTTCGCGATCGGCGAGTGCGCGCTGGCCTGCGACGGCCGGGTATACGGCCTGGTGGCCCCCGGCTACGAGCAGGCCGCGACGGCCGCCGCCACGATCGCCGCGGACGAGACGGAGGAACTGACCTTCACCGGCGCCGACCTGTCCACCAAGCTCAAGCTCCTCGGTGTGGACGTCGCGTCCTTCGGCGACGCGCACGGCGCCACCGAGGACTGCCTGGACGTCGTCTACTCCGACTCCCGCTCGGGCCTGTACAAGAAGCTCGTCATCGGCCGCGACGGCACGCTGCTCGGCGGCATCCTGGTCGGCGACGCGGACGCCTACGGCACCCTGCGGGCCCTGACCGGTTCGGTCCCGCCCATCTCCCCCGAGTCGCTCGTCCTGCCCGCCGGAGCGGGCTCGGGGGCCCAGCTCGGCCCGTCGGCCCTGCCCGACGAGGCGATCATCTGCTCCTGCCACAACGTCTCCAAGGGCGCGATCCGCGGCGCGGTGACGGAGCACTCCTGCAGCACCGTGCCCGAGGTCAAGAAGTGCACCAAGGCCGGTACGGGCTGCGGCAGTTGCGTCAAGGTGCTCGGCCAGCTGGTCACATCGGAGCTGGAGGCGAGCGGCGTCGAGGTCGACAAGGGCCTGTGCGGCTGCTTCTCGCAGACCCGCGAGGAGCTCTACGAGATCGTCCTCGCCCTGCGCATCAGCACCTACCAGGACCTGCTCGACCGCTACGGCCGCGACGGCGCCCGGGGCGGCGACGGCTGCGAGACCTGCAAGCCGGCGATCGGCTCGATCATCGCCTCCCTCGCCCCCACGATCGGTGCGAGCGGCTACGTCCTGGAGGGCGAGCAGGCGGCACTGCAGGACAGCAACGACCACTTCCTGGCCAACCTCCAGAAGAACGGCTCGTACTCGGTCGTCCCGCGCATCCCCGGCGGTGAGATCACCCCCGAGGGCCTGATCACGATCGGCGAGATCGCCCGCGACTTCGGCCTCTACACGAAGATCACCGGTGGTCAGCGGATCGACATGTTCGGCGCCCGCGTCGAGCAACTCCCGCTGATCTGGATGCGGTTGGTGGACGCCGGCTTCGAGTCGGGCCACGCGTACGGCAAGGCGCTGCGCACCGTGAAGTCCTGCGTGGGCCAGACCTGGTGCCGCTACGGCGTCCAGGACTCCGTCCGCATGGCGATCGACCTGGAGCTGCGCTACCGGGGCCTGCGATCCCCGCACAAGCTCAAGTCCGCGGTCTCCGGCTGCGCCCGCGAGTGCGCCGAGGCCCAGTCGAAGGACTTCGGCGTCATCGCCACCGTAGGCGGCTGGAACCTCTACGTCGGCGGCAACGGCGGCGCGACCCCGCGCCACGCGGACCTGCTGGCCCAGGACCTGACCGACGCCGAACTGGTGCGTCTGATCGACCGGTTCCTGATGTTCTACATCCGCACCGCCGACCGCCTGGAGCGCACCTCGACCTGGCTGGAGCGCATCCCCGGCGGCCTGGACCACGTGCGGGACGTGGTGGTGGAGGACTCCCTCGGCATCTGCGAGGAGCTGGAGTCCCTGATGGCGGACCACGTGGCGAACTACGCCGACGAGTGGGCGACCACCATCAACAACCCGGACAAGCTCGCCCGGTTCGTGTCCTTCGTGAACGCGCCCGACGCCCCCGACCCGGTCGTCGGCTTCGTCCCCGAGCGCGACCAGATCAAGCCCGACCTGCCGCTGCTGTCCATCGGCATGCGCCCCGACAGCCTCCTGGAAGGAAGCGCCCAGCGATGACCCTGGCACCCGAGACGACCGACCTGAAGATCGAACTCCAGCTGGCGGACGGCTGGCTGGCGGTCTGCGACCTCACCCGGCTGGTCCCCGGCCGGGGGGTGGCCGCCCTGCTGCCCGACGGCCGCCAGGCCGCCCTGTTCCGCGACCGCGACGGCAACCTGTACGCGATCGACAACCGCGACCCCTTCGGCGGCGCGGCGGTCCTCTCCCGCGGCCTGACCGGCTCCCACCAGGGCCGCCCGTACGTCGCCTCGCCCCTGCTCAAGCAGCGCTTCGACCTGATGTCGGGGCAGTGCCTGGACGACGAGTCGGTGCGGGTGGCGACGTACGAGGTACGGGCGGCGTAGCCCCTCCCCGACCTTTCTTGACCGATCGTTCTGATCAGATCTAGGCTGCGGTTCGTGGCCAGGACCAAGGAGTTCGATCCGGACGCCGCGCTGCAGGCAGCCCTGGAGCTGTTCTGGCGGCGCGGCTACGAGGCGACGTCGATGTCCGACCTGGTGGCCAGCCTCGGCATCGGACGCGCCAGCATCTACGCGACCTTCGGCAACAAGCACGAGCTGTATCTGAAGGCACTGGAGCGCTACGACCGGGCAGGACTCCCGCCGATCGTGCGGGAGCTGTCCCGGCCGGGCCCCGCACTGCCCGGCGTACGGGCCGTCGTACGGCGGTACGCGGCCGAGGCGGCCGACGCCCAACTGCGCCTGAACGGCTGCCTGGTGACCAACACGGCCGGCGAGCTCGCCCCGCACGACCCGGCGGCGGCCCGGCACGTGGAGCGCAACTGGGACCAGCTCGAGGCCGTGCTGCACTCGGCCCTGGTCCGCGCGCAGGCCCAGGGCGAGCTGCCGGCCGGCCGCGATCCGCTCACCCTCGCCCGCATGCTGCTGGTGCTGCTCCAGGGCCTGCGGGTGGTCGGCAAGGCGTCCGCGGACCCGGCCCGGGTACGGGACGCGGCGGAGCAGGCACTGGCGCTGCTCGACTGAGACGCCTCTCTCATGGAGGGGTGCTTTCTGCGCTCTCATACTGAACCGATCGGTCAAGAACAAGGGGAGATCATGACCAGCCGTTTCACCGACAGGACCGCACTCGTCACCGGCGCGGGCTCCGGGATCGGGCGGGCGATCGCGCTCGCGTTCGCCGCGGAGGGGGCGCGGGTCGTCGTGGCCGGGCGGCGCAGGGAACCGCTCGACGAGACGGTCCGGCTGATCGAGGACCAGGGCGGCAAGGCGCTCGCGGTGACGGCCGACGTCACGCGCCCCGAGGACGCGGAGTCCATGGTGCGGGCCGCCGTCGACACCTTCGGCTCACTCGACGTGGCGGTCAACAACGCGGGCGTCTTCCGCGGCGGCGCCCCGCTGGCGGACCTCCCGGAGGCCGACTGGCGCACCCAGCTCGACACCAACGTCACCGGCGTCTTCCTGCCCCTGCGGGCGGAGATCCACCGGATGCGCGCCCAGCCGTCGGGCGGCGCGATCGTCAACATCGCGTCCACGTTCGGCGCGCACACGCGCGTGCCCGGAGCCACCGGCTACGCCGCGTCCAAGGCCGCCGTCTCCGCCCTGACCAGGGGCGCCGCCCTCGACCACATCGGCGAGGGCGTACGCATCAACGCGGTCAGCCCCGGTGCCGTCGAGACGCCCATGTCGCTGCGCCCCGGCGAGACGGAGGCCGACCGCGAGGAGCGCGCGCGGGCCACGCTGCCCCTCGGCCGCGTCTCGTCCACCGCCGAGATCGCCGCCGCCGTCCTCTACCTGGCCTCGGACGACGCCTCCTCGGTGGTCGGCACGGACCTGGTGGTGGACAGCGGCGCCACCGCCTGACGGGCCGGCCGGCTCACGCCTTCAGCCGGTCGTACGTCACTGCGGTCAGCCGCTCGGACGCGGCCCAAAGCCGCTCCCCCATCGCGTCGTTGAGCGTCCAGGGCGCCCGCCACGACGGCGCGGGCGCCCCGCGCCACATCAGGAACGAGGGCCCGGTGAAGGAGTCGGGCCGCACCCCGGGGGCCGTGGCGGCGTACAGGGCGGGCAGTGCGCCGGCCTCCGCCGACTGCGCGAAGACGCGGTTGCCGATCTCCATCACCTGCCCGCGCAGCCTGCGCCCCTCCATCCGGGGCGCGGCGCCCTGGAGATTGGTGGCCGCGTAGCCGGGGTGGGCCGCGGCGGCCACCACGTCCGCGCCGTGCGCCGCCAGCCGGCGCGCGAACTCGTGCGTGAAGAGCAGGTTGGCGGACTTCGAGCGGCCGTAGGCGATCCAACGCCGGTAGCGGCGCTCGCTGTTGAGGTCGTCGAGGTCGATGTTGGCCAGGGCGTGCACCTCGCTGGAGACGGTCACGACCCGCGCGCCGGGCGTCGCCAGCAGCAGCGGCAGCAGCCGTCCGGTGAGCGCGAAGTGCCCCAGGTGGTTGACCCCGAGCTGCGTCTCGAACCCGTCGGCGGTCGTCCCGTACGGCAGCGCCATCACCCCGGCGTTGTTGACCAGCACATCGAGCCGGTCGTAGGGGAAGCGCTCCGCGAACTCCCGTACGGAGCCGAGGTCGGCGAGGTCGAGTCGCCCGAACTCGACCTCCGCGCCCGGTACTTCGCTCACGAGCGCGTCGCCCGCCGCGTTCCCCCGCACCTCGCTCCGGCACGCGAGCACCACCCGCGCCCCCTTGCGTGCGAGTTCCCGGGCGGTGACGTACCCGAGTCCGCTGTTCGCCCCCGTGACGACGGCGACGCGGCCGGTCTGGTCGGGGATGTCTTCAGTGGTCCAGCCGGGCATGGCCTGACTCCCTTCGGAGTGCACGAACGTGCCTTCCTCTGTCCTTTTGTCCCGGCGCACGGGCGCCGTCCGCCGTAACGCACAACTTTTTCCGCCGCGGGCGCATCAAACCCGATGACCACCATCCACCCATTCGCCCGATGGAGGCGGAAGCGCCATGTTTCTGCATTCTCGACACTTCTCCCGGCGCGGCACAGCCGTCTCTCTGACCGCCGTCCTCGCCGCACTCGCCACCGCCGGCCTCACCTGGAACGCGTCGGCGACGACGCAGGCCAGGACGGCCGCGCGCAGCGTGCACACCTGCACCGTCGGCGACCTGCGTCTCTCGCTCGGCCGCAAGGAGGGCGCGGCGGGCTCGCTGTACCAGCCGATCAAGTTCACCAACATCAGCCGCGGAAGCTGCGCCCTGCGCGGCTACCCGGGCGTCAGCGTCCTGGACTCCAAGCACCGGCAGATCGGCGCGGCGGCCACGCACAGCGGCCGTTCCTACGCCACCGTCGTGCTCGCGCCCGGCCACTCCGCCTCCGCGGTCATCCGCACCACGAACGGTCCCATCGGCGGTGCGTGCCGGCGTACCGGCAGCTATCTGCGGGTGTATCCGCCGGCCTCGTACAAGTCGGTTCAGATACCGGCGCACTGGAAGGTCTGCTCGAACCTCTTCCAGGTCGGCCCGGTCAACACCCAGGGCGCCTTGTGAGCGGCCCGGAGTGAGCAGCACGAAGGGGCGGCACCCCGCACAAGGTGCCGCCCCTCCTTTCGTGATCCGGAGCCGCCGCCCATCGGTCTTGAGGGTCGGGGACGGGCGGCGGCTCCGGGGTTCAGGGATGACCAGCGCCCCCCGAAGGGGCGCGGGGAACTGCGCGACCAGCCACGACGGCGCAGCAGACGAAAACGGGTAAACCCGCGGAGTTCAACGGTGGTCGCTGCCCTCCGACTGGGTGGCCGCGCGCCCGGCCTCCAGGCGCGCCACCGGGATCCGGAACGGCGAGCAGGAGACGTAGTCCAGGCCCGCCTCGTGGAAGAAGTGCACCGACTCCGGGTCGCCGCCGTGCTCGCCGCAGACGCCGAGCTTCAGGTCGGGGCGGGTCTCCCGGCCGGCCTTCGCCGCCAGCGTGACCAGCGAGCCGACGCCGTCCTTGTCGATCGTCTCGAACGGGCTGACGCCGAAGATGCCCTTCTCCAGGTACGCGGTGAAGAAGCTCGCCTCCACGTCGTCCCGGCTGAAGCCCCACACCGTCTGGGTGAGGTCGTTGGTGCCGAAGGAGAAGAACTCGGCGGCCTCCGCGATCTGGCCGGCCGTGAGGGCGGCGCGCGGCAGCTCGATCATCGTGCCGATGGAGAGCTTGAGCTGCGTTCCGGTGGCTGCCTCGACCTCGGCGATGACCTGGTCGGCCTCCTCGCGGACGATCTCCAGCTCCTGGACGGTGCCGACGAGCGGGATCATGATCTCGGCGCGCGGGTCGCCCTTGGCGGCCTTGCGCTCGGCGGCCGCCTCCGCGATGGCGCGGACCTGCATGGTGAACAGGCCCGGGATGACCAGGCCGAGGCGGACGCCGCGCAGACCCAGCATCGGGTTCTGCTCGTGCAGCCGGTGCACGGCCTGCAGCAGGCGCAGGTCGTTCTCGTGGGACTCCTGGCGGGACTCCGCGAGGGCCACACGCACCGACAGCTCCGTGATGTCCGGCAGGAACTCGTGCAGCGGCGGGTCGAGCAGCCGGACGGTGACGGGCAGGCCGTCCATCGCCGAGAACAGCTCGACGAAGTCCTTCTTCTGCAGCGGCAGCAGGGCCTTCAGGCTCTCCTCGCGCACCTCTTCCGTGTCGGCCAGGATGAGGCGCTCGACCAGCTCACGCCGGTCGCCGAGGAACATGTGCTCGGTACGGCACAGGCCGATGCCCTGCGCGCCGAAGCGGCGGGCGCGCAGCGCGTCCTCGGCGTTGTCCGCGTTGGCCCGCACCCGCAGCCGGCGCTTGCGGTCGGCGAACGCCATGATCCGGTGCACGGCCTCGACCAGCTCACCGGCGTCCTGGGCGCCGGCGTGCATCCGGCCCTCGAAGTACTCGACGACCGGGGACGGGACGACCGGGACCTCGCCCAGGTAGACCTTGCCGCTGGAGCCGTCGATGGAGATGAGGTCGCCCTCCTCCACCACGTGCCCGCCGGGCACGGTCATCCGCCGGCGCTTGGTGTCGACCTCGAGCTCCTCGGCACCGCACACACAGGTCTTGCCCATGCCGCGCGCGACGACGGCCGCGTGGGAGGTCTTGCCGCCGCGGCTGGTGAGGATGCCTTCGGCCGCGATCATGCCGTCGAGGTCGTCGGGGTTGGTCTCCCGGCGGACCAGGATGACCTTCTCGCCGGAGCGGGACCACTTGACGGCCGTGTAGGAGTCGAAGACCGCCTTGCCGACCGCCGCGCCGGGCGAGGCGGCGATGCCCCGGCCGACCTGCTCGGTCTTCGCCTCCTCGTCGAAGCGCGGGAACATCAGCTGGGCGAGCTGCGCGCCGGTGACACGCTGGAGCGCCTCGGTCTCGTCGATCAGGCCCTGGTCCACCAGCTGGGTCGCGATACGGAAGGCGGCGCCCGCCGTGCGCTTGCCGACGCGGGTCTGCAGCATCCACAGCTGGCCGCGTTCGATGGTGAACTCGATGTCGCAGAGATCCTTGTAGTGGTTCTCCAGGGTCTCCATGATCTGCATCAGCTGGTCGTACGACTTCTTGTCGATCTGCTCCAGTTCCGCGAGCGGGACGGTGTTGCGGATGCCCGCGACCACGTCCTCGCCCTGCGCGTTCTGCAGGTAGTCGCCGTAGACGCCCTGGTGGCCGGAGGCGGGGTCGCGGGTGAAGGCGACGCCGGTGCCGGAGTCCGGGCCGAGGTTGCCGAAGACCATGGAGCAGACGTTGACGGCCGTGCCCAGGTCGCCTGGGATGCGCTCCTGGCGGCGGTAGAGCTTGGCGCGGTCGGTGTTCCAGGAGTCGAAGACCGCGTGGATGGCGAGGTCCATCTGCTCGCGCGGGTCCTGCGGGAAGTCCCGCCCGGCCTCCTTCTTGACGATCTTCTTGAAGGTGGTAACCAGCTTCTTGAGGTCGGCGGCCTCCAGCTCGGTGTCGACCGAGACCTTCTTGGCCTCCTTGGCCTTGTCCAGGGCCTCCTCGAAGAGCTCGCCGTCGACGCCGAGGACCGTCTTGCCGAACATCTGGATCAGGCGGCGGTACGAGTCCCAGGCGAAGCGGTCGTCGCCGGCCTGCTTGGCCAGGCCCTGCACGGACTTGTCGGAGAGCCCGATGTTCAGGACGGTGTCCATCATGCCCGGCATGGAGAACTTGGCGCCGGAGCGGACGGAGACCAGCAGCGGGTTGTCGGCCTGGCCGAGCTTCTTGCCCATGCGGGCCTCGAGGGCGTCGAGGTGTGCACTGACCTCGTCACGCAGTGCCGCGGGCTCCTCGCCGCTGTCGAGGTAGACCTTGCAGGCTTCCGTCGTGATCGTGAAGCCGGGGGGAACGGGGAGTCCCAGGTTGGTCATCTCGGCGAGGTTCGCGCCCTTGCCACCCAGGAGGTCCTTGAGGTCCTTGTTTCCCTCGGTGAAGTCGTAGACGAACTTCGCTACGTGGGGTTCTTTGTTTTCCGACACGGTCTCGACTCCCTCGAGGACGCGGTGGCTGCCCTGACGGCGAGGAACATACCCAGATCGAAGGCGTCTGGGTACGTCCACTCACGCGTCATGCGCCTGTAACCACTCGTCCGCCAGCGGATCGAAAGTCAAAGCTTGGCAAGCGAACAGGCCCCGATGTTTTCACTTCTTGAACGCATCGACGCCCACAGGCGCACTTTTACGCTCATCTGAGCAGCCCTTCGCGCGTCTGATTTCGATCGATGAACGATCAAGGGGTGGCACCGAGTGCCACCCCTTCGCAAAGTGCAGCCGCTCAAGATCCGCTCATCTGAGCGCAACCCTTATCAAGGGTGGCAAGAATCACGCTCCCACAGAAGGCCGGATTCCACCATGCGGACGGCCCCCGAGACAGGAGGCGGGACGGAAACACGGACGTCACAGGCCCATCGTCCGCAGCCGCTCCTCCGCCCGTTCCGGGGCATACAGGTACTCCACGACCAGCGCACCCGCTCCCACCAGCCCCGCCCGCTCCCCCAGCCTCGAGGTGACCACGTCCAGGTGCGCCGTGGAGCGGGCCAGCGCCCGCTGGTACAGCAGCTCCCGGACGCCCGTGAGGAAGGGGGTTCCGGCCAAATCTCCCGCGATCATCAGCACTCCGGGGTTGAGGAGCGTGACGACGGTCGCCAGGACGTCCCCGACCTGCCGCCCGGCCTCCCGCGCCAGCCCGACCGCCTCGGGGTGCCCGGCCGCCAGCAGATCCCGGACGTCCGCGCCGGAGGCCGCGGGCACTCCGGCGTCCCGCAGCCGCCGGGCGACGGCGCCACCGCTCGCGACGGCGGCCAGGCAGCCGCGCGAACCGCAGCGGCACAGCGCCTCCGCGCCCACCCGGATGTGCCCGATGTCCCCCGCGCCTCCGTCGACGCCCCGGTAGATCGACCCGCCGACCACGACTCCCGCGCCGATGCCGGTCGATACCTTGACCAGTACGAACGCCGAGCAGTCGGGGTGTCCGGTGCGCTGCTCGCCGTACGCCATGAGGTTCGCGTCGTTGTCCACCAGCACCGGCACCGGCCCGGCGCCCGTGTGCTCGCCGAACGAGGCGGCCAGCCGGCCTGTTATGTCGTGGCCGTCCCAGCCGGGCATGATCGGCGGCTGCACGACCCGGCCGGTCTCGCTGTCGACGGGTCCGGGCACGGCGAGCCCGATCCCGCAGACGGTCTCCGGCCGCCGCCCGGCCTTCTCCAGCAACTCGGCGAACCAGTGGCCGAGTTCGCCGAGCACGGCCTCGGGCCCGTCCTCGATCAGCAGCGTCCCCGAGTGCTCGGCGAGGATCTCGCCGCTCAGGGAGAGGGCGGCCGCGCGGGCGTGCCGGGTGTCGAGGTCGGCGGCGAGGACGACGGCGTGCTCGTCGTCGAACTCCAGCGTGATGGAGGGGCGGCCGCCGAGGGGCGAGTCGACCGGGCCGCCGGCGCCCTCGCGCAGCCAGCCCGCCCGGAAGAGGCGGTCCAGGCGCTGCCCGACAGTGGCCCGGGACAGTCCGGTGGCCTGCTGGAGCGCTCCGCGCGTGGTCGCGCGTCCGCTTCGTACCAGTTCGAGCAGATCGCCCGCGCGAGCCTGACCACGTCCCGTCATGCGCACCCCCTTGTGCTCATCAAGCCTGCATTACATAGTGAGTTTTGCGTGTTAAGTAGACGTAACTCTACGATGGCCGCGACCGCACCGGTCGGCCGGACGTCTTTCGGGGAGCCCCGCGTGGATCGCACTGCCCAACTCACCGGCCGCGGCGCGAAGCCCTCCATCGCATACGATCCACCGCCGGCGCCGGGTTCCCTGCACGAGCGGGCCGTGCGCGTCCTGGACGGCAACTGGGCGGGGACGTCCACCGTCCCCTCGCACAGCCTGTATCCGCACCAGTGGTCCTGGGACTCCGCGTTCATCGCGATCGGCCTCAGGCACGTGTCGCCGTTACGGGCGCAGACCGAGCTGGAGACGCTGCTGGGCGCCCAGTGGGAGGACGGGCGCGTCCCGCACATCGTCTTCAACCCCTCCGTCCCGCTCGACGCGTACTTCCCGAGCCCCGACTTCTGGCGCTCCTCGACCGCGGGGCGGGCGGCGGGCGCCCCGCGCACCGTACAGACCTCCGGCATCGTGCAGCCACCGGTGCACGCGCTGGCGGCCTGGCTGGTGCACCGCGCCGACCCCGGGCTGTCCCGTGCACGCGGCTTCCTGTCCCGGGTGTATCCGCGGCTCGCCGCCTGGCACCGCTATCTGCTGCACCGGCGGGACCTGGGCGGCGGCGGGCTCGCGTCCGTCGTGCACCCCTGGGAACAGGGCATGGACAACAGCCCTTGCTGGGACGCCCCGTTGAGCCGCATCACACCCGCCCCGGCCCGGTCCTTCCGCCGTGCCGACCTCGACCACGGGGCCGCCGAGGACCGGCCGACGGATCTGGACTACGGGCGGTACGTACGGCTGGCGGCGGACTACCGGAATCGTGAATACGCCGACGGGGGCGGGGAGTTCGCGGTGGAGGACCCCTCCTTCAACGCCCTGCTCGTCGCGTCCGAGCACGCGCTCGCGGAGATCGCCCGCGAGCTGGGGGCCACCGCGAGGGCCCGCCGCGCCCGCGCGGAACGTCTGACGGCGGCGCTGGTGGAGCGGCTGTGGGACCCGGCGAGCGGCATGTTCCTGTGCCGGGACCTGCGCTCCCCCACCGGCGCGCTGATCCCCGAGCGCGGCATCTCCGGCCTGCTCCCCCTGCTGCTGCCCGGCCTGCCGCGGGACGTCGTCGCGGCGCTGCTGCGCACCCTGGGCGGCCCGCACTTCGGGGTCGGCGACAGCACCCGGCTGGTGCCCAGCCACGACCTCCTCGGCGAGACCTTCGACCGGCACCGCTACTGGCGCGGGCCGGCCTGGTTCAACACCAGCTGGCTGCTGGAGCGCGGGCTGCGCATGCACGGCGAGCGGGCGCGGGCCGACGCGCTGCGGCAGGCCGTCCTGGACCTCGCCGGCAGCTCCGGGTTCGCGGAGTACGTGGACCCGTACACCGGCGAGGCATGCGGCGCGGGCGGGTTCGGCTGGACCGCCGCGCTCGCGCTGGATCTGCTCCACGAGCGCCCCGGACACGGCGTGTCCCCCACGGGCGCCGGCACGTTCGACAGGAGTGACAGGGCAGTCACGGGAGGGGACCGGGGATGACGGACCGACAGCATCTGCTCGTGCACGGCGCGACGTTCGCGGCCGTCGGCGACGGCGGCGACATCAGCGGGGTGCGGGGATCCGGCCCGCCCGACGGGTTGTTCGTCCGCGACGCCCGGCATCTGAGCCGCTGGCAGCTGACGGTCGACGGTGCGGTGCCCCAGACGCTCACGCCGGTCGCGGACGGGGACACGACGCGCTGCGTGCTGGTCCCGCGAGGCGGGCGCCAGGAGCCGCCCGGGTACACGATCTTCCGTGAACAGGCCCTCGGCGACGGCGCGTTCGTGGAGTCCCTGCGGGTGACCAGCAACCGCCCGGTGCCGACGACGGTCCGCATCGCGGTCACCGCCGACGCCGACTTCACCGACCAGTTCGAGCTGCGCTCCGACTACCGCACCTACGCCAAGACCGGCGCCGTCCGCTCCCGCCAAGTCCTCGACGACGGCGTGGAGTTCGGCTACCGGCGCGGCGAGTGGCGCTCCCGTACGACGGTGACGGCCGAGCCCGCGCCGGATGGCGTCGAGGAGACCGGCACCGGCGCCCGCCGCCTCGTGTGGACCCTGGAACTCGACCCGCACGGCACGGCGGAACTGGTGCTGCGGGTCGCGGCCCGTCCGCACGGAGCGACGAGCGAGCCGTGGGTCCCGGCGACCCCGAGCGCCGCCACCAGCGAACTCCTCGCTCTGGAGGGCGAGTTCATCGAGGACGTGTGCTTCCCGACCGGCTGGCCCGAGCTGGCGGCGGCTTGCGCCAGGGGGCTCGCCGACCTCGCCTCCCTCCAGGTCACCGCGACCGGACCGGACGGCGAGGAGCTGCGGGTGCCGGCGGCGGGCGCGCCGTGGTTCCTGACCCTGCTGGGCCGCGACGCCCTGCTCACCTCGCTCTTCGCCCTCCCCTACCGCCCGCAGCTGGCCGCCGCCACGCTCCCCGCCCTGGCCGCCGCCCAGGCCACCGAGACCGGCGCGGACTCGGTGTCCCAGCCCGGCAAGATCGTGCACGAGGTGCGCTACGGCGAGCTGGCGCACTTCGGGCAGGTGCCGTACGGGCGTTACTACGGCTCCGTGGACGCGACACCGCTCTTCCTCGTCCTGCTGGGCGCCTACGTCGAGCAGACCGGAAACGCGGCGCTCGCCCGCCGGCTGGAGTCCCACGCCCGCGCGGCCGTCGGCTGGATGCTGGACCATGGCGGGCTGACCTCGCGCGGCTATCTGGTCTACCGCGCCGACCAGGGTGGCCTCGCCAACCAGAACTGGAAGGACTCGCCCGGAGCGATCTGCTCCGCCGACGGGACACGGACCTGCGGCGCGGTGACGGCGGCCGCGGCACAGGGGTACGCCTACGACGCGCTGCGCCGGACTGCGTGGCTCGCGCGCACGGTGTGGGAGGACGAGACGTACGCGGCGCTGCTGGAGCAGGCCGCGGGCGATCTGCGCGACCGTTTCCAGCGGGACTTCTGGATGCCGGACCGCTCGTTCTTCGCGCTCGCCCTCGACGGCGACGGCCACCAGGTCGACGCGCTGGCCTCCGACGCCGGGCATCTGCTGTGGTCGGGCCTGCTGGACAAGGAGTACGGGGAGGCCGTGGGGCGGCGGCTGCTGGAGCCGGACTTCTTCTCCGGCTGGGGCGTGCGGACGCTGGCCGCCGGACAGGCGGCATACCACCCGCTGTCGTACCACCGGGGTTCGGTGTGGCCGCACGACAACGCGCTGATCACGCTGGGGCTCGCGCGGTACGGGCTGCACGACGAGGCCCGCACGGTGGCCCACGCCCTGGTGGACGCGGCGACGGCCGCGGGGCACCGGCTGCCGGAGGTGCTCGCGGGGTACGGGCGGGACACGCACGCGGAGCCGGTGCCGTATCCGCACGCGTGTGTTCGCGAGTCCCGGTCGGCGGCGGCGCCCCTCGCTCTGCTGACGGCGGTCGGTGGCGCCTAAGAGCTCGGTGCGATCGGTGAGTGGGCGACTGCGGGTGCGTTGTGGCTGGTCGTGCAGTTCCCCGCGCCCCCGAAGACAAAAGACCAAGGCGCTGTCCGAACCGTTGGTGAGGCGTTTGCCCGGTGTTTGCCGTCGGCCGCTGAACAGGGCCCCGGGACCGGCCGTACGGACTGGTGGCGGGTCCCAGCCTCCCCAGCGCGGCCCGCCACTCCACGTCACGGGCCTCGCACGGAAGGACCTTCGGGTTGTCTCAGGACACGAGCACGCGCAAGACGGAACCCGAGAAGACCGAGGCGAAGCCCGAGGAGAAGCCGAGCCCCCTCTCCCGCCTGCGCGCCCTGCCGCGCCCCCACCCTCGGCGGGCCTGGCGGCGCTGGAGGGCCGCACACCCCAAGCCGGCGCAGGTCATCGGGATCGTGGTGACGGCGCTCGCACTGGCGCTCGTCGCCGCGGCACTCGTGATGCCGAACCGGTGGGAGACCTTCCGTACGGCCGAGTTCATCCGGCTGCCGGTGGAGGCGCTGCTCGGGGCGGCCGTGCTGACCGCCCTGCCGCGCCGGCCGCGGCTGATCGTGGGCGTGCTGTTCGGACTGACGCTCGGCGTGCTGACCCTCCTGAACCTGCTGGACATCGGCTTCTACCAGTACCTCGGCCGCGGCTTCAACATCATCCTGGACTGGCCGCTGCTGACCGACGCGCAGTCCTACCTGGGCGACACGCTCGGCAAGGGGACGGCCGAACTCGCCGCGATCGGCGTCGTCCTGCTCGTCGTGGTCATCCTCGCGGTGATGGTGCTCGCGGTGGTCCGCGTCGGCAGCCTGGTGGGCCGCAACCCGGGCCACTCGACCCGCGCCCTGCTCGTGCTCAGCGCGTTCTGGATGGTCTGCGCGAGCCTGAACCTGCAGAACTCCGGCGTGCCGCTGTCGGCGGAGCACACCGTCACGATGCTCAAGTACCGGGCCGAGCGGGTCCGGGACGCGATCCGGGACGAGGCGGCGTTCGGCAAGACCGCCCGGGCGGACACCTTCGGCAACACGCCGCCCAGCCAGCTGGTGCCGGATCTGCGCGGCAAGGACATGGTCTTCACGTTCATCGAGAGCTACGGCCGCAGCGCGATCGAGGACCCGGTCGAGGCGCCCGGCGTCGACGCCACGCTCGACGCGCGCACCAAGGCGCTCGCCAAGGTCGGCTTCCACGCCAAGAGCGGCTGGCTGACGTCGGCGACGTACGGCGGCAGCAGCTGGCTCGGCCACTCCACGACCATGTCGGGCCTATGGATCAACAACCAGAACCGCTACCGGACCGTCACCGCGGGCAACGGCGAGCACCTCACGATCACCAAGGCGTTCCAGAAGACCGGCGCCTTCGACACGGTCGGCGTCATGCCGGGCGTGCAGAAGGGCTGGCCGGAGGCGACGTGGTACGGCCTCGACAAGGTCTACAACGCCTTCCAACTTGGCTACCAGGGACCGAAGTTCAGCTGGTCGACGATGCCCGACCAGTACGCCCTGGAACAGTTCCAGCAGCGCGTGCACAGCCAGAAGCCGGCCGACGGCAAGTCCCGCATGTCCTTCCTCATCCTGACCTCCAGCCACCAGCCCTGGGCCCCGATCCCGAAGATGGTCCCCTGGGACCGACTCGGCAACGGCAAGGTCTTCAACGCCATCCACGACGCGGGCAAGAAGCCGGCCGACATCATCACCAGCTCCCCCAAGTCGCAGGCGCAGTACGGCAAGTCCGTCCAGTACTCGGTGACGGCCCTCACCCAGTGGCTGGAGCGCTACGGCAACGACAACACCGTCCTGGTCTTCCTCGGCGACCACCAGCCCATCGCCCGCGTCAGCGGCAACCACGCCAGCCGCGACGTCCCGATCTCCATCGTCGCCAAGGACCCCGAAGTCCTCTCCAAAATCTCCGACTGGGGCTGGACGGACGGCCTCCGCCCCGCCCACAACGCCCCGGTCTGGAAGATGAGCGCCTTCCGCGACAAGTTCCTGACGGCGTACGGCTCGACCCCGCACCCGACGAAGGGCTGACCGGGGGTCGGCTGCCGGCAGCCGCGTACGGCGGGAAGGGGACGGGGCGGGGGTGTCCGCCCGCAGCGGCCGGCGTCAAGCACCGCGCATGGACAACGAAACAGCACCCGCCGGACCGAGGACGGACACCCCCGCCCCACAACGCACAACAGGCGCTAGGCGCACCCCCACCGATCCGGCACAGGCGCCGCAGGCACAGGACGCACGCCACCACCCCCGCGCGCAGGCACAGGACGCACGCCACCACCCCCGCGCGCAGGCACGAGACGCACGCCACCGAACCCGGGGAAACTCAACCCCCGGACGTGTCCAGTTCGGCGTCCTCGCCGACCCCGGCGCAGTCGTACGGGTCCTTCAGCCATCCGTCCGGCAGCACGACCCGGTTGTTCCCGGACGTCCGCCCCCGCGGCCCGTCCGCACCCACCGGCCACGCCTGGTCCAGATCCAACTCGTCCAGCCCGGACCGCAGTTCCTCCAGCGAGGAGGTGATCGCGAGCCGCTTGCGCATCTCGCTGCCGACCGCGAACCCCTTCAGGTACCAGGCGACGTGCTTGCGGAAGTCGACGACGCCCTTCGTCTCGCTGCCGATCCACTCCCCGAGCAGCGTGGCATGCCGCACCATGACGTCGGCGACCTCCCGCAGCGAGGGCCGCGCGACATCCTCCGGGCGCCCCTCGAACGCCGCCACCAGATCCGAGAACAGCCAAGGCCGCCCCAGGCACCCCCGCCCCACGACCACCCCGTCGCACCCGGTCTCCCGCACCATCCGCAGCGCGTCCTCCGCCGACCAGATGTCGCCGTTGCCGAGCACCGGAATCTCCGGCACGTGCTCCTTCAGCCGCGCGATCGCATCCCAGTCCGCCGTGCCGCCGTAGTGCTGGGCGGCGGTGCGCCCGTGCAGCGCGATGGCCGTCACGCCCTCCTCGACGGCGATCCGCCCGGCATCGAGATACGTGATGTGGTCGTCGTCGATGCCCTTGCGCATCTTCATGGTGACGGGGAGATCACCGGCCCCGGACACCGCCTCCCGCAGGATCGCGCGCAGCAGATTCCGCTTGTACGGCAGCGCCGACCCGCCGCCCTTGCGTGTCACCTTCGGCACCGGGCACCCGAAGTTCAGGTCGATGTGGTCGGCCAGGTCCTCCTCCGCGATCATGCGGACGGCCTTGCCGACGGTGGCCGGGTCGACGCCGTAGAGCTGGACGGACCGGGGCTTCTCACTCGCGTCGAAGTGAATGAGCTGCATGGTCTTCTCGTTGCGCTCGACCAGCGCCCGCGTCGTGATCATCTCGCTCACGAACAGGCCCTTGCCACCGCTGAACTCCCTGCACAGGGTGCGGAAGGGCGCATTGGTGATCCCGGCCATGGGCGCGAGCACGACGGGCGGCGTGACGGCGTGCGGACCGATCTGCAAGGAGGAGAAGGGCGTGGGCATTCCCCCATTGTCCCGTACGCCGTCGGGTACTCGGTCCGAGGATCTTGTATCGGTCATTAGTTAGACGCACTATCGAAACAGTCGTACGATGGGCCGCATGCCAGAGCTCAGCCCCCGACGACGTCTCCTGGTGCTCGCGATCTGCTGCATGAGCCTGCTGATCGTGAGCCTCGACACCACCGCCCTGAACGTCGCCCTGCCGTCGATGCAGCACGAACTGCACGCCCCCACCTCGGGTCTCCAGTGGACGATCGACGCCTACACCCTGGTCCTGGCCTCGCTGCTGATGCTCGCGGGTTCCACCGGTGACCGGGTGGGCCGCAAGAAGGTCTTCATGGCGGGCCTGGTCGTCTTCTCCCTCGGCTCCCTGCTCTGCTCCCTCGCCCCCAGCCTGGACGCGCTGATCGCGTTCCGCATGGTCCAGGCGGTCGGCGGCTCGATGCTCAACCCGGTCGCGATGTCGATCATCACCAACACCTTCACGGACCCGCGCGAGCGCGCCCGCGCGATCGGCGTGTGGGGCGCGGTCGTCGGCATATCGATGGCCGCGGGCCCGCTGGTCGGCGGCCTGCTGGTGGATTCGGTCGGCTGGCGCTCGATCTTCTGGGTCAACCTGCCGGTGGGCCTGGCCGCGCTGCTGCTCACCCTGCGCTTCGTGCCCGACTCCCGCGCGCCCAAGGCCCGCCGCCCCGACCCGGTCGGCCAGGTCCTGGTGATCGCCCTGTTCGGCTCCCTGACGTACGCGATCATCGAGGCGCCGGACTCCGGCCTCGGCTCCATCCTGCCGTTCGCCCTGATCGCGGCGGCCGCGCTGGCCGGACTCCTCCGGTACGAGCCGCGGCGCGACGAGCCCCTCATCGACCTGCGCTTCTTCCACTCCGTGCCGTTCAGCGGGGCCACGGTCATCGCGATCAGCGCGTTCGCCGCGCTCGGTGGCTTCCTGTTCCTGTCGACGCTGTACCTGCAGAACGTACGAGGGCTGACCGCCCTGCACGCCGGCCTGTGGATGCTGCCGATGGCGGTGCCGATATTCCTGTGCGCGCCCCTGTCCGGACGGCTGGTCGGCAGTCGCGGACCACGGCTGCCGCTGGTGATCGCGGGGATCGCGATGACCGTGAGCGCGGTGCTGTTCGCGGCGTTCGACGCGGAGACGTCCGACGTGACGCTGTTCGTGGGGTACGTGCTGTTCGGTATCGGCTTCGGGTTCGTGAACGCGCCGATCACCAACACCGCGGTGTCCGGGATGCCGCGGGCGCAGGCGGGGGTCGCGGCGGCGGTCGCGTCCACCAGCCGTCAGCTGGGGCAGACGCTGGGGGTGGCCGTCGTCGGGGCGCTGCTCGCCTCCGGCGTGGCGGGCTCGTCGTACAGGTCGGAGTTCGTGGCGGCTTCCGTGCCGGGGTGGTGGGTGCTGGTTGCCTGTGGCGGGGCGGTTCTGGTGCTCGGCATGGTGACGAGTGGACGTTGGGCCCGGGGTACCGCTGAGCGGACGGCTGAGCGGTTGCAGTCTGCGGAGGTTCGCGAAGCGGCGGGGATCGTCGCGTAGTTGGGCGGGTGCGGGTTCGTGGGGGCTGGTCGCGCCCACGCGGCGGAGCCGCACATCGATACGGCCCCGCGCCCCTGAAAGCTTGCAGTCACCCCGTTTGAGCAGCTTCCCTCTCCAGCGCCATCCGCTGCAGCCTCTCCAGCCGTTCCCGCGACACCTCGTCCACCGGTGCGTACGTCACCATCCGCGGGCCCAGTTCCGGGCCGAGCCAGAGGTCGGTGTGGTGGATCGTGATGCGGCCGACGTGGCGGTTGTCGAACTCCTTGCGCTTGGTGCGGTGGGCGACGACCTCGTGGCGGTCCCACATCTCGCAGAAGTCCGGGGACTCCGCGCGCAGGCGCTTGAGGAGCATCTTCCAGGCGGGCTCGGCGAGATGGCCCGCCATCGTGGCGCGGAAGCGGGCGGCCATCAGGCGCTGGGCCTCGTCGAGGTGGACGATCGACGAGCGCCAGTCGGCGTTGGTGTAGGAGAGGACCATGCAGTTGCGGTCCTCGGCGGGTACGGCGTCCAGGTCGCAGAGCAGCAGGCCGTACGTGCGGTTGTAGGCCAGGATGTCGTAGCGGCTGTTCTGCACGCAGGCCGGGACCGGCTCCATCTGCTCCAGGATGGTGCGCACCCCGGGCGTGATCGACGGGCAGACCGTGGCCGGGGACGGGTCGACCTGGCCCGCCAGCTGGAAGAGGTGGGCGCGCTCGCTGGGGTCCAGGAAGAGCGTGCGGGCCAGGGCGTCCAGGACCTGCACGGAGACCTGGATGTCGCGGGCCTGCTCAAGCCACGTGTACCAGGTGACGCCGACCGCGGCGAGGTGCGCGACCTCCTCGCGGCGCAGGCCCGGGGTGCGGCGCCGGCGGCCACGGGGCAGACCGACCTGCTCGGGCGTGATGTGCTCGCGTCGGTGCCGCAGGAAGGCGGCGAGTTCGTGCCGCCGTACCGAACCGGCGTCCCTGGTCGCAGGGGTGTCCGGGGTGTGTACCGCCTGATCCTGGGCCATGGTCGTCATGCCTCCAGACTGCCGCCGTGCGGACCCTGTTGCCAGGTACTCCTTCTACCAGGACAAGAAGACTCTGGTACCAGTCTGCGGCCGGCCGCAGGCTCGAGGACGTGACCGAAACCATCGCTACACGCACCGTCCGGACGCCACCCGCGGCGCCCTCGCTCGGCGGCCTCGGACTCTTCACCGTGCTGCTGGCAGCGGCACTGCCTCTCATCGACTTCTTCATCGTCAACGTCGCCCTGCCGACCATCGGCAAGGACCTGCACGCGAGCGAGTCCGTCCTCGAACTGGTCGTCGCCGGGTACGGGCTCGCCTACGCCGTCCTGCTCGTCCTCGGGGGGCGACTCGGCGACCTCTTCGGGCGGCGCCGCTTCTTCCTCGGCGGCATGGCCGCCTTCGGCCTGACCTCACTGGCGTGCGGGCTCGCGCCCAGCGCCTGGACGCTCGTCGCGGCCCGGGTCGCGCAGGGCGCCGCGGCCGCCGCGATGCTGCCGCAGGTGCTCGCCACCATCCAGGCGGCCACGGCCGGACCGCGCCGGGCCAAGGCCATGGGGCTCTACGGCGCCACGGCCGGGCTGTCCATGGTGGCGGGCCAGATCCTCGGCGGCATCCTCGTGGCCGCCGACCTCTGGGGCACCGGCTGGCGCTCGGTGTTCCTGGTGAACGTGCCCGTGGTCGTCGCCGGCCTGGTGCTGGCCGTGCGCGGGGTGCCCGAGACCCGCTCCCAGCACCCGGAGCCGGTGGACGGACCCGGCACCGTCCTGCTCACCGCGTCCCTGCTCGCGCTGCTGGCCCCGCTCACCGAGGGCCGCTCGGCGGGCTGGCCGCTGTGGACGTGGCTGTCGCTGGTGGCGTTCCCGTTCGTGGCGGCGGCGTTCTACACGGTCGAGCGCCGGGCGGACCGGCAGGGCCGTACGCCGCTGGTGCCGCCGAGCCTGTTCGCGCTCCACTCGCTGCGTCGCGGCCTGGTGATGATCGTCCCGTTCTCCGTCGGCTTCAGCGGATTCATGTTCGTGATCGCCGTCGCCCTGCAACGGGGCGCGGGGCTCGGGCCGGTGCCGGCGGGGCTGGCACTCGCGCCCATGGCCGTCGTCTTCTTCTGCGTCTCGCTCGCCGGGCCGCGGCTCGTCGCCCGGTACGGCACCCGGGTCGTGACCGCGGGTGCGGTGATCCAGGGGCTCGGCGTCGGGCTGATGGCGCTGGCCGCCTGGCGCTCCTGGCCGGACCTAGGCCTCACCGAACTGCTCCCCGGCGCGGCGCTCGCGGGAGCCGGGCAGGCGCTCCAACTGCCCATCGTCTTCCGGGTCGTCCTCTCCGAGGTGCCGGCCGCGCGGGCCGGTGTCGGCAGCGGTGTGATGATGACCACCCAGCAGTCGGCCCTGGCGCTCGGTGTGGCCGCCCTGGGCACCCTCTTCCTCTCCCTCGTCCCGGCCCACGGAATGCAGAACGCCCTGGTCACGACGCTGCTGGTGCAGCTGGCCTGTGTGGCGCTGACCGGGCTGCTCAGCCTGCGGCTGCCGCGGACGATCGGGTGAGCGCGGGGCCGCGGACCCGGGGGAGGTTGTGGGGAGCCGCTCACGGATTGGCCAACTCGCTGTGAAGAAAACCCTGTTGATGTTGGTCTTGCTGCACACTCCTGTGTCGGAGGCGAGGCAGCATGCTGGAGATCAAGACGAGCAAGGTGAGCCGCTGGGACCAGCACGGACGTGAGCACATCGTCCGGGTGCAGCGGACCGGAGTGCAGCGCACGATCAGATGTGACACCTGCGGCTGGCGCAAGGCGGCGCAGTTCCTGCCCTGGCTGAAGGCGGAGGAGCATCTGGCCGAGGCGCACCAGGCGACGGTGGACCCGTCGGAGGATTAGCGGAGCGGGAGCCGACTCCGGCCGATGACTTTCCGTCGCCCCCGCAGTCGTAGAAGGCGTAGACGGTACGACGACCACGCACCGGAAGGCCGCCCATGAGCGCTCTGCACGACATCCTGAACCGGCACGTCGAGGCGGGCACCGTGCCCGGTGCCGTGGCCCTCGTGGCCCGCGGTGACGACGTCGAGGTGGTGACCGCCGGGTCGGTGGACACCGACGGCACCGCCCCGATGGCCCGCGACTCGATCTTCCGGATCGCCTCGATCACCAAGCCGATCACCGCCGCGGCGGTGCTGATGCTGATCGAGGACGGCGTGCTCGAGCTGGACTCGCCCGTCGAGGAGTGGCTGCCGGAGCTGGTGAAGCCGGTGGTGGTGCGCACGCCGTCGAGTCCCGTCGCGGACGTGGTCCCGGCGGAGCGCCCGATCACGGTCGAGGACCTGCTCAGCTCTCGCACCGGCTGGGGCTTCCCCGCCGACTTCACGCTCCCCGCGGTGCAGTCGCTGTTCACGGTGCAGAAGGACGGCCGCGCCCTGCGGTCCTGGCCGGAGGCGGGCGCCTGGCTGGGCCTGCTCGCCCAGGTGCCGATGCTGTACCAGCCGGGCGAGGCCTGGCTCTACGGCACCTCGTCCGATCTGCAGGGCATCCTGATCGCCCGGGCGTCCGGCCGCAGCCTGCCCGACTTCCTCGCGGAGCGGGTCTTCGAGCCGCTGGGGATGACGGACACGGCGTTCGAGGTGCCGTCGTCGAAACGGCACCGCTTCACGTCGGCCTACTCGACGAACCCGGACGGCACGCTGAGCCTCTTCGACGCCCCGGACGGCGAGTTCGCCGCTGTCCCCGCCTTCCACTCGGGTGGCGGCGGTCTGGTCTCGACGGCGGACGACTGGCTGGCCTTCGCCCGGCTGCTCCTGCACTCCGGCACCGCCCCGGACGGCCGCCGGCTCCTGACCCCCACCTCGGTGAGCCGCATGACCACGAACCACCTGACGGCGGAGCAGCGCGACCGCGTCCCCCTCTTCCTGGAGGGCCAGGGCTGGGGTTACGGAGGCCAGGTCGACGTCACCCCGTCCGACCCCTGGAACGTCCCCGGCCGCTACGGCTGGGTGGGCGGCACGGGCACCACGGCCCACATCGTCCCGCCCACGGCGACCGTCTCGGTCCTGCTCACCCAGGCGGCCATGCAGAACCCGACCCCGACCCCGCTGATGCGCGACTTCTGGCGGTATGTGGCGGGCGGCTAGCGGGTGTTGCGAGAGTCCCTAGGCCCGCAGCCCCCGCACCACCAGATCCACCAAAGCCTCGAACTCGGCCTCCACCCCCGGCAGTTCCCACTCGCTCGCGTAGCCGGGGTCGTGAAAGCGGCCCGTGGCCTGGAACAGGGCGCGGGCCGCGACCGCCGGGTCCTCGACCGCGAAGGTGCCCGCCTCGGCGCCGGCGCGGACGATGCGGGTGAGCTGGCTGGTCAGTTCGGTGATGTGCTCGCTCACCACCTCGCCGGACTCGCCGACCAGGACCGAGTACGTGGCGAAGAGTTCCGGGTCGGCGCCCGCCTTCTTGCGCTTGGCGGCGAAGAGGGCCGCGCACCACTCTCGCAGCCGGGCCTCCGGGTCGCGCTCGGCGTCCGCCGCTATCCCGGCCAGGACCTCCGTCGTGCGGTCCAGCCACCGCTTCGTCACCGCCTCCCGCAGCGCCGCCTTCGTGCGGAAGTGGCGGTAGACGCTGCCGTGGCTGACGCCGAGCGCGCGGGCCACGTCGACCACGGTCGCCTTGGCCGGACCGTGGCGGCGCAGCACCTCCTCGGTCGCTTCGAGGATGCGCTCGGAGGTCAGGGTCTCGCTGGTCGGAGGCATGTCTAGACGGTACCCGGCAGCGCGATCAGCGTTCGCTGTCGAGCATGGCCATCTGCGCGGGGGCGTACCGTTCACCGGCCGCCGCGTCCGCCGGTACGGCGGCCTCGATGGCGGCGAGGTCGGCCGTGTCGAGAGTCACGTCCAGGGCGCCCAGCGCCTCACCGAGCCGCTCGCGGGTGCGGGCGCCGACCAGCGGCACGATGTCCTCGCCCCTGGAGAGCACCCAGGCAATGGCGATCTGGGCGACGGAGACGCCCTTCTGCTCGGCGACCTTGCGCAGGGACTCGACCAGCGTGAGGTTGTGCTGCAGGTTCTCCCCCTGGAAGCGGGGCGAGTGGGCGCGGAAGTCGGTCGGCCCGTACTCCCGGCCGGCCGTGACATGACCCGAGATCAGCCCGCGGGAGAGCACACCGTACGCGGTGACGGCGATGCCCAGCTCGCGCAGGGTGGGCAGGATCTCCCGCTCGGGGCCTCGGGAGATGAGCCCGTACTCGATCTGGAGGTCGGCGATCGGGGCGGTGGCGGCGGCCCGGCGGATGGTGTCCGCGCCCACCTCGCTGAGCCCGATGTGGCGGACGTATCCCTGCTCCACGAGTTCCGCGATCGCGCCGACGGTCTCCTCGATCGGCACGTTCGGGTCGAGCCGGGCGGGACGGTAGACGTCGATGTGGTCGACGCCGAGGCGCTGGAGGGAGTACGCGGCCCAGGTCTTCACGGCGGCCGGGCGCGCGTCATAGCCGTGCCACGCGCCGTCCGGGCCGCGCTGGGCGCCGAACTTCACACTGACCAGCGCGTTCTCCCGCAGGCCGGCCGGGGCCGTGCGCAGGGCCTCGCTGATCAGCAGTTCGTTGTGGCCCATGCCGTAGAAGTCGCCGGTGTCGAGCAGGGTCACACCGGCTTCCAGGGCGGCGTGGACGGTGGCGATGGACTCGGCGCGATCCGCCTCGCCGTACATGCCGGACATGCCCATGCAGCCGAGGCCGAGGGCGGAGACCTGAGGGCCGGTGGTTCCGAGGTTTCGTGTCTGCATCGTCATGGGGTTCACCTTGCCATGACAGCTGACAGATTTCAATATCTGTCATTCCATACTTGGAAACTGGTCCAGACCTATTGACGAAAGGTCTGGACCGCTGCACTGTCATGCCTACGACACCTCACCGCACCCCCCACCGGGAGGCCTCGCATGATCCGCCGCGCCCTGAGCCTGCTCACCGCCGCCGTCGCGACCGCCTGTCTCGCGCAGTTGCCCACCGCGCCCACCGCCTCCGCCGCCGACACCTGCGCGGTGAAGTCGAGGCCCGCCGGCAAGGTCCTCCAGGGCTACTGGGAGAACTGGGACGGCTCCGCCAACGGCGTGCACCCGCCCTTCGGCTGGACCCCGATCACCGACTCCCGTATCGCCGCGCACGGTTACAACGTGATCAACGCCGCCTTCCCGGTGATCCGCTCCGACGGAACGGCCCTCTGGGAGGACGGCATGGACTCGGGCGTGAAGGTGGCGACGCCCGCGGAGATGTGCGCGGCCAAAGCCTCGGGCCAGACGATCCTGATGTCGATCGGCGGCGCGACGGCCGGCATCGACCTCAACTCGACCGCCGTGGCGGACAAGTTCGTCTCGACGATCGTCCCGATCCTGAAGAAGTACAACTTCGACGGCATCGACATCGACATCGAGACCGGCCTGACCGGCAGCGGCAGCATCTCCCAACTGTCCACATCCCAGGCCAACTTGATCCGCATCATCGACGGCATCCTGGCGCAGATGCCGGCCGGCTTCGGCCTCACCATGGCCCCGGAGACGGCCTACGTCACCGGCGGCAGCATCACCTACGGCTCGATCTGGGGCGCGTATCTGCCGATCGTGAAGAAGTACGCGGACAACGGCCGCCTGTGGTGGCTGAACATGCAGTACTACAACGGCAGCATGTACGGCTGCTCCGGCGACTCCTACTCGGCCGGCACCGTGCAGGGCTTCACCGCCCAGACCGACTGTCTCAACAAGGGCCTTGTAGTGCAGGGCACGACGATCAAGGTGCCCTACGACAAACAGGTCCCGGGCCTGCCCGCGCAGTCGGGAGCGGGCGGCGGCTACATGTCCCCGTCACTGGTCTCCCAGGCCTGGAAGCACTACGGCACCTCACTCAAGGGCCTGATGACCTGGTCGATCAACTGGGACGGCTCGAAGAACTGGACGTTCGGCGACAACGTGAAGTCGCTGCAGGGCCGTTGACCCGCTAACGCGCCGTCAGCGCCAGCTTCGCGCCCAGCGCCACGAACGACCCCGCGAAGCTCCGCCGCAGCCACGTCATCACCCTCGGCCGTGAGGTGACGTGGCTGCGGACCGAGGCCGCGAGCACGCCGTAGGCCGCGAAGACGACGAAGGTCGCCAGCATGAACACCGCGCTCAGGCCCAGCATGTGAGGGAGGGCGTGCGGTGCCGACGGGTCGACGAACTGCGGCAGGAACGCGAAGAAGAAGATCGTCAGCTTCGGGTTGAGCAGATTGATCAGCACGCCCCGCACGATCACGCGCCCGGCGGAGACCGGCGCGGCATCCTCGTCGACGTCGATCGCCTGCCTGTCCCGCAGGGTCGCCCAGGCCATGTACAGCAGATAGCCGACCCCGGCGTACCTGACGACCTCGAACGCCGCGGCACTGGCGTTGAGCAGCGCCGCGAGCCCGGTCACGGTGGCCACCACATGCGGCACGATCCCGAGCGTGCACGCGAAGGCCGCGACCACGCTCGCCCGCCGGCCACGGGACAGCCCGGCGGCGAGCGTGTAGACGACACCGGTACCGGGGGTGGCGACGACCACGAGTGTGGTGAGGAGAAAGGCGAGGCTCATGCCCGCCAGCCTGCCGCCCCCGGCGGCCCCCGATACAGAGCCAAAGGCATCCCGGCGTCGAGGGCCAATGCCGAAAACGCCGGACGGGCGACCATCAGCCCGTCCGGCGTTCGAGGACGAGGCCCGTTCAGGGCCGATACAGCAACCGCAGCAGACCTAGCTACCGAGCAGACGCCCGGCCAGGTACCCCTCGATCTGGTCCAGCGACACGCGCTCCTGCTTCATCGAGTCCCGCTCGCGCACCGTCACCGCGTTGTCCTCGAGCGTGTCGAAGTCGACGGTCACGCAGTACGGCGTACCGATCTCGTCCTGGCGACGGTAGCGGCGGCCGATCGCGCCTGCGTCGTCGAACTCGATGTTCCAGTTCTGCCGCAGCGCCTGCGCGAGACCCTTGGCCTTCGGGGACAGCTCGGGGTTGCGGGACAGCGGAAGGACGGCGACCTTCACGGGAGCGAGGCGGTGGTCGAGACGCAGGACCGTCCGCTTCTCCATCTTGCCCTTGGCGTTCGGCGCCTCGTCCTCGACGTACGCGTCGAGCAGGAAGGCGAGCATCGCCCGGCCGACACCGGCCGCGGGCTCGATGACGTACGGCGTCCAGCGCTCGCCCGCCTCCTGGTCGAAGTAGGAGAGGTCCTGGCCGGAGGCCTTGGAGTGGGCGTTCAGGTCGTAGTCCGTGCGGTTGGCGACGCCCTCCAGCTCACCCCACTCGCTGCCGCCGAACTGGAAGCGGTACTCGATGTCGGCGGTGCGCTTGGAGTAGTGGGAGAGCTTCTCCTTCGGGTGCTCGTACCACCGCATGTTCTCCTCGCGCAGGCCCAGGCCGGTGTACCAGTTCCAGCGCTGCTCCATCCAGTACTCCTGCCACTTCTCGTCCTCGCCCGGCTTGACGAAGAACTCCATCTCCATCTGCTCGAACTCGCGGGTGCGGAAGATGAAGTTGCCGGGCGTGATCTCGTTGCGGAAGGACTTGCCCATCTGCGCGATGCCGAACGGCGGCTTGCGGCGCGAAGTGGTCTGCACCTGGCCGAAGTTGGTGAAGATGCCCTGCGCGGTCTCGGGGCGCAGGTACGCGATGGAGCCGGAGTCCTGCGTCGGGCCGAGGTGCGTCGACAGCAGGCCCGAGAACTGCTTGGGCTCGGTGAACTGGCCCTTGTTGCCGCAGTTCGGGCAGTTCACGTCCGCCAGGCCGTTCTCCGGCAGGCGCTTGTGCTTGGCCTCGTAGGCCTCCTCCAGGTGGTCCGCGCGGAACCGCTTGTGGCAGGAGGTGCACTCGGTGAGCGGGTCCGTGAAGGTGGCGACATGGCCGGAGGCGACCCAGACCTCGGGCGCCAGGATCACGGACGAGTCGAGACCGACCACGTCCTCGCGCGAGGTCACCATGTAGCGCCACCACTGGCGCTTCAGGTTCTCCTTGAGCTCGACACCAAGCGGCCCGTAGTCCCAGGCGGCACGCTGGCCGCCGTAGATCTCACTGCACGGGAATACGAAGCCACGGCGCTTGCTCAGGCTGACGATGGTGTCGATCTTGTCGGCGGCCACGGTGCTCTCTTCATTACGACGACGGACGACGAAGCGAGGCGCTTCTCCAGCGAATGCTTCAGGGTACCGGCGGGGGCTCCCCCTCAATCAAATCGGTACGACTTAAGGGCCTCGCGGGCGCCTTCACCCGGGCTTGTTGACAACGGTTTCCATGTTAGTTGAAAATGACTGTCATGAACGTACGACGACGCCTCATACCCGCCGTGGCGACCGCGGCCGCCACCGCCCTCGGTCTCGCGACCCTCTCCGCCTGCTCGGCCGAGAGCGCCGCCGCCGGCGGCACGGACAGGTTCGACGTCGTCGCGTCGTTCTATCCGATGGCCTTCCTCGCGGAGCGGATCGGCGGCTCGCACGTCCACGTCACCTCCCTGACCCAGCCCGGCCAGGAGCCGCACGACCTGGAGATCAGCGCCAAGCAGACCGCGCAGCTCCAGGAGTCGGACGCGGTGCTCTACCTCAAGAACCTCCAGCCCTCCGTCGACGACGCGGTGGCCCAGTCCGAGGTCCGGACCAAGATCGACGCCGCCTCCCTCACCTCGATGGAGAAGCACGGCAACGAGGTCGGCGGTCACGCCGCCTCCCACGACCACTCCGAGAACGAGGAGAGCTCCGGCCTCGACCCCCACATCTGGCTCGACCCGGTGCGCTACGCCGAGGTCGCCGAGGGCGTCGGCAAGGCCTTCGAGAAGGCGGACCCGGACCACGCCGCGGACTACCGGAAGAACACCGCGGCCCTGGTGAAGCGGCTCGATGCCCTGAACACGCAGTTCAAGGACGGGCTCGCGCGGACCGGGTCCAAGGTCTTCATCACCACGCACGCCGCCTTCGGCTACCTCGCCGAGCGCTACGGCCTGACCGAGGAGGCCATCAACGGCCTGGACCCCGAGTCCGAGCCGAGCGCGGCCCGGGTGAAGGCGCTGGAGGAGATGGCGAAGGCCGACGGCGTGAGCACCGTCTTCTACGAGACGCTCGTCAGCGACAAGACCGCGAAGACCGTCGCCTCCGACGCCGGACTCAAGACGGACGTGCTCGATCCGATCGAGGGCATCACGGCCAAGTCCCGCGGCAAGGACTACTTCGCGGTCCAGGAGGCCAACCTCAAGGCGCTGCGACAGGCGCTGGGCGCCAAGTGAGGGGGGACGGGATGACCGGCGAACCTGTCGTATCCGTGCGCGGCGTGCGGGCCGAGCTGGGCTCGCGCCCCGTCCTGCGCGGCATCGACCTGACCGTGCACCGCGGGGAGGTCGTCGCACTGCTCGGCGCGAACGGCTCCGGCAAGTCGACGGCGGTCCGCACACTCATCGGGCAGGTGCCGGTGAGCGCGGGCGAGATCGAGCTGTTCGGCACGGAGCGCAGGCGGTTCCGGGACTGGGCGCGGATCGGGTACGTCCCGCAGCGCACCACCGCCGCGGGCGGCGTCCCGGCCACCGTCACCGAGATCGTGTCCTCCGGGCGGCTGTCCCGGGCCCGTTTCGGCGTGCTGCGCAAGGCGGATCACGCGGCGGTGCGGCGGGCCCTGGAGCTGGTCGGCATGGCGGACCGGGCGAAGGACTCCGTGAACGCCCTCTCCGGCGGCCAGCACCAGCGCGTGCTGATCGCCCGCGCGCTCGCCGCCGAGCCCGAACTGCTGATCATGGACGAGCCGATGGCGGGCGTCGACCTCGCCAGCCAGGAAGTCCTGGCGCGGACGCTGCGGGAGCAGGTGGCCCAGGACGCGACCGTCCTGCTCGTCCTGCATGAACTCGGGCCCCTGGAGCCCCTGATCGACCGGGCCGTCGTCCTGCGCGACGGCTGCGTCCTGCACGACGGCCCGCCCCCGCGGGCGCTCGGGCAGCACGCCCTGCCGGGCCACGACCACGTACACCCGCATGCTCCGACCCGTACAGGACTGCTGAGCTGATGGACATCCTCGACTACGCCTTCATGCAGCGGGCCCTGCTCGCCGCCGTCCTGGTCGGCGTCACCGCACCCGCGATCGGCATCTACCTCGTGCAGCGCAGGCAGGCCCTGATGGGCGACGGCATCGGCCATGTGGCGATGACGGGTGTCGGCCTCGGCTTCCTGCTCTCCGCGTCCCCGGTCTGGATGGCCACCGCCGTCTCCGTCCTCGGCGCGGTCCTCATGGAACTGATCCGCTGGTACGGCCGCACCCGCGGCGACATCGCACTCGCGATGCTCTTCTACGGCGGCATGGCCGGCGGCGTGATGTTCATCAACCTCGCGCCCGGCGGCTCCAACGCGAACCTGACGTCGTACCTCTTCGGGTCCCTGTCCACGGTCTCGCCCTCGGACGTCACCGCGATCTGCCTGCTCGCGGGCTTCGTCGTGCTGGTCACCGTCGGTCTGCGCCGGCAGCTCTTCGCGGTCAGCCAGGACGAGGAGTTCGCGCGGGTCACGGGGCTGCCGGTGCGCGCCCTGAACCTGCTCACCGCGGTGACGGCGGCGGTGACGGTCACGGTCGCGATGCGGGTGGTGGGCCTGCTGCTGGTGAGCGCGCTGATGGTCGTCCCGGTGGCGGCGGCCCAGCAGTTGAGCCGCAGCTTCGCGGCCACCTTCGCGATCGCGGTCGCGATCGGGGTGACGGTGACGATCGGCGGCACGGTCACCTCCTACTACCAGGACGTGCCGCCCGGCGCGACGATCGTGCTGCTGACCATCGCGGCGTTCGCCGTGCTGACGGCGCTCGCGGCCCCGCTGGCCCGGCGCCGCGCCCGTGCCGCCACCGACGCGCAGCCCGCCGGGGATCCGGCAGAGTGCGCGATTCCGGCCGCGCGTGGCTCGGACGGCAAGGTCGGCGTCTGACCGCGCACAGCCCGGACTGGCACAATGTCCGGGCAGACGCAGGCTGACCAAGGAGGAACCGGTGACGACCGCTGGACCGCCCGTGAAGGGCCGTGCGACCCGGCAGCGGGCAGCCGTGGCGGCGGCCCTGGACGAGGTCGAGGAGTTCCGCAGCGCGCAGGACCTCCACGACATGCTGAAGCACAAGGGCGACTCGGTCGGGCTGACCACCGTCTACCGCACCCTGCAGTCCCTCGCCGACGCGGGCGAGGTGGACGTTCTGCGCACGTCGGAGGGCGAGTCGGTGTACCGCCGCTGCTCCACCGGCGAGCACCATCACCATCTGGTCTGCCGCGTCTGCGGCAAGGCCGTCGAGGTGGAGGGGCCCGCGGTGGAGAAGTGGGCGGAGGCGATCGCGGCGGAGCACGGGTACGTCAACGTGGCCCACACGGTCGAGATCTTCGGTACGTGTTCTGACTGTGCGGAGAGCTCGGCGGGTTAGGCGGTCGTGCGGCTGCGGGTGCGTTGTGGCTTGTCGCGCAGTTCCCCGCGCCCCTGAGGAACTGCAGCTCAGGCCCGGTTGAAGCAGTGCTCCAGTTCGTTCAGGTCGTAGAAGCTGCTGCCCTTCTTGATCGGGGTGCAGGGCTGCTTGAAGGCGACTTCCTTCTCGTTGTAGAGCATGCGGACCAGGTAGCGGCTGCCCTTCCGGAAGACGTCCCACTGGATGTTGGAGCCGAGCGGAGCGACGTTCGCGCCGCGCCAGGGGTTGTTCTTGTAGGTGTACGGGACGCCCGGTGTCGCCGGCTTCGTGCTGCCGGGCAGGCCCATGAGGGCGGCCAGGGGGATGATCTCCTCGGCGTGGGTGAAGCGGAGTTCGGCGCCGAGGGTGCTGGTGCCGGCCTTCTTCGCCTCGATCTGCCGGAAGAAGTCGTCGAGGAGGACGCCGGCCATCTCGTAGGTGATGTCGCTGTCCGAGAAGCCGGGACCCTTCTCGTAGAAGTCCTCCGCGTCCGACAGATAGCCGAACCAGGCCGCGTCGGAGCGGGAGATGTACCGCTCCATGCCCCAGCCCCTGCCGTCCGGGCTCTCCCCGCTCATCGCCGGGGCGATCGCGTACAGGTTGTAGACGGCCTGCGCGGCGGCCACCTGGTCGGCGGCGGCGAGCCGGTCGACGAAGGCGGGCGTGAAGAGCCGGAGCAGGACGCTGCGCGCCGCCTCGTGGGTCCTCGGCTGGTCCGTGATCGACTGCAGGGTGTCGGCGAGGCGCTTGTCGTTCGCGATGTAGTCGCGGTAGGCCGCGCCGCCGGCCGCCTTGTGGAAGTACAGCAGGTCCTTGTCGGTGCGGGTCGCGCCGATGAGGGGCTTCAGGCCGGGGTCGGTGTCCCCGAGGGCGCCGGCGTAGAGGTTCGCGCTGTCGACCGCCCGGCCCTGGCCGGAGCTGACGACGTCGATCTTCTCGCCGTTCTCGGCGATCGCGGCGAAGAGGGACGGCAGGCGGTCGGCCGCTCGGGCGGCCGTGCCCCGGATCTCCTGCTTGCCGCGGGCGCTGAGGTTGCCGTACCCGATCTTCGCCATCGCGGCCTGGAGCGCCCGCACCTTCGGGCCGAACTCCGTGCCCTTACGAGTGAGTTGGCCGACCGCGTGCGCCTTGTCCCACAGGCCGAGGACCAGGTCGGCGTCCTCGCCGTCCGTCGCGGAACGGGAGCCGTGCCGGGAGACGTTCTCCGTGAAGACGGGCGTGAAGCCGGCGGGTGCCTTCTCGTAGGCGCGCGGGTTCTGCTCGGGGGCGTAGGGCGCCTTGGTGCCGTAGCTGTCGGTGTGTGCGGGCCGGCCGGCGGCCTGGGCGGGCAGGGCCGCGACCAGCACGGTGCACAGCGCGAGGGCGGGAGTCACACGATTCATGGCCGGATCGTCGGCGATCGCCGTGAACCCGCCCTCGCCGGGCGGATGAACCGCCGGTGGCTACGAAGTGGCCGAATCGCCGCGCATCTCGCGCTCCATCTTCAGGAGCTCCTCGTTCGGCACGGCACCGCCGAACCGGCGGTCGCGGGAGGCGAATTCGACGCAGGCGCGCCACAGGTCGCGGCGGTCGAAGTCGGGCCACAGGACGTCCTGGAAGACCATCTCGGCGTAAGCGCTCTGCCAGAGCAGGAAGTTGGAGGTGCGCTGCTCGCCGCTGGGACGCAGGAACAGGTCCACGTCCGGCATGTCCGGGTAGTACAGGTACTTCGCCAGGGTCTTCTCGGTGACCTTGGACGGGTCGAGCCGGCCCGCCTTCACGTCCTCCGCGAGGGCCTGCGCGGCGTCCGCGATCTCCGCCCGGCCGCCGTAGTTCATGCAGAAGTACAGCGTGAGCAGGTCGTTGTCCTTGGTCTGCTCCTGGGCGATCTGGAGCTCCTTGGCGACCGACTTCCACAGCTTGGGCATCCGGCCGACCCAGCGCACCCGGATGCCGAGCTCGTCGAGCTGGTCGCGGGACTTGGCGATGAACTCGCGGTTGAAGTTCATCAGAAATCGGACCTCTTCGGGCGAGCGCTTCCAGTTCTCGGTGGAGAAGGCGTACAGCGAGATGTTGCCCACGCCCATCTCGATCGCGCCCTGAAGCACGTCCACGACGCGCTCGGCGCCGACCTTGTGACCCTCGGTGCGCGGCAGGCCGCGCTCCTTCGCCCACCGGCCGTTCCCGTCCATGACGATCCCGACGTGGCTCGGGACCAGCTCGCCCGGCAGCTTCGGCGCGCGGGCGCCCGACGGGTGCGGCTCCGGCGCGTTGTACTCACGGCGCCGGCGTCCCAGGATCCCGCGTACTGCCATGTGTTTCTCGTCTCCTTAAGACGGGTTGCCGTTGCAGACGGCTTGCTCTGCCGGGCGGTTCACTTCTCCACGTAACGAAGCGAACGCAGCCCGCGTTCCAGATGCCAGTGCAGGTAGGCGGAGACCAGCCCGCTGCCCTCCCTGACGTACCGCGGCTCGCACGCGTCCGCGGTCTCCCAGTCTCCCGTAAGCAGCGCGCCGAGGAGCTCCAGGGTCTGCGGCGAGGGTACGACGCTGCCGGCCACCCGGCAGTCCACGCAGATGGAGCCGCCCGAGGCGACCGAGAAGAACCGGTTCGGGCCGGGCATTCCGCACTTCACGCAGTCGGTGAAGCTGGGGGCGTAGCCGTTGACCGCGAGGGAGCGCAGCAGGAACGCGTCGAGGATCAGGTGCGGGGCGTGCTCGCCGCGGGCCAGGGTCCTGAGCGCGCCGACGAGCAGCAGGTACTGCTGCACGGCCGGCTCGCCCTCGTGGTCGGCGAACCGCTCGGCGGTCTCCAGCATGGCCGTGCCCGCGGTGTAGCGGGCGTAGTCGGCGACGATCCCGCCGCCGTACGGCGCGATGGTCTCGCTCTGGGTGCACAGGGGCAGACCGCGCCCGATCAGCTCGCTGCCGCGCGCGAAGAACTGCACGTCGACGTGGGAGAAGGGCTCGAGGCGGGCGCCGAACTTGGACTTGGTGCGCCGGACGCCCCTGGCCACGGCGCGTACGCGCCCGTGCCCGCGCGTGAGCAGGGTGATGATCCGGTCCGCCTCACCCAGCTTCTGGGTGCGCAGCACGATGCCGTCGTCGCGGAACAGACTCATGAGGCCATTCTCCCGTACGGCCGCGCTCAGCGTGCCCGGTCGGGGTGGCTGATGGTGTCCCAGGGGGCCAGGTTCCAGGGGCTGGTCCCGTTCGCCGGGTCCAGCAGCGCGCTCAGATGCGCGTCGGCGGCGGACTGCGGGGCGGGGACGGATCCCTCCCGTGCGCCGCTCAGCCCCTCCCGCCACACCTGCCGGCCCAGCAGGTAGTGATCGGCGTACTCCTGCCAGGAGGCGTACGTCCGCACCACCGACGGCACGATGTTCTTCAGCGCCGTCCACGCCTCGGCCTCGGAGATCAGACCGGCCCCGAAGCCGAGCCGGGCTATGTCGACGTACAGGGCGGCGTCCCAGGCGAGCGGCGCGACACCGAAGCGCTGCTGGGCGCGCGCCCGGTAGCCGCTGCGGGAGAGTTCGTCGAGCCGGCCGGCCAGCTGCTCCCGCGAGGTGATCACCCACTGCTCGGCGAGCCAGCCACCGGCGCTGTCGTCGTCGATCCGCGTGAACGGGTACAGGGTGGTCCGCGAGGCACTCCGGTCCCGGCTCACCGGCGCGCTCAGGGACACCATCCAGAGCTGATGCCGGGTGAGGGGGACGGGGTAGCGGGAGGTGGCCCTGGGACTGGCCCACCGTCTGCCGCCGCTCCGCTCTTTCCGCCGTCTCCACTTCCACAGGCCCATGCGCCCGCACCTTACGTCAAGGGACTTCGCCCCGGCTGCGTGCGTTGGCGTACGCGGTCGCCGCGCTGAGACGTTCGGAAGTGGTGGCTCCGCGCACGGCGCCGGGGTCGGCGTCCCACTCCCTGCCACCGCCGTACGGTCTCAGTTGTACGTACGGTCCTTCATGTCCCATGACGATTCCCACCTTTCCCGTACGTGTGTCTACGACATGGGTACCGATGGAGGGTTTCATTTCCTCTCCTTGACGACCGTAACAAATGCGACGGACAATTCCTGCACCACCTTTTCTCGCTCCCCCCTCCTTTCCGGTTTCACGCTTTTCATCTCCAGCATGGCCCGTTCCGCCTACACTCGGCAGGAGACTGCCCACTACAAGTGGGGCGCAGCGCAAGGGGGTTGGCCGTGGCCAACGGTTCGCAGCAAGCGGTGTGGGAGTTCTTCGGAGCGGAGCTCAAACGGCGGCGTGAGGCCGCGGGGATCACCCAGGCGGACCTGGGCTCCCGCGTCTTCGTGTCGGGCGCCTACATCGGGCAGTTCGAGCAGGCCATTCGAAAACCCCAGCCGGATATCGCGAGCCGGATTGACGAGATCCTGCAAACCGACGGTATTTTCGAGCGTCTGTGTCTGAAGCTGATTGACGACCCCCGGTACGCGGATTACTTCGCGAAGGCGGCGGAACTCGAACGGCTGGCTGCGAACATCTGCGAGTTCGCGCCCGCACTGGTGCCGGGGCTGTTGCAGACGGCTGACTACGCCCGTGCGGTCACCCTGGCGATGAATCCGTTCGCCGCGGACGAGTACATCGAGGAGAAGGTCGCGGGGCGCCTGGAGCGCCAGCGCATCCTCAAGGACGCGACACGGCCCGTGTATTGGGTGATCCTGCACGAGAACGTGCTGCGGATCCCGCTCGGCGGAGCCGAGGTCATGGCCAGCCAGCTGGAGCACGTGGCGAAGGTCGCGCGCGAGCGGACGGTGCTGGTGCAGGTGCTGCCGTACGGGGCGGGGGCATACGCGGTCATGACCGGTGACCTGAAGCTGATGGAGTTCGAGGACGCACCGCCAACGGCCTATACAGAAGCCGTGTATTCGGGCCATCTGCTGGACGATCCGGCTGTGGTGAAGCGGGCCCGCGGAGCATACGATCAGCTCAGGGCCGCCGCGCTGTCGCCGGACGCGTCCCGGGCCCTCATCGAATCGGCGGCGGAGGACTTCAGACGATGCGCGCGTTCGACCTGAGCAACGCACACTGGCGCAAGAGCACCTACAGCGACGGCAACGGCGGCAACTGCGTCGAGGTCGCCGACGGAGTCCCCGGTGTCGTCCCCGTCCGGGACAGCAAGGTGGCCCAGGGTCCCGTCCTGGTCGTGGGGGCCGCCGTCTGGGCCCTGTTCGTCGGCTACTGCCGTACCGACACCAGCCCGGCCTCGTAGGCCATGATCACCAGCTGAACCCGGTCCCGCGCGTCCAGCTTGGTCAGCAACCGCGTCAGGTACGTCTTCGCCGTGGCCACGCTGATGCACAGCTCGGCGGCTATCTCGGCGTTGGACAGGCCGCTGCCGACCAGCGTGAGGACCTCGCGTTCGCGGTCGGTTATGGCCTTCAACTCGCGGCGCCCGCCCACCGGTTCGGGCCGCGCGGCGAACTCGTGGATCAGGCGGCGGGTCACGCTCGGCGCGATCAACGCGTCCCCGGCCGCCACCACCCGTACCGCGGCGATGATGTCGTCCAGGGCCATGTCCTTGACCAGGAAGCCGGACGCGCCGGCCCGCAGCGCACCGTAGACGTAGGCGTCGTCGTCGAAGGTGGTCAGGACGACCACCCGCGCCTCGGGCTCCGCCTCCGTGATGCGGCGGGTCGCCTCGATGCCGTCCATGCCGGGCATGCGGATGTCCATGACGACCACGTCCGGGGCGAGTTCGGCGGCCAGCCGCACCGCCTCCTCCCCCGTGCCCGCCTCGCCTGCCACGTCCACGTCCTCGATGTCGGCCATGACCATGCTGAGTGCGGTACGGATAAGTTCCTGGTCGTCGACGAGGAGCACCCGGACCGGTGGCTGCCCGCTCATCGCGCCGCCGCCGGGAGCGGCAGGCGGGCGGCGACGCGGAAACCGCCCTCGGGGCGCGGCGCGGCCGTGAACTCGCCGTGCAGCAGGGCGACCCGCTCGCGCATGCCCGCGAGGCCGAAGCCCGTGTCCGTGGCGCTTCCCCGGCCGCGGCCCTCGTCGGTGATCTCCAGGGCGAGTTCGTCGTCGCCGTAGCGCAAGGTGACATGGCACTGGCGGGTGCCCGCGTGGCGCACCACGTTCGTCACCGACTCCTGCACGATGCGGAACGCCGACAGGTCGATGTCCGGCGGGAGTTGGCGCCTCTCCCCCAGCCGCCGCACCTCCACCCGGACGCCCGCCGCGGAGGTCGTGGCCGCCAGCCGGTCGACGTCCCCCAGGCCCGCGGGGGCGGCCCGCGGTGACTCCCCCTCGTCCGCCGCCCGCAGCGCGACCAGCATGCGGCGCAGGCCGGCCAGGGTCTCCCGGCCCTCGTTCTCCACGGCCCGCATGGCCGCGAGAGCCGCCTGAGGGCGGGCCGTGGCGACGCGGGACGCCGCTCCGGCCTGGAGGGCGATGATGCCGATGCTGTGGGCCACGGTGTCGTGCATCTCGCGGGCGATGCGCAGCCGTTCGGCCGTGACGGCCCGGGCCGCGTGCTCGGCGCCGAGCCGCTCGGCGTGCACGCGGGCCTGGTGCGCGGAGTTGCCGAGCAGCCAGGCGATGACGGTGACGAGGACCACGGCCAGTTCCGCGGACATGCCGACGGACCAGCCGCGCAGCAGCCGTACGGCCAGATACACGATCAGCGTGGCGATCGCCATGGCCAGGGCGGTGAACGCGACGCGGCGCGGGTGCGCCGCCGCGATGAAGTAGAGGGCCACGACGACCGTGAGGTACTGGGCCATCGGCAGTTCGCCGACGCCCAGCGTGGTCGTCTCGGCGATCGCGGCCAGGACGATCAGCGTCAGGGCGGCCAGCGGTCTGCGGTGCAGCAGTTGGGAGCCCCGCACCGCGAGCGCGGTGGCCACGACGAGGACCGTCAGGCCGTCCCAGCGGTACAGCTGGGCCGCAGGCCACCGCCCCGGCTCGGTCTCGCCGGGCAGCCGGAAGGTCGTCAGCAGCGTGAACAGGGTGCTCGCGCACCACACGAGCGCGGTCCAGGCGCCCGGCGGCACGCGCTTGACCAGGGGCTGCGGGGGCGGGACGGTCGACATGCCGCGATCGTAGGCGCGCGGGAGCGCACGGTCATCGGCCCGTGGACGTACAACCACGGTCGACACCCGGCCGGCAGCGGTGTCAGCACCCGGCCGATGTGCGGGCGGTCCCGTCCACGCGACCGTGGTCCGCATGATCGAAGTCGAGCAGCTCACCAAGCGCTACGGCCCCACGACGGCCGTCCGCGATCTGTCCTTCACCGTCCGCCCCGGCCGGGTCACCGGCTTCCTCGGCCCCAACGGCGCGGGCAAGACGACGACCCTGCGCATGCTGCTGGGCCTCGTCGAGCCGAGCGGCGGCACCGCCACCGTCGACGGCCGCAGCTTCCGCCGACGGCCGCGCGGCCTGCGGCACGTCGGCGCCCTCCTCGACGCGCACGACGTGCACGGCGGGCGCAGCGCGCGGGCCCATCTGCACGCGCTGGCCCGCAGCAACCGCATCCCGAAGGGGCGGGTGGACGAGGTGCTCGCCGAGGTCGGGCTCACCGGCTCCGCGGCCCGCCGCCGGATCGGCACCTTCTCCCTGGGCATGAGGCAGCGGCTCGGCATCGCGGGCGCGCTGCTCGGGAACCCTCCGGTGCTGATGTTCGACGAACCGCTCAACGGGCTCGATCCGGAAGGCGTGTTGTGGGTGCGGGAGCTGTTCCGGGGACTTGCGCGCGAGGGCCGTACGGTCTTCGTCTCCAGCCATCTGATGTCCGAGATGGAGCACACCGCCGACGAGTTGGTCGTCATCGGCCGTGGCGAGCTCATCGCCGCCGAGAGCCTGATCGAGTTCGCGGCGCGCGGCACGGCGCCGACGGTGACGGTGCGCTCGCCGGACGCGGGCCGGCTGGCGGCCGTCCTGACGGCTCAGGGCGCGGCGGTGGCCCCCGACGACGAGGAGACGCTGACGGTGCGGGGCGCGAGCGCGGTCAGGATCGGCGAACTCGCACACGAACACCGGTTTCTGCTCTGGGAGTTGTCCCCTCAGACGGCCTCGCTGGAGACGGCCTTCATGGAACTGACCGCCGACAGCGTCGAGTACGCGGCAGGAGAGACCCGATGACCACGCTCGCCCTGCCGGCCGCCCGCTTCACCGACCTGCTCGCCGCCGAGTGGATCAAGCTGCGCTCCCTGCGCTCGACCTACTGGGCGCTGGGCTCAAGCGCAGTGGCCCTTATCGCCTTCAACACGAACGCGGCCCGCGCCGACTACGTCAACTACCCGCACTACAGCGGGCCGATCCGTGACGACTTCGTCTACTGGGCGCTGCGCGACGCCTTCACCGCGGGCGCCGCGCTGATGCTGGTCCTGGCGGCCGCGGGCGTCGGCGCCATCACCGTCGTCGGCGAGTACGCGACCGGCCTGGTCCGCACGACCTTCACCGCCGTGCCCGACCGGCGGGCGCTGATGACGGCCAAGCTGCTCGTGGTGACGGCGGTGATGACGGTCTACGGCGCGGTCGTCGCGGCCGCCTCCTACGCCGCCACCCAGGCCGTCCTCGACGGCCGCGGCACCGGCGTGCCGATCGGCCACCCCGGTGCCTGGCGCGTGGTCGCGGCCTCCGCCCTGCTCGCGCCGGTGAGTGCCCTGGTCGGCATGGCCATGGGCGCACTGATCCGGCACAGCGCGACCACGATGATCCTCACCACGATCCTGCTGCTGCTCCTGCCGTCCTTCATCACCGACCGCTACCACTGGACCGCCTGCGTCGGGAACGCGCTGCCGTACAACGCCTGGGTGCGGCTCGTCGACATCGGCTACGGGGACCACCCCTTCACCCTGACTCCCAGGTACCCGACGACGGTCACCGGCGGCTGGATCGTGTTCACGGTGTGGGCGGGCGTCGCGGCCGTACTGACGGTGACGGTCGTGGACCGGCGGGACGTCTGACAAACCCTGCCTCCGGTCTGGGGTAAACCCCCGTACCGACAAGGCAGTTGCCCGGATGGGAGGTGCGGGCCGGGTCCGGGAGGCTCGTAGGTATGAAGGAGATCACGAAGAGCGCAGCCCTGATCGCAGCCGCCTCCGGCATCGTCTTCGGTGTCGTCACGCCCCTGACCGCGTCCGCCGCCGACGCGTCCGCCTCTTCCCTGAAATGGGCCAGGTGCGACGGCAGCGGCCTCGACACCCGGCAGCAGTGCGCGACCCTCGAAGTCCCGTTGGACTACGCCCGTCCCGACGGCCCGAAGATCGACCTGGCCCTCTCCCGCATCCCCGCCGAGCGGCCGTCCGCCCGCCGGGGCGCCCTGTTCCTGGTACCGGGCGGCCCCGGCGGCACCAGCCTCGCGGACCCCTCGGGGAAGGGACAGAAGCTGCCGCGGAGCGTCCGGGACTCCTACGACCTGATCGGGTACGCGCCGCGCGGCAACGCGCCCTCGACCACAGTCGATTGTGGCCTCGACCATGCCGACCTCGCCCTGACCGCGCTGCGGCCCTGGCCCGCCGCCGACGGCTCCGTCGGCCAGAACATGACCACCGCCCGCCGTATCTCGCAAGCCTGCGCGCGCAACGGCGGCGAGCTGATGCGGCACATCAGCACGGTCGACAACGCCCGCGACCTCGACAGCATCCGGGCCGCCCTCGGCGAGCGGAAGCTCTCGGCGTGGGGCGTCTCGTACGGCACGTACGTCGGGGCCGTGTACGCCCAGCTCTTCCCGCAGCACACCGACCGCATCGTGCTGGACAGCAACGACAATCCCGACCCGGCGAAGGTGGAGCGCGCCTGGCTGGAGGCGGCCGAGGTGGGCGTCGAGGACAACTTCCCCGAGTTCGCCAAGTGGGCGTCCGCGCCCGGAAATCCGTACCGTCTGGCCGATACGGCCGCCGAGGTCCGCCCGCTCTTCCTGCGCCTGGCCGCCCGCCTGGACCGCGAACCGATCCCGTGGCCCGGCGCCGACCCGGAGGAGCTCAACGGCAACGTCCTGCGCCAGACCATGCTGAACAGCTTCTACGACCCCGACGACTACGCCGGCCTGGCGCAGCTGATCCTGGCCGCGCAGAAGGGCGAGGTGCCTCCCGCCCCGCAGTCGCCCCCGGACCCGGTGCTGCAGAACTACACCGCGGTCGGCGCCGCCACCATATGCAACGACGCCGCCTGGCCGAAGTCGGCCGCCGTGTACCGCAAGGCGGTCGAGGAGAGCCGGGCCAAGTACCCGCTCACCGCGGGCATGCCCCGCAACGCCATGGTGTGCGCCGCCTGGCCCTGGCAGCCGGAGCGGGCGCCGGTACGGATCACCGACCGGGGCCCCTCCAACGTCCTGCTCGTCCAGAACCGTCGCGACGTCGCGACGCCGCTGAGCGGCGCCCGGAAGCTGCGCGAGGCCCTGGGCCGCCGTGCCGTGATGGTGACGGTGAACTCCACCGGCCACGACGCCTATCTCGACAACGGCAACGCGTGCGGCGACGCGACGGTCTCACGTTTCCTGGCGACCGGGGAGCGGCCGCGGCGGGACGTCTACTGCCGGTAGCCCGATCAGGGCCGTCGAGCGCACCGGCCGTACTGCCGGGCCAGTGCGTGGAACGCCTCCTTCGGCTCCCAGTGCCAGCCCGAACGGGGGTCGTCGGGGCGGTCCTTGATCGCCTTGGTGATGCTGTAGCTCGCCATGTCGAGGTCCTTGCGCGGGTCGTCGGCGCGGTGCGGGGCGTCCGGGGTGACGAACTCGAAGGCCATCGCCGCGTACAGGCCCATCGACTCGAAGACCCGCACCAGGTCGGTCAGGTAGGCGGCCTGGGTGTGCTCGCTGCGCACCAGGTGTCCCTTGATCTCGCCCTTGTCGTAGTCGACGACGTCCCAGCCCATGCCGCCCGCCTGGGGTGCGCCCCGGTAGGTGCAGGTGCCGAACTCGGTGATGGCGAGGGGCTTGCCCCAGCGCTGGTATTTCCTCAACTCCCGTACGTAGTCGGCAGGGTGGCGGAAGTACGAGTAGTAGTCGATGCCGACGACGTCGAAGAGCCGCCAGTCCACCTCGTCGTCCTGGGCGGCGGCGTAGCCGAGGTTTCCGTGGAAGACGGACCGGCCGAGCGCCGCCGCCTTCGCGGTGAAGCGGTCCAGGCGGCGCTGCATCTTCACGGGGTCGAAGTCGCCCTCCATCATGTTCCGCACCCGGTCCATGACCGTCGCCCCCGGCACGATCCCGGGCACGAACAGCCAGAACTCGCAGCCCACGCTGAAGTCGACGCTCGCGCCGTGGCGCCGCAGCCGCTCCGCGAACCGGCCGCACTCGGCCATGTGCTCCAGGATGTCCCGCTCGGGCGCGTCCGCGAGGGTCGGCTGGAGCCACACGTGCAGCCCCTGCTCGGCGGCCTCGGTGGCGGTGGCGGTGAGCCGTTCGACGCCGTCGCCGGTGACGTCGACGGTGTCGGCGTGCAGGCGGTCGCGGACGGCGCGGATGTCCCGGCGCATCCGGGCCGCGCTCCACGCGGTCCCGGGCGTCTCGCCCTCGCCGACGGTGTAGACGACACCGCGGTGCCCGAGGCCGCCTGCGGCCACCGCCGGACGGGACGGCAGCACCGTCGCCGCCGCTCCGAGGGCCGCCGCCCCCGCGAGGAACCGTGCCCGGGTGATCCCCTTCGTCTTCTCCATGCCGTTCACTGTGCCGGGCACCGGCGCGCCCCGCCGTCCGCCGATGGTCTACGACCGCTCAACCAACGAATGACGTACGGCGTCGATCATGGGTAGGAAGACGGAAGATCTAGGAAGACGGAAGATCGAAGACGGAAGATCGTCGTCTCGTACCGACCGAAGGAGAACACGATCCCAGGCCGACGCACCCTGCTCACCGCGGGCACCGCCACCGCCGCCGCGCTCCTGACCAGCGCGCCCGCCCACGCCATCACCGACCGCCTGCGCGCGCTGGAGCAGCGGCACGGCGCCCGGCTCGGCGTCTTCGCGCACGACGTCCGCACGGGACGCTCCGTCACCCACCGCGCCGACGAGCGCTTCCCCATGTGCTCGACCTTCAAGACGCTGGTCGCCGGCGCCGTCCTGCGCGACCTGGACCGGCACGGCGAGGTCCTCGCCCGCCGCATCCACTACACGCGCGCGGACCTCGTGGACGGCGCCCCCGTCACGGGCACGGAGGAGCACCTGGCCCACGGCATGACGGTCGCCGAACTCTGCGACGCCGCCATCCGCTACAGCGACAACTCGGCCGCCAACCTCCTGCTGCGCCTGCTCGGCGGCCCCACCGCCGTGACCCGCTTCGCCCGCTCCCTCGGCGACCCTGTGACCCGCCTGGACAGGTGGGAGCCGGACCTCAACTCGGCCGAACCGGGCCGCCGTACGGACACCACGAGCCCTCGCGCCATCGGCGGCAGCTACGCCTGCCTGGTCCTCGGCCACGCCTTGAACGGCCCGGACCGCGACCGCCTGACCCACTGGCTGCTGACCAACACGACCGGCGACCACCGCATCCGCGCCGGCCTGCCCGCCACCTGGACGGTCGGCGACAAGACGGGCTCCGGTTCCTACGGCACCACCAACGACGTGGCCGTCGCATGGACGGCCGACGGCGCCCCGGTCGTCCTGGCCGTCCTGTCGACGAAGCCGCGGCAGGACGCCGCTTGGGACGACAGCCTGCTCGCAAGGGCGGCGGCTATCGTGGCCGAAACCCTCGGCTGACACCGCTCGGTCAGAACTGCCGCACGTACCGCTTCTGCCACGGCGTCTCCACCGCGCGCCGGTCGTAGTGCCGCCGTACGAAGGCCACCGCCTCTTCGGCTGATACGCCGTCCAGGACCGCCAGACAGGCCAGTGCCGTGCCGGTGCGGCCGCGCCCGCCGCCGCAGGCGATCTCGACGCGCTCCACGGCGGCCCGCCGCCAGGCCTCGGCCAGGGCCGCGCGGGCGTCCGCGCGGTCGGCCGGGAGGCGGAAGTCCGGCCAGCGGACCCAGCGGAACTCCCAGGTGACGGGCGGGGGTCGGCGGCCGAGGAGGTAGAGGGCGTACGAGGGCGTGGGCGCTCCCTCCGCGAGGGGGTGCCGCAGGCCCCGGCCCCGGACCAGCCGCCCGGAGGGCAGTCGCAGCACACCGGGGTCCGCCGGCCGCCAGGTGTCCGTCATCGCGCCAGCGTACGGTCCTCGATGCCCCGGAAGTGGTGCACCATCGCACGCTCCGCACCCTCGGCGTCCCCGGCCCGCAGCGCGGTCACGATGTCCCGGTGCCGGCGGACCGTCACCTCCGGCTCCGGGTCGTCCGTCCAGCCGCGGGCCCCGGCCACCCTGCGAAAGACGGTCCAGAAGGCCCCGAGCAGCTGGGGCACGAGGGCGTTGCCGAGCGACGCGTAGAGCAACTCGTGGAACTCGCGGTCGAGTTCGGGGAAGGGACGCCCCGCGCGGACCGCCGCCTCCATCCCCGCGACGACCTCCTCCAGCGTGTCCAGCTCCGCCTCGGCGACCGACCCCGCGATGCGCCGGATCAGCCCCTCCTCCAGGACCTCGCGCACCTGGAGGATCTCGGCGAGCGCCCCGGTGTCGTCGTCGTGCGAGGCGAGCGTGCGGAAGGTGAGCCCGTCGATCAGCGGGGTCAGCGAGGCCTGGCCGACGTAGGTGCCGTAGCCGTGTCTGATCTCCACGATGTCGAGTGCCTGGAGCGCCTTGAGGGCCTCGCGCACGGAGTTGCGGCTGACGCCGAGGTCCTCCATCAGCTCGGCCTCGGTGGGCAGCGGCGCGCCCGGCCGGAGCCTTCGGTCGAGGATCAGCTGCACGACCTCCCGCCGTATCCGGCTGTTGCCGGACTCCGCGCCCCTGGGGTTCCTGGTCTCCCTGTTCCTCGGCTCCGCGGCCATGCGCCGCATCGTACGCGCACCGGACGTCCCACGTCCCATGTCCGGCACTGACGTGCGCCAACTCCCGCCACCGGCTCCGCCATTGGCTCGACCTCTGGCAGCTACGCCATTCGTGTGCGGGCCCTTGACCGCCCCCCGGGCCGCTCCTATGGTCGCGGCTGACGGCAGGACGTAGGACGTCGTATCTCCTCACTCGCTGGAGGAACCGTGCATCGCCGGACCTTCCTGAAGTACACCGGCGCGATGGGTGCGGCCACCGCCGTCTCCGCGTCGCTGTCGGCCTGCTCCTCGGGGCCCCAGTCCACGAACGACACCGGCAGCGGGAGCGGCAGGAACCGCACCCTGACCGCTGTCATCGGCTACGGCAACGACGGCACCTGGGACCCCACCCAGACCGCGTCCGCCTTCTGCATGGCCGGCAACAACCACATCTACGAGGGCCTGCTCGACACCGACCCGATCTCCCGCAAGCCCTACGCCGCGCTCGCCACCGAGCTGCCCAAGGACGTGAACGCCACCTCCTGGAAGTTCACGCTGCGCGCGGGCGCCAAGTTCCACGACGGCAGGCCCGTCACCGCCGACGACGTGGTGTTCGTCTTCGACCGCATCCTCGACCCCAAGACGCAGACGCTCGCCAAGGGCTTCTTCGCCGGCTGGCTGAAGGAGGTCCGCAAGATCGACGCGCAGAACGTCGAGCTGGTGCTCAACTTCCCCTTCCCGGACGGGGTTTCGCGACTCACCCTGGCGAAGATCATGCCGAAGCACGTCTTCTCCAAGCCCGGCGCCTGGGACGACGCGATCAAGGGCCTGGCGGTCGGCTCGGGACCGTACCGGCAGAGCGCGCACCACCCGAAGTCGAACACCACCTTCGAGGCGTTCGCCGACTACAACGGCCCTCGCCCGCCCGCCTTCAAGAACATGAACTGGCTGACGATCGTGGACGCCGCGCCGCGCGTCGCCAAGATCTCCGGCTCCAGCGCGGGCGCGCAGATCTCCGACAACATCCCGTACGCCAACATCAAGCAGCTGGAGAGCGGCGGGCTGACGGTGGCGGGCGGCGCCGGCATGAACAACCTGTTCCTGATGTTCGACACCAAGCACAAGCCCTTCGACGACGTACGGGTGCGCCAGGCACTGCACTACGCCATCGACACCGAGAAGATGGTGCAGGTCGCGCTGAAGGGCCACGGCAAGCCGTCGTCGTCGTTCCTGAACGAGGGCAACCCCACCTACCGGCGGGCGAAGACGGTCTACGACTACGACCCGGAGAAGGCGAAGGCGCTGCTGAAGGCGGCCGGGGTCAGCGGGCTGAAGATCGAGATCCTGGCCGTGAACGTCAGTTGGATCGTCGACTGCCTGCCGACCATCAAGGCCTCCTGGGACGCGATCGGCGTCAAGACGACCCTCTCCCCGCAGGAGACCACGGCCGTCTTCACCAAGATGGACCAGAAGCAGGACTACCAGGTGGTCGCCGCCGCCTCCAACCCCAACCAGTTCGGCCTCGACGCCGACCTGATCATGCACTACAACTACGGGCCCACCAATCTCTGGATGCAGTACACCCGGTGGGCCGACAACTCCGTCGCCAAGCAGCTCTTCAAGGACATGGACCGGGCCACCCAGGAGCCCGACCCGGACAAGAAGAAGGCGATGATCCAGGACTACGTCGACACCGTCGCCGAGCAGGTCGTGCTCTACCCCGTCGTCCACAACGAGCTGATCACCGCCTGGGACCCGAAACAGCTCACCGGCATAAGGGCGCAGCCCTACCCCGGCATCAACGTCCTCCAGGCCAAGTGGGCCTAGGGGCAGGGGAGTCCGCTTCGTGATCGCCGTCGTCAGGATCCTGCTCCGCCGCATCGCCCTGCTCGTGCCGCTGATGCTCGGCATCGTGCTGTTCGTGTTCCTGGTGATGCGCTTCTCGGACGTCGACCCGGCGTCCGCGTTCTTCCAGGGCGCGAACCCCACCCCGCAGCAACTGCACGACTTCCGCGAGCAGAACGGCCTGCTGGACCCGCTGCCCGTGCGCTACCTCCACTTCGTCGGCGACCTGCTCCACGGCGACATGGGCACCAGCGCGCTGACCCGCGCCCCCGTGCTCGACCAGGTCACCACCGCGCTGCCGCTGACCCTCCAGCTCACCTTCCTGGGCCTCGGCATCGCGGTGGTGCTGGCGCTGCTCGGCGGGGTGACGGCGGCGATCTACCGCGACCGGCTGCCCGACCAGGTCATCCGGGTCGTCTCGCTGACCGGCGTGGCCGCCCCCGGCTTCTGGCTGGCGCTGCTGATGATCCAGTACCTGGCGGTCGAGCTGGGCTGGTTCCCGACCGGCGGCTACATCAACCCGGCCGACTCCTTCACCGGCTGGCTGAAGACGATGACCCTGCCCGCCCTCGCCCTGTCGCTGCCCGTCGCGGCCCAACTGACGCGCATCGTACGGACGTCGGTGGTGGAGGAGCTGGACAAGGACTACGTCCGCACGGCGATCGGGAGCGGGCTGCCGCCGCACGTGGTCGTGGGACGCAACGTGCTGCGCAACGCCCTCATCAACCCGCTGACCGTGCTGGGCCTGCGCGTCGGGTATCTGCTCGGTGGCGCGGTCGTCATCGAGACGATCTTCTCGCTGCCCGGCATGGGCAAGCTGATGATCGACGCCGTGAAGAACGGCGACCCGGCGGTGGTCCAGGGGGTCGTGCTGACCACGGCGACCGGCTTCGTCGTGGTCAACCTCGTCATCGACGTCCTGTACCTGCTGGTCAACCCGAAACTGAGGGATGCGGCCGCATGATCACGCAGTTCACGCGCAAGAACCTCACCGGGGCGCTGTCCCGGCCCGGTGTCGGCCTGCGCGGCTGGCGCAGGCTGCCGCCGCTGTCGAAGGCCGCCGTCTGCTTCCTGGTCCTGGTGGTCCTGGTGGCCGTGTTCGCGCCCCTGCTCGCGCCGCACGACCCGCTCGACCAGCAGCCGCCCGTCGACGCCACCGGGCATCCCTCGGCCGAGCACTGGATGGGGCAGGACAGCCTGGGCCGGGACATCCTGAGCCGGCTGATGTACGGCGCCCGCTGGTCGCTCGCGATCGGCCTCGGCGCGACGGCCCTCGCGCTGGTCGTGGGCGCGCTGATCGGCGCGGTCGCGGCCACCTCCCGCAAGGCGCTGGACGAGACGCTGATGCGCTGCCTGGACGTGGTGATGGCGTTCCCCGGCATCGCCCTCGCGGCCGTCCTGGTCGCCGTCTTCGGCGGCGGCATCACCGTGCTGATCTGCGCCATCGCCTTCCTGTTCATGCCGCCCATAGCGCGTGTCGTCCGGGCGAACATCCTCGACCAGTACGGCGAGGACTACGTCACGGCGGAACGGGTCATCGGCGCCCGCACCCCGCACATCGTGCTCCGGCACGTCGCCATCAACTGCGCCGCCCCGATCCTGGTGTTCTGCACCGTTCAGGTCGCCGAGGCCATCGTCTTCGAGGCGTCGCTGTCCTTCATCGGCGCGGGCGTACGTCCTCCGGACCCGTCTTGGGGCAGTGTCATCGCGGACGGCAAGGACATGGTGCTGACCGGGGGTTGGTGGGCGACGGTGTTTCCGGGCCTGCTGATCCTGGTGACCGTGCTGTCGCTGAACATCCTGTCGGAGGGGGTGTCGGACGCGTGGGCGGCTCCGCCGGCGCGAGAGGTGGACGTACGCGCGGACGACGACCGGTTGGAGGCTCCGGAGCCTGGGAGCGGGGAGGTGCTGCAGTTGCCGGGGCTGACGGCGGCGGCCGCCCGGTTGCGTGCCAAGCGTTCGTCTGCGGCGCCGTCCGGGCTGAGCGCGCAGTTCCCCGCGCCCCTTTCCGGTGCTGCCGTCCTGGCTGTTGAGAAACTTGCCGTTGGTTTCGAGGAGCGGCACGGGGGTGTGGACATTGTCGACGGCATCAGCTTCGAGGTGCACGCCGGTGAAGTCCTCGGTCTCGTCGGAGAGTCGGGGTGCGGGAAGTCGCTGACGGCGCTGTCGATCATGGGTCTGGAGCCGAAGGGCGCCCGGGTGCGCGGCCATGTCCGGTTCGGCCGGCGGGAGTTGCTGTCGGAGCCGATGCGGATACGGCGCCGGCTGCTCGGCCACGAGATGGCGATGGTCTACCAGGACGCCCTGTCCTCCCTCAATCCGGCGATGACGATCCGCGCCCAGCTGAAGCAGGTCGTACGGCGCGGCGGCCGGCGCGGCCCCGCCGAACTGCTCACCATGGTCGGCCTCGATCCGGAGCGCACCCTGCGCAGCTATCCGCACGAGCTGTCCGGCGGCCAGCGCCAGCGTGTGCTGATCGCCATGGCGCTGTCCCGCGACCCGAAGCTGATCGTCGCCGACGAGCCGACCACGGCCCTGGACGTGACGGTGCAGGCGCAGGTCATAGAGCTGCTGCTGCGTCTGCGCGAGGAGCTGGGCTTCGCGCTGATCCTCGTCTCGCACGACCTGGCGCTGATCGCCGACGTCACCGACCGGGTGGTGGTGATGTACGGCGGGCAGATCGTGGAGACGGGCGTGACCGCCGACCTGGTGGAGGTACCGGCCCACCACTACACCCGCGGGCTGCTCGGCAGCGTGCTGTCGCTGGAGTCGGCGGCCGAGCGGATGACGCAGATCAAGGGCGTCGTGCCCTCCCCCGCGGACTTCCCGGCGGGCTGCCGCTTCGCCGACCGCTGCCCGCTCGCCACCGAGGTCTGCCGCACCACCGCGCCCGGTCTGCTGGGCACACCGACGCACACGGCGGCCTGCCACCATCCGGCGGCCGAACTCGTGACGCAGGAGCCGGAGGCCGTGAATTGAACGCGATCGTCGAGCTGTCCGACGCCCATGTCGTGCACAAGGCGCGCAGCGGCGGCCTGTTCACCCGGGACAGGGTGTACGCCCTGACCGGCGCCGACCTCTCCGTGGCGCCCGGCGAGACGGTGGGCGTGGTCGGCGAGTCCGGCTGCGGCAAGTCGACCCTGGCGAAGGTGCTGGTGGGCGTGGTGCGGCCGACGAGCGGCACGGTGTCCTTCCAGGGCCGCGACCTGTGGACGATGCCGCCCGCCGAACGCCGGACCGCCGTCGGCGCCAGCACCGGCATGATCTTCCAGGACCCGTCGACGGCCCTGAACCGGAGGCTGACGGTACGGCAGATCCTGCGCGACCCGCTGGACGTGCACGACCGCGGCGCGAAGGCCCGACGGGACGAACGCGTACGGGAGTTGATGTCCCTCGTCGGTCTTCCCCGGGCCCTCACCGACGCCCTGCCCGGCCAGCTCTCGGGCGGCCAGCGCCAGCGCGTGGCGATCGCCCGGGCGCTGGCGCTCGATCCCGATCTGGTGGTGGCCGACGAGCCCACCAGCGCCCTGGACGTCTCGGTGCGCGCCCAGATCCTCAACCTCCTGCTGGATCTGAAGGAACGCCTGGGCCTGGCCCTGGTGTTCGTCTCGCACGACATCCAGACGGTCCGGCGGATGAGCGACCGCGTGATCACCATGTACCTCGGGCGGATCGTCGAGGAGTCACCGGCCGCCCGGGTCACCGAGCGCGCCCGGCACCCGTACACCCGCGCCCTGTTCTCGGCGACCCCCGGCCTGCTCGACCCCATCGACCCGATCCCGCTGACCGGTCCGGTCCCCTCGGCGACGCGCCCGCCCAGCGGCTGCCCGTTCCGTACCCGCTGCTGGAAGGCGGACGAGATGTGCGCGGCGGACATGCCGGATTTCTCGGCCGCGTCGAGCGCGGACCACCGCTTCCGCTGCCACCATCCTGTCCAGGAGGACGAGTCGACCCGCGACCTCGTACGCCAGAACCATCCAACGGAGCCCTCATGACGTTTCCCGCCCCGCTCACCGGTGTCGTCCCGCCCGTCTGCACGCCCCTGACACCGGACCGCGAGGTGGACGTCCCCTCCCTGCTCAGGCTGGTCGACCATCTGCTGGCGGGCGGGGTGCACGGGCTGTTCGTGCTGGGGTCCTCGTCGGAGGCGGCGTATCTGCGCGACACGCAGCGCCGACTGGTGGTGGAGGCGGTGACCGGCCATGTGGGCGGCCAGGTGCCGGTACTGGCCGGGGCGATCGACATGACGACGCCGAGAGTGCTGGACCACGTGGCGTCGGTGACGGCGGCGGGCGCGGCCGCGGTGGTGGTGACGGCGCCCTTCTACGCCCGCACCCATCCCGCCGAGATCGCCCGCCACTTCCGCCTGGTCGCGGCCGCCTCCCCGGTGCCGGTGATCGCGTACGACATCCCGGTCGCCGTGCACACCAAGCTGCCCGCGGACGTCGTCCTCGACCTGGCCGCCGACGGTGTGCTCGCGGGCCTGAAGGACTCCAGCGGCGACCTGGCCGCCTTCCGCGAGATCGTCACCGGAGCGCGCCACCTCTCCGGCTTCAGCGTCCTGACCGGCTCGGAACTGCTCGTCGACGCGGCCCTCGCGCTCGGCGCCGACGGTTCGGTCCCCGGCCTCGCCAACGTCGACCCGCACGGCTACGTCCGCCTCGACCGGCTCTGCCGGGCCGGCGACCGGGAGCGGGCCCACGACGAACAGGACCGGCTGTGCGCCCTGTTCGGGCTGGTGGCCGTCGGCGACCCGGCCCGTATGGGCGGCGGCTCCTCGGCCCTCGGCGCCTTCAAGGCGGCCCTGCACCTGCGCGGCGTCATCGACTGCCCGGCGACCGCGGAACCCCAGGTGCCGCTCTCCCCGGAGGAGGTCGAGCAGGTCGGCAAGTTCCTCGCCGGGGCGGGGCTGCTTTAGAAGCCGTCCACCGGCAGCCGCCGGAACTCGATCGTGTCGTACGTCCCGGTCGTGCCCGTCTCGTACAGGATCCCCGCCGTGTGATGGCCGACCTGCACCAGGTCGGAGTACGCGGCCGGCTGCTGCGAGAGCGTCAGGGCCCTGCTGAAGGTCGCTCCGCCGTCCGTGCTGCGCCAGATCGCCATCGCCCGGCGGGCGGTCGGCACGGACGGGCCGGAGAAGAGCAACGGTGCGTCCATGCCCTGGAGTTGGAGGACGCTGCCCTCGACCACCGGGACGTCGTCGAGCGTGGGCTGCACGGCGTACGGGCGGTCAAGAGTCTCGCCGCCGTCGCTGGAGTACGTGTCGAGCCGGTTGCCGGCGCTCGTGCCGTTCTGGTCGCGCGAGCTGAAGTAGAGGCGGCCGTCCGGCAGTTGGGCGACCGAGGACTCGTTGGAGTTGTCCACGCCGTCGTAGGAGTCGTCCACGAAGCCCAGCCGCCAGGTACGGCCGCCGTCGTCGCTGTAAAGGGCGTGCGCGCCGTAGTACTTGGCCTCCTGGCCGGTGTCGGAGGAGCCGGCGGGCGGGGCCGCGGAGTGGTTGGCCGGGACGACCAGGCGCCCCGCGTGCCGGCCGCGGGTCAGGGCGACCGCGTGGCCCGGTCCCGTCGCGTACCAGCGCCAGCCGGCCGGCTTCACCTCACCGGTGATGTCCCGCGGCGCCGTGAAGTGCCGCCCGTCGTCCCGGCTGCGCTGCACGAACACCCGTCTGCTCTGCTGCCAAGTCACCTCGCCCCGCATGATCTGCGCCTCGGTGACAGCACCGCTGTTGTAGGACGTGACGAGGACGACCTCGCCGGTGCGCGGGTCGACGACGGGTGCGGGGTTGCCCCGGGTGTCGCCGTTCCCGGCGGCCACCACCTTCAGCGGGCCCCAGGTGCAGCCGCCGTCGCCGGAGCGCCGCAGGACGACGTCGATGTGGCCGGTGTCGCCGGCGCTGTTGTGACGGCCCTCGGCGAAGGCGAGGAGGGTGCCCCGGCCGGTGGTGACGGCCGCCGGGATGCGGAAGGTGTCGTAGCCGTCCTGGCCCGACGCGTACGGCAGCGACGAGGTGCAGCCCGTGGCGGCGGAGGCCGGCGTGAGGGCGGTGAGCGGCGTGAGGAGCACGGTGGCGGCGAGGAGGGTGCGGCTCAGGAAGGTCACCGTCACATCGTTCCCGGAGTCACCAGTCCCGACTCGTAGGCGACGATGACGAGCTGCGCCCGGTCCCGCGCCCCCAGCTTCCCCATGATCCGGCTGACATGGGTCTTCGCGGTCAGCGGGCTGAGCCCCAACGCCTCGGCGATCTCGGCGTTGTTGAGCCCGCGCGCCAGCAGGGTCAGCACCTCCCGCTCCCGGCCGGAGAGGCATTCGGGACCGCCTGTCGCGGGCGCCGACGGGCTGCGCAGGAACCGCTCGATCAGCCGCCCCGTGGGCCCCGGGGAGAGCAGCGCCTCGCCCGCGGCCACCGTGCGGATGGCGTCGAGGAGTTCGGCCGGGCGGGTGTCCTTGACGAGGAACCCGGAGGCGCCCGCGCGCAGCGCCTCCACGATGTGCTCGTCGGTGTCGTAGGTGGTCAGGACCAGCACCCGCACCCCCGTCAGGTCCTCGTCGGCGGCGATGAGACGGGTCGCCTCGATGCCGTCCAGGTCGGGCATGCGCAGGTCCATCACGACCAGGTCGGCGCGCTCGCTGCGGGCCAGCGCCACGGCCTCCCGGCCGGTGCCGGCCTGCCCGACGACCGCCATGTCCCGCGCCGACTCGACCAGCATGGCGAACGCGGCCCGCACCAGCGTCTGGTCGTCGGCGAGCAGCACGCGGATCGTCATCGGGTCCCCTCCACAGCGGTCGTCAGCGGCAGTACGGCGCTCACCTCGAAACCGCCCTGTGCCCGCGGTTCGGCGTCGAGTGTGCCACCCACGCTGCGGGCCCTCTCCCGCATCCCCACGAGCCCGAAGCCGGGCGTACCGCCCGGGGTGGGCCCGGTGCCGTCGTCGGTGACGGACAGGCGCAGGGCGCCGTCCCGCTCGTACAGCTCGACCTGTACGGCGGGTTCGGGCCCCGCGTGCCGCACGGCGTTGGTCAGCGCCTCCTGCACGATCCGGTAGGCGGCGGCGCCGACGGCGGGCGGCGCCTGCCGTACCCGTACCCACTGCTCGACGCGCGCACCAGCGAGCCGGGCCGCCTCCACCAGGTCGGGCAGACCGTCGAGGCCGGGCAGCGGGCCCCGGCCCTCGCCGTGCTCGGCGGCGCGCAGCACCTCCAGGGTGGTGCGCAGCTCGCCGCGCGCGGCGCGGCAGGTCTCCGCGATCTCGTCCAGCGCCTTGGCGATCGTCTCGCGGTCGAGGCGCTCGGGGTCGGCGGCCAGGACGTGCGCGGCGACGGACGTCTGCACGCCGATGAGCGTGATGGTGTGGGCGAGCAGGTCGTGCAGGTCGCGGGCGATGCGCAGCCGCTCCTCGGCGACCCGGCGGCGGGCCTCCTCCTCGCGGGTGCGCTCGGCGCGTTCGGCGCGTTCGACGATGCCGGCGACGTACTGGCGGTAGTAGCGGACGTCGACGCCGAAGAAGAGCACGGCGATGATCCAGCCGGAGACGCGGAGCAGCTCGACGGCCTGGTGGGTGTTGACCGTGAGCATCACGCTCGTGGCGAACGCGAGGGCGGTGACGCCGGTCAGGACCGTGCGCAGGGGGCGGCCGGTGACGGCGACCGTGTAGAGCGCGACGTACGAGGCCGGGGTCGGTGCGATGTGGTTGTAGTCGAGGGCGTGGAAGGGCACCGCGAACGCCACCACGCCCGCCAGGGCCAGCACGGGACGGCTGCGCCGCCAGACGAGCGGCACGTGGGCCGCGAGCAGCAGGGCCAGGCCGAGCGGGCCGGGCCTGCCGCCCTCGTCTCCGAAGAGGGCGACGGCCGTGGCGAGCACGGCGACTCCGGCCGCGAGCAGCGCGTCGTTGCGGGTCCGGTGCGGTGCGGTCAGCGGGTCACGGTTGATCACCGCCATGATCCGCTCGCCCTTGCGCGGCTCCCGCGCCGTCGACGCTGTCGTGTGCTCCACGGTGTTCAGCTTCACACGGGTTCCCGCCGGCGTGGTGCCCGCACCCGGGCCGGCTCGCGCGAGAGCCGGCCCGGCCACCACACCTTGCGGCGCAGCAGCACGCTCGCCGTCGTCACCAGGTACGTCCGCACCAGGAAGGTGTCCAGCAGCACGCCGACCGCGATCACGAAGCCGAGTTCGACGAGTCCCACCAGCGGCAGCGTGGTCAGCACGGCGAAGGTCGCGGCCAGTACGACGCCCGCGGAGGCGATGACCCCGCCGGTTGTGCGCAGCGCGGTCAGCGCCGCCGTCTGCGGTTCGGCGCCCGCCAGGGACTCTTCGCGCATGCGGTGCATCAGGAAGATGCCGTAGTCGACGCCGAGTGCCACCAGGAAGACGAAGGACAGCAGGCCGAGTCCCGAATCCGTGCCGCCGAAGCCGAGCACGGGCCCGAACACCAGCCCGCCGATCCCGAGGGACGCGCCCCACACCGCGATCACGGCGACGAGCAGCAGCAGGGGCGCCACGAGACTGCGCAGCAGCCCTACGAGGATCACGAACACGGCGGCGAGCACGAGCGGTACGACCACCTCGCGGTCCCGGGTCTGGCTGTCGGCCAGGTCGAGCTGCTGGGCGCTGGGACCGCCGACGTAGGTGCCGTAGGTGCCGTCGAGCCCGGCGCGCAGTGCCTCGATGGTCCTCGTCTCGCCCGGCGACTCGGGGGCGGCGGTGGCGAAGACGGAGATCTCCGTCCAGCCGGAGCCGCTGCGCCCGGGCGCCGCCTGCGCGACGCCGTCGGTGGAACGGGCCTTGACCAGCACGGCATCTGCCTTCGCCGTGGGGGCGATGACGGTGATCGGCTGGCTGCTGCGCCCGGGGTAGGCGCGGGCCAGGGTCTGGGTCGCGGAGATCGACTCGGGCTTCTTGGTGAAGGAGTCCTCCTGCTTGAGCGTGCCGGGCAGGTTGAGCACGCCCAGGGCGAGCGCCCCGAGGAGGACGGCCCCGAGAGTGAGCACGGCGGCCGGGCGGCGGGTGGCGGAGCTGCCCATCGCCGCGAACAGCGACCGCCGTGCCTTCGGTGTGCTGCCGAACGCCGGGACCATCGGCCAGAAGACGCGGCGGCCGAGGAGGACCAGCAGGGCGGGCAGCAGGGTGAGCATCGCGACGAGCGCGGCGAGCACGCCCACCATGCCGACCGGGCCCATGCCGCTGCTGCTGTTGAGGTCGGCGGCGAGCAGGCACAGCAGTCCGGCGGCGACGGTGCCGGAGGAGGCGAGGACCGCCGGGCCGCAGCCCTTCAGGGCGGCGCGCATGGCGTCGTAGGGCCGCTCGTGGCGCCGTAGTTCCTCGCGGTAGCGGGAGATGAGCAGAAGGGCGTAGTCGGTGCCCGCGCCGAGCACGAGGACCGTCATCACGCCGCCGCTCTGGCCGGTGATGGTGACGCCGAAGCCCTCGTGGAGGCCGTACGCGGCGGCCATCGCCAGGCCGGCGGCGACTCCGGCGGAGGCGAGCGGCACCAGCCATAGGAAGGGGCTGCGGTAGATGAGGATCAGCAGGGCGGTGACGACGCCGAGGGTGGCGTAGAGCAGGGTGCCGTCGATCGAGCCGAAGACCTTGCTCATGTCGGTGTTCAGGCCGCCGGGCCCGCCGACCTCGGCGCTGAGCCCCGCACCGCCGTTCGCGATGTCCCGCACGCCGTCGACGAAGGCGTCCCGCGCCTTGTCGTCCTGTCCCGGCCCGGTGCTGGAGACCGGGTACATGAGCGTGGTGCCGTCGCGCGAGGGCACGGCCTTCGGGGTCCCGGTCAGCTCGTACTTGGTCCCGATCTCGGCGACCTGCGCGCCCGCCATCTGCCGGTCGGCCGCGGTGAGGCCGCCGCCGCGGTGGTAGACGAGCACCAGGTCGGTGGCCTGGCCGCCCGGCAACTCATCCTGGATGCGAGCCACTTGGGTGGAGTCGGCGCTGTTCGGCAGATAGTCCACGGACCGGTTCTGCTGCACCTCGCCGAACTTCCCGGCGAACGGTCCGACGAGCACCAGCGTCGCCAGCCACAGGCCGAGCACCACCCAGGGCACGGCACGCCGGCCCCCTGTTCGCGTCCTTGCGGCCCCCATGGACGGGCCCCCCTCCGGTCGGGATGTCTGGGTCGTCTCCAGACTCCCGGCACACGGGTCCGGCTTCGTCGGGCGTGCGGGCGAGTTGCGCACTACTGCCGTGGGCGGTCCTGCGGCGGCATTACTCCCACGGGAGTATCAGGACGGCGTACGCGCCGCCGCCAGCAGCCGCGTCACGTCGTCCGCGCAGATCGTCAGGGCCGCGCCCACCGTGCTCAGGACATCGCGCTCGGCAGGCGTGTACGGGCCGTCGGCGAGGGCGATACGGGCACCCTGGAGCAGGATCGATTCGCGGCCTACGGCGGCCAGGTGCGGGGCGAGGGGGTCCAGGGCCTCGTGCAGCTCGATGGCGAGTCCGGTGCCGCAGGGTTCGCCGTAGACCCGGCCGGTGTCCGCGGCCAGCGCCTCGACGAGGGCGCTGAGCTGCTCCTCGGTGCAGTCGTCGAAGCCGGCCGCGCGGACCGTGCCGGCGGCGGCCTCCACGGCGGTGCGCGCACAGGTGCCGCCCGCGGTCAGCACCGCCAGGGCGACCGTGTGCACGGCGTCGCGGAGCATCGCGGAGAAGCGGGTGGTGGTCGGGTGGTCGAGGGCTTCGGTGCCGAAGTGGCGGCGGCAGGAGGCGCATTCGACGACCGGGGCGGTCTCGCCGCGCGGCAGCACGGGCACGCCCAGGACGATGAAGCGACGGTGGCCCGTCAGACGCTGGTAGTTGCGGTCGCCGCCGCACCCGGGACAGAAGAACTCGCCGTCTCCGACGGGCGTCCACGCGGTGCGGGTGCCCAGCAAACGCGCAGGCCTGGCGGCTCGGCCGTTTCGTCCCCGTACTGGCAGCACGTCGCACCTCCTCACCCCGCGGCCCCATCGCCGCTGGCGTGATGTTAGCCACATCCTTGAGCCTTAGTCAGTACCCCGGACGAGACCTTTCCGTGACCTCCACGTGGAGATGGCCGATAAACGACGGCGCCCCGACCGCCGTGCACAGCGGTCGGGGCGCCGAAAAGGCCCGGTCGAAGGGGTCAGCGGGCGGCTCGGTTGACGGCGGAGACGACCGCCTTCAGCGACGCACGCGTCGTGTTCGCGTCGATCCCGATCCCCCACAGAACCTTGCCGTCGATGGCGCACTCGATGTAGGACGCGGCCTGCGCGGAGGCGCCCTCGCTCATCGTGTGCTCCTGGTAGTCCAGCAGGCGTACGTCGATGCCGATGGACTGCAGGGCGTCGAAGAAGGCCGAGATCGGACCGTTGCCGGAGCCGGTCAGGACGGTGTCGGCGCCGTCGACGGTGGCCTCCACCTTGAGGGTGTCCACGCCGTCGGTGTCGGTGGTCGACTGGCCGTTCTTGACCTGGATCCGACCCCAGGGGTTCCGGGGGTTCGGCAGGTACTCGTCCTGGAAGACCGACCAGATGTCGGAGCCGGTGATCTCGCCGCCCTCGGCGTCCGTCTTGGCCTGGATCAGCTTCGAGAACTCGATCTGCATCCGGCGCGGCAGGTCCAGCTTGTGGTCGTTCTTCAGGACGTAGGCGATACCGCCCTTGCCGGACTGCGAGTTGACGCGGATGACGGCCTCGTAGGAGCGGCCGACGTCCTTGGGGTCGATCGGCAGGTACGGGACGGCCCACTCGATGTCGTCGACGGTGACGCCCTTGGCGGCCGCGTCGGCCTCCATCGCGTCGAAGCCCTTCTTGATGGCGTCCTGGTGGGAGCCGGAGAAGGACGTGTAGACCAGGTCGCCCACGTACGGGTGGCGCGGGTGGACCTCCATCTGGTTGCAGTACTCCCACACGCGGCGGATCTCGTCGATGTCGGAGAAGTCGATCTGCGGGTCGACGCCCTGCGAGAACAGGTTCATGCCCAGGGTGACCAGGTCGACGTTGCCGGTGCGCTCGCCCTGCCCGAACAGACAGCCCTCGACGCGGTCGGCGCCGGCCATCACGGCCAGCTCGGCGGCGGCGACGGCGGTGCCGCGGTCGTTGTGCGGGTGGACCGACAGCACGACGTGCTCGCGGCGCGACAGGTTGCGGTGCATCCACTCGAAGCGGTCCGCGTGCGTGGAGGGCGTCGAACGCTCCACCGTGGCGGGCAGGTTGAGGATGATCTCGCGGCCCGGACCGGGCTGCCAGACGTCCATGACCGCCTCGCAGACCTCCAGCGCGAAGTCCAGCTCGGTGTCGGTGAAGATCTCGGGCGAGTACTGGTAGCCGAATTCCGTCTCCGGGCCCAGCAGCTTCTCGGCGTACTCCACGACCAGGCGCGTGCCGTCGACGGCGATCTGCTTGATGTCGTCCTGGGAGCCGCGGAAGACGACCCGGCGGAAGACCGGCGCGGTGGCGTTGTACAGGTGGACGTTGGCGCGCCTGGCACCCTTCAGCGACTCCACGGTCCGCTCGATCAGGTCCTCGCGGGCCTGGGTCAGTACGGAGATGGTGACGTCGTCCGGGATCGCGCCCTCTTCCTCGACGATGGAGCGCACGAAGTCGAAGTCGGTCTGGCCGGAGGCGGGAAAGCCGACCTCGATCTCCTTGTAGCCCATCTTGACCAGCTGGTCGAACATCCGGCGCTTGCGCTCGGGCGACATCGGGTCGATCAGTGCCTGGTTGCCGTCACGCAGGTCCGTGGAGAGCCAGCGGGGGGCGACGGTGATCCGCTGGTTCGGCCAGGTGCGGTCCGGGATGTCGACCTGCTCGTAGCGGCCGTACTTGTGGATCGGCATGGTGCTGGGCTGCTGGCGGTTCGCCATGATTGCGGGGCTCCTCGAGGTGTCCGGAAAGGACGGCCGACGACGCAACGCGAAGCTCCGCGGGGAGGGAGTCGACCTGGACTACAGGCCCTCGCCGCGGCAGCTAAGAAGAAGCAGCCCGAAACGCATGATGCTCCGCATGCTAGCCGAGCCCCTTCGGATGCGGGGCGCCGTATCAGTATGCGGGACCCGGGCGATAAAAGGGGCAAAACGTGCGCCATACCACTCCGTCACGGAGCGTGCAGGCCGCTGTCCCCATATTTCACCAATCATGGTTGCGGGTAGTGACACCGACATAACTCAGTGCAATGGTTCCGGACATGACGAAGACCAACGGGGGCTTCGAGCCCGTCTTCTGCACCGTCGTACCTCCGCACATCCTCGACAAGCTGGCCCAGCACGAGGACTCCGCACTCGCCGCGACCGCGCGCAAGACACTCGAGCGCGACGCCTACGAGCGCACCCACCGCCGGCTGACCACGGTCATCGGCGCTCCGACCGTCGCCCCGCCCGCCGGCGCGGCGACCGACCAGCCGCACCGCACGATCTACGACGCCCGCCACCACACGGACCTGCCGGGGAGGAAGGTCCGCTCGGAGGGCTCGGACCCGGGCAAGGACGCCACCGTCAACCGCGCCTACGCGGGCCTCGGCGCCACCTTCGAGCTGTACATGAAGGCGTACGAGCGCTACTCGATCGACGGCGGCGGGCTGCCCCTCGACGCGACGGTCCACTTCGACAACGACTACAACAACGCCTTCTGGAACGGCGAGCAGATGGTGTTCGGCGACGGCGACGGCGAGATCTTCCTCGACTTCACCATCCCGATCGACGTCATCGGCCACGAACTCACCCACGGCGTCACGCAGTACACGGCCAACCTCACCTACTTCGGCCAGTCCGGCGCGCTCAACGAGTCGCTGTCCGACGTCTTCGGCTCGCTGATCAAGCAGTACACGCTCGGCCAGACCGCCGCCGAGGCCGACTGGCTGATCGGCGCTGGGCTCCTCGCCCCGCGCGTCACCGGCAAGGCGCTGCGCTCCATGAAGGAGCCGGGCACGGCGTACGACGACGACGTCCTCGGCAAGGACCCGCAGCCCGCGACCATGGACGACTTCGTGCGCACCGGCCGCGACAACGGCGGCGTCCACATCAACTCCGGCATCCCCAACCACGCCTTCTACCTGGCCGCGACCGCGCTCGGCGGCAACGCCTGGGAGAAGGCGGGACAGGTCTGGTACGACGTCCTGACCGGCGGCCGGCTGAAGAAGGACGCCCTGTTCGTGGACTTCGCGAACCTCACGGTCGCGGCCGCCAAGGCCCGCTTCAGCGAGGGGGAGGAATTTCAGGCCGTCCTGAAGGCCTGGGAACGGGTCGGGGTGCGGACCTCGTAGTTCCGTACTAGACACGGACCCATGCGTATTCGAGTACGGCGTACGGGTGGATTCGCGGGCATCGAGCGGCGGGCCGAGGTGGACACCTCGGGACGGCCCGACGCCGGGGAGTGGCACGCCCTGGCCGAACAGGCCGTGGCCGGCGGGCACAGCAAGCCGCCCGCCGGCGTCCCGGACGGGTTCAGCTACGAGATCACGGTGGACGGCAGGACGTTCTACGCCGCGGATCCCCAGCTCACCGAGGAGCAGCGGACGCTGATCTCCAGGGTGCTGAAGGAGGGAGCCTGAGCTCGTAACAGGTCGTCCATGCGCGGGCGTTGACTTCTGTTACCGGTGGTACGGATGATCCGCGCATGGCGACTGAACCGTTCGATGCGGCGAACCCGATGCCCCGTTTCCCGGCCGGCTTCCTGTGGGGTGTGTCCACCTCGGCCCATCAGATCGAGGGCGCGGTGGACCGGCGCGAGCCGTCCGTGTGGGACGCCTTCACGGCTGAGCCGGGACGGGTGAAGGACGGCTCCACGGCGGAGGTCGCCTGCGACCACTACCACCGCTACCGCGAGGACGTGGCCCTGCTGGCCGGCCTCGGCGTGGACGCGTACCGCTTCTCGATCTCCTGGCCCCGGGTCCGCTCCGAGGGCGGCCTGGACTTCTACGACCGGCTCGTGGACGAGCTGTGCGCGGCAGGCGTACGGCCCGTCCCGACCCTCTTCCACTGGGACCTGCCCCTCGCGCTGGACTGGCTGGAGCGGGACACGGCGGCGCGGTTCGCGGAGTACGTCTCGGTCGTGGCCGAGCGGCTGGGCGACCGCGTGCAGAAGTGGATCACCCTCAACGAGCCTGCGGAACATACGCTGTTGGGCCACGCCCTGGGCGCGCACGCACCGGGCAAGCACCTGATGTTCGACGCGCTCCCGGTCGCGCACCACCAGCTGCTCGCCCACGGTCTGGCGGTACGGGCCCTGCGCGCGGCGGGCGCCACGGACATCGGGATCGCCAACTCGCACGGCCCGACCTGGCCGGCCTCCCGGGAACCGGCGGACGTGGAGGCGGCGGGCTTCTACGACCTGCTGCTCAACCGCCTGTTCGCCGATCCCCTGCTGCTCGGCCGGTACCCGGACGGACTGGGCGAGTTGATGCCGGGCGACGTCGAGTCCGACCTGAAGGTCATCTCCGAACCGATCGACTGGTACGGCGTCAACTACTACGCACCGACCCGGGTGGGCGCCCCGCAGGGTGAGGACATCGACTTCGGCGGCCTCACCATCCCGGCCGAACTCCCCTTCTCGGTACGGCAGATCGAGGGCGTACCGGTGACGGACTTCGGCTGGCCCGTCGTACCCGAGGGCCTGACCGAACTGCTCACCGGCTTCCGCGACCGCTACGGCGACCGCCTCCCGCCGGTCGTCATCACCGAGAACGGATGCAGCTACGAGGGCATCGACGACCAGGAGCGGATCGCGTACCTGGACGGCCATCTCCGCGCGCTGCACCGGGCGTCGGAGGCGGGCGTCGACGTGCGCGGGTACTTCGTGTGGTCGCTGCTGGACAACTTCGAGTGGGCGGAGGGGTACGAGCGCCGGTTCGGGCTCGTGCACGTGGACTACACGACCCAGAAGCGCACACCGAAGGCGTCGTACGACTGGTTGCGGGGCGTGCTGCGGGCGCAGGGATGACCTCCCTGGAGCGCGACGCCCCGGCGGCGCTCGCCGAGCCCGTCGAGCGGGTGGGACGGGGCTGGACGGCGTCCCTCTCGCTCGCCAACGGGGCGATCTGGGTGGGCTGGTACGGCCCGCTGCAGATCCTGCTGGCCTCCCAGGCGAAGGACTTCGCACCGGGCTCCGGCATGTCCAAGGAGACGATGCTGGCCTGGGTGACGGCCGCGGGCGCTGCGGTCTCGCTGGTCGCCAACCCCGTCTTCGGCGCGCTCTCGGACCGCACCACCTCCCGCCGGGGCCGCCGTACACCGTGGATCGTGGCCGGCGCTGCGGGCGGCGCCCTGTCGCTGCTGCTGCTCGCGGGCGCGGACGGCGTGTGGACGATGGCGGCGGCCTGGTGCCTGGTCCAGCTGACCCTGAACGCGGCGTTCGCGGCGGTGACCGCGGCGGTGCCGGACCGGGTGCCGCGGCTCCAACGAGGCTCGGTGGGCGGCTGGTTGGGCGCGGCCCAGATCCTCGGGGTGGTCGGCGGCACGGGACTCGCGACGGCGGCCGGGGGCATCGGGGCCGGCTACGCGGCGTGCGCGGTGTTCACGGCGGTGGGCGTGCTGCCGTACGTCGTCCGGTACGAGGACCTGCGGCTCGCGGCGGCGGACCGGCCGCCCTGGTCGTGGCGGGGCTTCCTGGCCGGGTTCTGGCTGAGCCCGCGCCGCCATCCGGACCTGGGCTGGGCCTGGCTGACCCGCTTCCTGATCAACCTCAGCAACGCGCTCGTCCTGCTCTACCTGCTGTATTACCTCCGCGACCGCCTGCACTACGGCGATCCCGACGAGGGCGTGCTGATCCTGACCGCCGTGAACGGCGTGACCCTGCTCGCCACGGTCGTCGTCGCCGGCGTGTGGTCGGACCGCACGGGGCGCCGCAAGCCCTTCGTGATCTGGTCCGGCGTACTGATGGCGGTGGCGACGGCGGCCCTGGCCGGCTGGCAGACCTGGCCCGGCGCGATCGTCGCGGCGGCGGTCCTCGGCGTCGGCTTCGGGGTGTTCACCTCGGTGGACTTCGCGCTCATGACCGACGTCCTGCCGAAGGCCCTGGACCGCGGCAAGGACCTGGGCGTGATCAACGTCGCCAACGCGCTGCCCCAGGTCGCGGCGCCCGCCCTCGCCGCACCGATCGTGACGTACCTCGGCGGCTACCGGGTGCTGTACCTGGTGGCGGCCGTGATCGGGCTGGCGGGGGCGGTGCTGGTCGGGCGGATCAAGGGCGTGGAGTGACACCTCTCGCCCGCTACAGGGCGCCGGCGTCCCGGGCCGTCCACACGCTCGGGTAGATGGGCCGGAAGCCGAGCTCCCGGCGGATCCGCCGGTTGGACATGATCCCGTGCCACGGGTCGCGGTCGGTGTTCTCGTACAGCCCGGCGGGCACCTCGACGCCGTTGAGCTGGTACAGCTCGACCGTCGTGACGGGGGCGTCGTCGGCGACGTTGTAGATCCGGCCGCCGATGCCCGGCGCGTACAGCAGCCGCATCAGGCTCTGGGCGACGTCCGCGTGATGCGCCATCTGCAGGCGCTGGTGCGGAGCCCAGTTCGGGGCCCAGTGCAGGGCGTTGGCGAGGTGCGGGTCGCCCTCGCCGTAGACGAAGGGGAGCCGTCCGATGCGTACGTCCAGGCCCTCCATGGCGAGCAGTTCACGCTCGGCCTCGGCCTTGGACTCCGGGTAGGCGCCCCACATCTCGCCGCCGGGCCGGCTCTCGTCCTCCTCGGTCAGCGGGCGGCCCCGGCCGATGCCGTACACGTTGCCGGTGCTGACCTGCACGAACCGCTCCACGCCCGCGGTCTGCGCGGCCCGGCCCAGCGCCACCGCCGCATCCCGGTTGACGGCCCACGCCTCCTCGTCCGGCACCCCGCGGAAGGAGGCGGCGACGTTCACGACGGCGTCCACCCCCGCAAGCGCCTTGCCGAGCGTCTCCTCGTCCCGCATGTCCCCTACGGCCACCTGGGCGCCCAGCTCCGCGAAAGGCTCACCGCGGGCAGCGTCCCGCACCAGGACCCGCACCTGCTCCCCCGGCTGTTGCTGCGCCAGCAGCCTCGGCACGAAGCGGCGCCCGACCTGTCCCGTCGTACCGGTCACCAAAGTCAGCATGATGTGCTCCTCACGAGCTCTCGCGTCCGCCGGATGCGGATGTCCGTCGTCTGCGAACAGCCTCGGACGGGCCGGGCGCGACCGGGAGAGACCTCTTCATCAGGGGATCGGCAGTCCCTGGATAAGCCGGCCGGTCTCCCGCACCCTGGAGAGGTGAACCGAGCCGAACTCGCCGACTTCCTGCGCCGCGGCCGCGCCCGCCTGGACCCCTCCGACGTGGGCCTCACGGCCGGGGCCAGGCGCCGTACGCCGGGACTGCGCCGCGAGGAGGTGGCCCAGCTGGCCGGCATGTCCGTGGACTACTACACACGCCTCGAGCAGTCCCGGGGCCCGCGCCCGTCCCGCCAGATGCTCACCGCGCTGGCCCGCGCACTGCGCCTGACGGAGGACGAACGCGACCACCTCTTCCACCTGACCGGCGAGGAACCGCCCCGCCGGGAGGCGACGAGCACGCACGTGCGGCCGGGACTCCTGCTGGTCCTGGACCGGCTGCACGACTGTCCCGCACTGGTGGTCACCGACTGCGGCGAGGTCCTGGCCCAGAACGCCATGTCGCGGGCGCTGAGCGGGGACCTCCTGGCCCGCCCGCCCCGCGAGCGCAACATGCTCCGCCGCTTCTTCCTGGACCCCGCGGCCCAGGCGCTCTTCCCGCCGGAGGACCGCCCGGAGCGCGCCCGCGAGCAGGTGGCGAGCCTGCGCGCGGTGGCGGCGGCCCGCCCCACCGACCCGGAGCCCGCCGCACTGGTCGCCGAACTACGCGCCGGCAGCGAGGAGTTCGCGGGTCTCTGGGACGAGCACGAGGTCGCCGTCCGGCGCGCCTCGACCAAGCGCTTCCGGCACGCCATGGTCGGCGTCCTCGAACTCGACTGCGAGGTCCTCGTCAACTCCGACCACAACCAGCAGCTGGTGGTCCACACGGCCCGCCCGGGCACGGAGTCCTACGAGCGGCTGCAGCTGCTGCGGGTGGTGGGCCTGCAGGACCTGACCCCGTCAGAAGCCGAGACGCCGTAGCTGCTTCGGGTCCCGCTGCCAGTCCTTGGCCACCTTGACGTGGAGGTCGAGACTGCATCGATACGCGGCTACCGCCGCACGGCGGGCGTGCGAGGAAAGCCGCGACCTGCCCGACCGTAGCCACACCCCCGGCCGCCCCAAACTCAGAAACCCAAACGCCGTAGCTGCTTCGGGTCACGCTGCCAGTCCTTGGCCACCTTGACGTGGAGATCCAGGAAGACAGGCGTGCCCAGCAGTGCCTCGATCTGCTTGCGGGACTTGATCCCGACGTCCTTCAGCCGCTTGCCCTTGGGCCCGATGACGATGCCCTTCTGGCTGGACCGCTCGATGTACAGGTAGGCGTGGATGTCGAGCAGCGGCCGGTCCGCGGGCCGGTCCTCGCGCGGCAGCATCTCCTCGACCACCACCGCGATGGAGTGCGGCAGCTCGTCGCGGACACCCTCCAGCGCCGCCTCCCGGATCAGCTCGGCCACCATGACCTGCTCGGGCTCGTCGGTCAGGTCGCCCTCGGGATAGAGCGCAGGCCCCTCGGGAAGCAGCGGGACCAGCAGGTCCGCCAGCAGGTTCACCTGCTTGTCCCCGACCGCCGACACCGGCACGATCTCCGCCCACTCGATCCCGAGCTCCTTGCCCAGCTGGTCGATCGCGATCAGCTGCTCGGCGAGGGCCTTGGAGTCGACGAGGTCGGTCTTGGTGACGATCGCCACCTTCGGGGACTTCTTGATCCCCGCCAGCTCCTTGGCGATGAACCGGTCACCGGGGCCGATCTTCTCGTTCGCGGGCAGGCAGAAGCCGATCACGTCGACCTCCGCCCACGTCGTGCGGACGACGTCGTTCAGCCGCTGCCCCAGCAGCGTGCGCGGCTTGTGCAGCCCAGGAGTGTCGACCAGGATCAACTGGGCGTCCTCCCGGTGCACGATCCCCCGCACGGTGTGCCGCGTGGTCTGCGGCTGGTCCGCGGTGATCGCCACCTTCTGCCCGACCAGAGCATTCGTGAGGGTGGACTTGCCCGCGTTGGGGCGGCCGACGAAGCAGGCGAAGCCGGACCGGTGGACGGTCTCGCCGGACGCCTCGGATGACTGGGTACGAACGCTCATACCCAACATTCTCCCTGATCCACGAGACACCGCCGTACCACGCCCCACACACCGCCGCCGCGGTGAGCTTTCCGAAACCCTCACGCAACGAAACACCGCGGAAACACACCCGTGCACAACCGGAAACGCACGGCGGTGACGCTCTGACGAGCCCCCGCCCCGAGGGGACGTGCCCCCACCGCGACGGAGACGCCCGTGACCCTCGCCGCCCAGCACGCCGACACCGGCGACACCGCCTGGCTGCTCGCCGCCACCGCCCTGGTCCTGCTGATGACGCCGGGCCTGGCCCTCTTCTACGGCGGCATGGTCCGCACGAAGAGCGTCCTCAACATGCTGATGATGAGCTTCGTGTCGATCGCCCTGGTCACGGTGGTCTGGCTGGCCGGCGGCTACTCGCTGGCCTTCGGAGACGACGCCGGCGGCGGGCTGATCGGTGATCTGAAACACGCGGGGATGGCCGGTCTCGGCCCGTCCAGCCTGCACGGCACCGTCCCCACCCTCCTCTTCGCGACCTTCCAGCTCACCTTCGCGATCGTCACGGCGGCGCTGGTCAGCGGCGCGATCGCGGACCGCGCGAAGTTCTCCGCCTGGCTGGTCTTCGTACCCGTCTGGGCGCTGCTCGTATACGTTCCCGTCGCGCACTGGGTGTGGGGCCCGGGCGGCTGGGTGCTGGAGCGGCTCGGCGCGCTCGACTTCGCCGGCGGCATGCCCGTCGAGATCACCTCCGGCGCCTCGGGCCTGGCGCTCTGCCTGGTCCTCGGCCCGCGGCTCGGCTTCAAGAAGGACGCGATGCGCCCGCACAACCTGCCCATGGTGATGCTGGGCGCGGGCCTGCTCTGGTTCGGCTGGTTCGGCTTCAACGCGGGCTCGGCCCTCGGCGCCAACGGCCTCGCCGCGGCCGCCTTCCTCAACACCCTCGCCGCCGGCTGCACCGGCCTGCTGGGCTGGCTCTTCGTGGAGCAGAAGCGCGACGGCCACCCCACCACCCTGGGCGCCGCGTCCGGCGCGGTCGCGGGCCTGGTCGCGATCACCCCGTCCTGCGGCTCGGTCTCCCTGATCGGCGCGCTGGTCGTCGGCCTCGCCGCGGGTGTCGTCTGCTCGTACGCCGTGGGCTGGAAGTTCAAGCTCAACTACGACGACTCGCTCGACGTGGTCGGCGTCCACTTCGTCGGCGGCATCATCGGCACCCTGCTGATCGGCGTCTTCGCACAGAAGGCGATGACCGGCGGCGTGGAGGGCCTCCTCTACGGCGGCGGGCTCATCCAGCTGGGCAAGCAGCTGGTCGGCGTGGCGGCGGTGGCCGCGTACGCCTTCCTGGTCACGTACGGCATCGCCAAGGTCATCGACAAGACCATGGGCCTGCGGGCGAGCGAGGAGCACGAGCACAACGGCCTGGACCTTACGGTGCACGCCGAGACGGCATACGATCACGGCGTCCTGGGCCACGGCGCCCCGGTCTCGTCCTCCATCCTCTCCCCCGCCCAGAAGGTCAAGAGCCAGGCATGAAGCTCATCACCGCGATCGTCAAGCCCTACCGCCTCGACGAGGTGAAGACCGCCCTGCGGGAGCTCGGTGTGCACGGGCTGACCGTGACCGAGGCCAGTGGGTACGGGCGGCAGCGCGGGCACACCGAGGTGTACCGCGGCGCCGAGTACCAGGTCGACCTGGTGCCCAAGGTGCGGATCGAGGTCGTCGTCGAGGACGCGGACTCCGACGCCGTGATCGACGCGATCGTCAAGGCCGCGCAGACGGGGAAGATCGGGGACGGGAAGGTGTGGGCGGTGCCGGTCGAGACGGTCGTACGGGTTCGGACGGGCGAACGCGGTCCCGACGCCCTCTGACCACCAGGACGGCCCCCACGACCACCACCACGAGCAGCACCACGGCCACCACCCACGGCAGCGCGAAGAACGACGCGCTCGCCGACTGCCGGGTGTGCGGCGCGCTCGCCGTCAACTTCACGTCTCCCCAATCGAGTTGGGGTGCGTCCCGCCATGGCTCGGTGAGCTTCACGCGCTGGCCGGGGAGCAGTTCGGCGGGGATGCGGGTCAGGTCGCGGGAGAGCAGGGTGCGGCCGAACAGGCCCTCCGCGCGCAGCTCCACCTTGGGGTTCAGGGTGACGTTGCCGGTGTTGTGGAGGGTGTAGGAGATCGTCGCCGTGCTGTCGCCGAGGCCGGGGACGAGGGGCTGGTGGTGGACGACGTGGACGTTCTCCACGGCGATCGCGGGGAGGGTAGGGCCGCTGACGCGGAGGTAGACGCGGGCGCCGACGGCCCGTCGCACGCCGAGGGCGAGTGAGCCGGAGCCCTTGTCGACGTGTTCGTCCAGTGCCACCAACGCGCCCGGGTGGTCGCCCGGTTCGGCGCCCTCGGGCACGTGCAGCGTGAAGGGCACGGTGACCTTGCCGTGCGCGGGGACGGTGACGTGCGATGTGGCGGGCTTCGCCCACGCGCCGACGCCGCGCTGCTTCTCGGCCATGGTCTTCACGGCGAATCCGCCGTCCCGTGCGGTGTTGTAGGCGTCCGCGGCGTACAGCCGGAAGGTCAGCGGCTTCCCGGTCTTGTTGGCGACGACCACCTTGTCCTCGACGGTCGTCCCGGGATCTGCGGAGAGGTAGAAGTACGGGCGCGCGGCGATCTGCGAGGCCGCCGGGTAGACGGACCAGCTGCCGTTGTCGGCGGCGTGCGCGGGTGCGGAGAGGGCCGCGAGGCCGGAGAAGGCGGCGAGGAGAAGGCCGAGGACGAGGACGTACGGCTTGCGCATGGGTGCGGACCCCCCACAGCGAGGAGTTGGACGGGCGGGTGCGGGCGCCCGTGCGGTCAGGTGAGCGTGAGGGTGAGCACGCCCGCGTACGAGCCCGGAGGCGTGAACGCCGGGACGTCCAGGGAGAGTCCCGCGTCCGCGGTGAACTCACCGCCGGTGAGCGTGCCGTCGGGGGTGGACGCGAGGGTCGCCCCCGAGCTGCCCACCGTGCCCGCCGAACCGGCCCGGCAGGTGCTCGGGCTGCCCGCCTTCGTGGCGCAGGCGGGGGTCCAACTCAGCTTCCCGGCATCGATCTTGGCGCCGGGGCCGGTGAAGTCGGTGACCTTGCCGGTCAGGGACCAGCCCGCGGGTCCGCCGCGGAAGTCCTTGACGGTGACGGAGTTCAGGGCGCCGGTCGAGGCCCCGCCCTTGCCGAAGTCGACCGCCGACAGGGCGACGGAGTCCCCGGCCTGGGACATGGACAGCGTGCCGGCCTTGACCGTGGTCGTCAGCTTCTGACTCCCGTCGGGGACGGGGGTGTTGTCGTTGACGACGTAGGCGGCGGGCCCGGCGCCCTTGTCCGCGTTCCACGTGCTTCCCTCGTACGCCACCACACCCGTCGTCGTCTTGTCGCTCACGACGAGGGAGCCGCTGAAGGCGCCGTCGGTGCCCGCGGTGACCGTGGCCGTGTCCGCGGTCTGGGTGTCACCGGCGCGCCCGGCGAGCGTGACGGGCGCACCCGGCGTGAAGTTGCTGCCGTTGACCGTGACGCTGTCGCCCGCGTTGCCGGAGGCCGAACTCAGGGAGATGGCCCGGTTGTTGGCGGGGTTGGCGTCGGTCGCGGTGACCGTCTCCGAGACCGGTGCGGGTGGGTTGGTCACCGTGCACGGGGTGTCCAGTTCGAGGATGTAGCTGGTGTGGATGTTGTAGTCGCCGGGCGAGAGCGTGATCGCGCCGGGTGCGGTGACCTTGAAGGTGCCGGTCATGGAGAACGACGGGAAGGCGCCGTTGCCCGGCACCGGGTCGTTCTTCTTGGGGCCGGCGACGGTGACGTCACCGGTCTGGGCACCGCCGAGCGTGACCTTGCCGGTGGGCGTCATGATGTCGGCCGGCAGGGCGATGGCGGTGGGATTGCTGGCGGCGGGCTTGACGACGGTGTAGGTGACGGTGACGGTGTCACCGACCTTCGGACTGGCGTTGTCCACCGCGACGGTGGCGGTGGTGGTGCCGTCGATCGGCGGGATGCCGGCGACGGCGGGCGGGATGCAGTGCGTGGCGAAGTCCACGTTCGTGGCGGCGCCGGCCGGACAGGCCAGCGCGGCGCCCGTGGAGACCGCGAGCGCGGTCGCGCCGAGCAGCGCGGCCCAGCGGCGTCTTCGGCCTGCTCTGCGGGTTGGCCTTCGGGTGGTCGGATCCATGGTGGTGCCCCCTCTCTGGTGCGCTCACTGGGGGCATTGATGTGTGGATCGCGTGAGAAGTCAATGGAGATGCCCGAACTGAACTGATGGACCGTCAGTTCCACAGGTTCGGGAACTGACGGTCCGCGCAGGGGTGTTCAGCGCCTGTCGGTCGCGCCGGTTCAGTCGAACACGAACGGTCCGGGTGACTGCGGCCCGGTCGCCGTGCAGGTGATGGTGATGCCGAAGACGGTCATCTGGAGCGAGCCGCCGTTGGCCTCCAGGCTGTCGCCGGAGGCCACGGTGCCGCTGAGCGGACCGACGCTGACGGGGTCACCGGCCGCCATCGCCGGGTTCTTGGTGCCGGTGAAGGCGGTCGTGCCGCCGCTCGCCTTGACCATGGTCAGCGTGGAGGAGATCGAGTCCTGCGACAGGGCGATCGGGGCGGTGATCGCGGACGACGTGAGGGTGATGGTGGCCGACGTGCCGTCCTGGGTGGCCGTGAGGGTGGCGCCCCCGCCGCCGAAGCTGCCGCAGTCGGCGGTGATCGTCGCCGACTGCGGGGTGACGGCGAGGGCGCTGGGGGCGAACGCGAGCGAGGCGGCCGCGAGGGCCCCCACCGCCATTGCCGCACCGGTGCTGATTCGTCTGGCTCTCATGGAGATCCGACTCCCTTCCCGTGTCTGGGAATTGCCATGTGGGGATGGTGGGGAGAGGTCCGGACGGGCCGTCGGGTCGGCGTGGTGCGGTACGCCGGGTGGGGGGTGGCGGATCGGATCTGACGGCCCGTCGGAACTACCGGTTCCATTGATGCGCGTGGGGCGGAGATACGGCAAGGACGAATTCCGGACGACTCTGAAGCGGCCGATTTTCAACCCGCGGTGACGGTGCTCCGAACCGCTCCGTCCGGCCCGGCCACCAGCACCGGGGTCTGCGGGCCGCCCAGGTCGGCCACCGCGGCCCGGTCCTCGTCCGCGGCCGACCCGGCCTCGGTCACCACGGCCGCCGCCTCCAGGGACTTCGCGCCCGAGGCCACCGCCATGGCGACCGCCGTGCGCAGCGCGCTCAGCTTCAGCGACGGAAGATCGACGGTCCCTGCGACGTACGTACGCCCGGTCTCGTCCCGTACGGCCGCCCCCTCGGGCACGGCGTTGCGGGCCCGCGCGGAACGGGCCAGGGTGACGATCTTGCGGTCCTCGGGGTCAAGCGCGCTGCTGTCGGTCATGGGCCGAGCATACGGAGCACCGGGGCCGCTATCCGGCCACGGGGTACATCGCCCCGCGGCGGCCCTCCGGAGACGCCAGCCACTCCAGCTTCGCCGCGGTGTTCGCCTCGTCCAGCGGCGTGTGCAGCACGATCGTCAGGTCGGGCCGGGCCGGCACCCGCATCGCCGTGGACTCCACGACCAGGAGCCCGACCAGCGGATGCTCCAGCTCCTTGCGGATCTGCCCGGCGTCCTCGATGTCCCGCTCGGCCCACATCGCGGCGAACTCCTCGCTCGCGTCCATCAGCTGGGCCAGCAGTGACTGAAAGCCCTCGTCGTCGGGCCGGGCCGAGCTCGCGGCCCGGAACTGCGCGACGACCGTGCGCGCGTTGTGCTCCCAGCTCTTGGAGCGGGACCGGTACAGGGGGTCCGTGAAGAAGTCGACGACGCAGTTCTGCGTGTTGCCGGGCCGCATGCCCAGCACCGCCGAGGCGGCGTCGTTGTAGAGCACGCAGTTGTAGTACGGGTCCATGATGTGCGCCGGATACGGCATCCAGGTGTCGATCAGCCGCCGCAGCCCCTCGTACATGTCCCGCTTGTCGGGCTCGGTCTCGGGCGGCGGCGGGTTCAGCCCCGCCAGCAGATACAGGTGCCGGCGCTCGGCGCCGCTCAGCTTCAGCACCCGCGCCACGGAGTCGAGGACCTGCGGGGAGACCGAGATGTCCCGACCCTGTTCCAGCCACTGGTACCAGGACGCGCCGACGCCCGCGAGCACGGCGACCTCCTCGCGACGCAGCCCGGGCGTGCGCCGCCGGGCCCCGCCGTCCGGCAGGCCCGCCTCGCCCGGTGAGATCCGCGCCCGCCGGCTCATCAGGAACTCACGCAGCTCCCGCAGCCGGTGCTCCTTGCCCGCCGCCGTCTCGATTACGTCCGCCACCTGTCCAACTCCCCCGTCAGCGTGCCTGGTGGTGCCACCACCAGGACAACTTCCGGCTCCCCACGGCTATTCCGGCTCCCGCAGTCTCTTGTCCATGGCGATCGACACCACCTCACCCGTGACTCCCACCGAACCGCTCGACACCCCCCGGTTGTCGACGCGCGACAAGCTCGTCCTGTTCGTCCTGTGCGCGGCCCAGTTCATGGTCGCCCTGGACTTCTCCGTCCTGAACGTGTCGCTGCCCGCCCTCGGGAGCGACCTGGGCATGAGCCGGTCGGCCCTGCAGTGGGCGGTCACCGCGTTCGCACTGCCCTCCGGCGGCTTCCTGCTCCTGTTCGGCCGGATCGGCGACCTCTACGGCCGCCGGAAGCTGTTCCTGACCGGCCTCGCGCTGTTCGGCGCGGCCTCGCTGCTCGCGACGCTCGCCTGGGACCCGGCGTCGTTCCTGACCGGGCGCGCGCTGCAGGGCCTCGGCGCGGCGGCGATCGTGCCGACCGGCATGTCCCTGCTGACCACGACGTTCCCGGAGGGCCCGGCCCGCGACCGTGCGCTCGGCATCTCGGGCACGCTGCTCTCGCTCGGCTTCACGGTCGGCATGGTGGCCGGCGGTGTCCTGACCGACACGTTCGGCTGGCGCTCCACGATGGCGCTGCTCACCCTGTTCGCCCTGATCGTGCTGCCGCTGGCGCCCGCCCTGCTGCCGGAGTCACGCACCCCGGAGCGCCCGCGCCTGGACGTCCCCGGCGCGATCACGGTCACCGCGGGCCTGCTCTCGCTGATCTACGCCCTGTCGACGGCCGCCGACCACGGCTTCGCCCGCACCGACGTCGCGGCGACCCTGGCCACGGGCATCGTGCTCCTCGCGGCGTTCGTGACCATCGAGTCCCGTACGACCGCTCCCCTGGTCTCGCTCCCGATGCTGCGCCGCCGCACCGTGGCGTGGGGCAACTTCGGTGGCCTGGTCACCTTCTCGATGATGTCGACGGTCGTCTTCGTCCTGACCCTGTACCTGCAGGAGATCCTGCACCTGTCGGCCTTCGAGACCGGCCTGGTCTTCGGTGTCCAGGGAGTGCTGTCGGCGGTCGCGGGCGCCTGGGCCCCGAGGGTCATCGGCCGGATCGGCGCGCGCCGCACCCTGGTCGCCTCGCTGACCGGCCAGGGCACCCTGATCGCCGCCCTGCTCGGCCTGGACGCCCAAGGCTGGTCGGTCTGGCTCGCGGTGACCGCCGTCTCCCTGTCCAGCATGTGCCACCTGGGCGCGATCATCTCCTACGGCCTGACCGTCACCTCCGGCGTCCCGGACGAGGAACAGGGCCTGGCCACCGGCCTGGTGACCTCGACCCAGCAGATCGGCCTCACGGTCGGCATCCCGCTCCTCGGCGTGCTGGCCACGACCTCCCACGACCTGCTGTCCGGCGTCCACACGGTGCTGGCGATCGACGCGGCGGTCGTCCTGATCGCGGCGGCGCTGGTCGCCGTGGGCCTGAGGGTCCGCTCAGGGACGGTCGAGCCGCAGCCGCTCCGCGCGCGGTAGACCGGCCACCACCAGGTCGTACGAGTCCTCCACGAGCTCCCGGACCAGCCGGTCCGGGAGCTCGCCGTCGACCGTGACGGTGTTCCAGTGGCGCTTGTTCATGTGATACCCGGGGCTGATCAGCCCCTCGTACTCGGTGCGCAGCCGCACCGCGTCCTCCGGCTCGCACTTGAGGTTCACGGTGAGCGGTCGCCCGTCCAGGTGGCTGAGGGCGAACATCTTCCCCAGCACCTTGAAGACGGAGGTGTCGGGGTTGAAGGGGAAGTCCTCCACGGCGGCGTTGAAGGACAGGCAGAGCTCGCGCAGTTCCTGCGGGGTCATGCGGTGGTCTCCTCGCCGGTCGCCGGGCGGCCGTGGGCGCACTCGATCTCGTTGCCGTGCAGGTCGGTCACGTATCCGTGGCCGTCGAGCTGCACGATCACCGTCGCCGGTTCATGTTCGACCTCGAAGGGGTCGCCGTCGCCGAAGCCGTACGTCACGACCACGAAGGTCTCTGCGGGGCGCAGCCAGTGGTCGCTGCCGTAGGGCTCGAGGATCAGTTCCAGCAGGTCCGTGCCCCGGTTGGTCACGCGCATCCGCGCCACCGGTCCGCCGTCGGCCTGTGTCACTCCTCCTTCGCCTCCTCCGCGGGCGGGTACGCCGGGTCGATCGGCTCCACGAGCACGGTGACGATCTTGTTGCGGCGGCCCGCCGCGGACTCGGCGGTCAGGCGGAGTTCGCGGCCGTCGGGAAGTCCGACGACCGACGACGCCTCGGCGATGGGGACGCGGCCGAGGGCCTTGGCGAGGAGGCCGCCCACGGTCTCCACGTCCTCGTCGTCGAACTCGTCGAGGCCGTAGAGCTCGCCGAGGTCGGTGATGTCGAGGCGGGCGGTGACGCGGTAGCGGTCCTCGCCGAGGTCCTCCACGGGCGGGAGTTCGCGGTCGTACTCGTCGGTGATCTCGCCGACGATCTCCTCGAGGATGTCCTCGATGGTGACGATGCCGGCCGTGCCGCCGTACTCGTCGATGACGACGGCGACGTGGTTGCGCTCCTGCTGCATCTCGCGCAGCAGGTCGCCCGCGTTCTTGGTGTCGGGCACGAACGCGGCCGGCCGCATGGCCGTCGAGACGAGCTCCGACTCGGCGTCGCGGCTGATGTGCGTCTTGCGCGCCAGGTCCTTCAGATACACGATCCCGACGATGTCGTCCTCGCTCTCACCGGTGACCGGTATGCGCGAGAAGCCCGAGCGGAGCGCGAGGGTGAGGGCCTGACGGATCGTCTTGTAGCGCTCGATGACGACCAGGTCGGTGCGCGGGACCATGACCTCCCGCACGAGCGTGTCGCCCAGCTCGAAGACCGAGTGCACCATGCGACGCTCCTCGTCCTCGATCAGCGACTCCTTCTCCGCGAGGTCGACCAGCGCCCTGAGCTCCGCCTCGGAGGCGAAGGGTCCGCGGCGGAAGCCCTTGCCCGGGGTGAGCGCGTTGCCGATGAGGATCAGCAGGTTCGGGATCGGGCCCATGATCCGGGCCAGCGGCAGCAGCACGTACGCCGCCACCGTCGCCGTGTTCAGCGGGTGCTGGCGGCCGATGGTGCGCGGCGAGACGCCGACGGCGACGTACGACACCAGGACCATCACGCCGATCGCCACCAGCAGGGCGCGGGTGGTACCCGGGAACTCCTGGAGGCAGGCGTACGTCACCAGCGCCGCGGCCGCCATCTCGCAGGCGACGCGGACCAGCAGCGCGACGTTCAGATACCGCGTGGGGTCGGCGGCGATCTGCGCGAGTTTCGCGCTGCCGCGGCGCCCGGAGCGCACCGCCTCCTCCGCGCGGAAGCTGGAGACGCGCGCGAGGCCCGCCTCCGCGCAGGCGGCGAGCCACGCCACGACGACGAGGGCGATCGCGCCCGCGACGATCTGCGCACTCATGAGACGGTCGGGGCCGGGGACGGGCCGGTCAGGCCCTTCTCCGCGCGCCAGCCGTCCACGATGGCCGCCTGGAGGCCGAACATCTCGGCCTTCTCGTCGGGCTCCTCGTGGTCGTATCCGAGGAGATGCAGCACTCCGTGGACGGTCAGGAGCTGGAGCTCCTCGTCCATGGAGTGCTCCGTCGGCGCCTCGTCGCCCTGCTTCTTGGCGACCTCGGGACACAGCACGATGTCGCCGAGGAGCCCCTGCGGGGGCTCCTCCTCGTCCTTCGACGGCGGACGCAGCTCGTCCATGGGAAAGGACATGACATCCGTGGGCCCCGGCAGGTCCATCCACTGAACGTGCAGCTGCTCCATGGCGTCGGCGTCCACGACGATCACCGAGAGCTCGGAGAGCGGGTGAATGCGCATCCGCGCCAGTGCGTAGCGGGCGATGTCGAGGATCGCCTGCTCGTCGACCTCGGTACCGGACTCGTTGTTGACGTCGATCGACATGCTGCTGCTCGGTCTCCCGCTTTTAAATGTCACAGCCCCTTGTGCCCGGACTGCCTGCCCCGGCCGCCCTTGTGGCCGCCGTTCTCGGTGCCGTGCTGGCTGTCGTACTTCTCGTACGCGTCGACGATACGGCCCACCAGCTTGTGCCGTACGACGTCCTGGGACGTGAGCCGGGAGAAGTGGACGTCGTCGAGGCCCTCCAGGATGTCCTGGACCTGGCGCAGTCCCGACTTGGTGCCGCTGGGCAGGTCGACCTGCGTCACGTCACCGGTGATCACGATCTTCGAGTCGAAGCCGAGCCGGGTGAGGAACATCTTCATCTGCTCGGGGCTCGTGTTCTGGGCCTCGTCCAGGATGATGAAGGCGTCATTGAGCGTACGGCCGCGCATGTAGGCGAGGGGCGCGACCTCGATGGTCCCGGCGGCCATCAGGCGCGGGATCGAGTCCGGGTCGAGCATGTCGTGCAGCGCGTCGTAGAGCGGGCGCAGATAGGGGTCGATCTTCTCGTAGAGCGTGCCCGGGAGGAAGCCGAGCCGCTCTCCGGCCTCGACCGCCGGACGGGTCAGGATGATGCGGTTGACCTGCTTGGACTGCAGGGCCTGCACCGCCTTGGCCATGGCGAGGTAGGTCTTCCCGGTGCCGGCGGGGCCGATGCCGAAGACGATCGTGTGCTTGTCGATCGCGTCGACGTACCGCTTCTGGTTGAGGGTCTTGGGGCGGATGGTGCGGCCGCGGGAGGACAGGATGTTCTGCGTGAGTACCTCGGCCGGGGTCTCCTGGCCGTCGCTCGTCCCGTTCTCGCTCGCCTTCAGCATGGCGATCGAGCGTTCCACTGCGTCCTCCGTCATCGGCTGCCCGGTGCGGAGCACCAGCATCATCTCGTCGAACACGCGCGAAATCAGGGCGACGTCCTTCGAGTCGCCGACCGCGCTGATCTGGTTGCCCCGGACATGGATGTCGGCCGCCGGGAAGGCCGTCTCGATCACGCGCAGAAGGGAGTCGCCGGACCCCAGAACGGTGACCATGGGGTGCTGGGCGGGGACGGTGAACTCTGCTCGTGCCTGCCCCTGCGCGGGGCCGTGAGCTGTGGGTGTCTGAGTCATGGGCCGGCTCGTAGGCCTTGCTCGTCCTCCTCGTTACGGCACGCTGGCCGCTCGGGCTGCCTGGCGTTTTCCAGGGTACGCCGGGGCAGTGACAACGCCGTAGGGCTTTTCCGTGCCCTGTGTTTCACAGGCGGCGCCCGCTACGCCGACCGGAAACCGATCGTCGGCACGGCCCGGCGCAGCGGCCACGGCCGTGCCTCCCGCTCCGGCACGAGCCGCTGCAGGAACGCGTACCGGCGCAGGGCGGCCGGGTCCTGGCCGCGCACCGACTGCACCTTGCGCCACCAGGCGCCGATCTCGGACCAGCCCGGCGCGGACAGGGAGCCGCCGAACTCCTGCACCGACAGGGCCGCCGTGAGGCCCGCGAAGGCGAGGCGGTCGGCGAGCGGCCAGCCGGCGAGCGTGCCGGTGACGAAGCCGGCCACGAAGACGTCGCCGGCGCCGGTCGGGTCCAGGGCCTCCACCGCGATGGCGGGGACCTCGGCGGTCTCGCCGGTGCGGCGGTCCACGGCGTACGCGCCCTCGGCGCCGAGGGTGACCACCGCGAGCGGTACGTGTTCGGTGAGGGCGTGGGCGGCGGCGCGGGGGCAGGCCGCGCCGGTGTACCGCATCGCCTCCTCCGCGTTCGGCAGGAAGGCCTCGCAGTGTTCGAGGTCGGGCAGGCCCGCGAGGTCCCAGGCGCCGGTGTCGTCCCAGCCGACGTCGGCGAAGATGCGGGTGCCGTGGGCGGCGGCCTCGGCGATCCAGGCGGCGCTTCTGCCGGGGGTGAGGGCGGCGATGGCGGCACGGGCGCGGGGCGTGCGGTCGTGGCTGCCGGCCTGGTCGTGCACGGCCTCGAAGGGCGGTTCGTGGCCGTGGGAGACCATCGTGCGCTCGCCCTCGTACGCCATGGAGACGGTGACCGGGGAGTGCCAGCCGGGGACGGTGCGGGACGTCGCGAGGTCGATGTGCTCGCCCTGCTCCAGCGCGTCCCAGCAGTACTCGCCGTAGTGGTCGTCGCCGAAGGCCGCGGCGAGCGATGTCCTCAGGCCGAGGCGGGCCAGTGCGGTGGCCATGTTCGCCACGCCGCCGGGGCTCGACCCCATCCCGCGCGCCCAGGACTCCGTCCCGCGCACCGGGGCGGAGTCGAGCCCGGTGAAGATGATGTCGAGGAAGACGGTGCCGGTGAGATAGACGTCCCAGGGCGGATCGTCCGGACTGCGCAGCACGGCCAGGGGGTCGACCTCGGCCTGGCACTGCGGTCCTTCGGTGATGGGCGACGGTCCCTTCCCGGTGGGCGTGATCACGGTGCACTCCCTGACATGGTGCGGATCAGGCCAGTGTGCACCACCCCACCGACAGCGCGCCGCCGCTCCCGTGTCCGGCTCCGCCCGCTCGGACCGCAGCAGATCCCGGGTGCGCCGCGCGGGCGGCCCCCGGCCCCCGCGGACGCCGTACGCGCCGCCGGGGGGCACACCGGACGACCGGAAACCGCCGCCCGCCCCCGGCTCGCCGCGCTCGCCCGGTCCTCTCAGGCCGCGCTGCCCCCCAACTGCCCCGTACGCGCCGCCCCCGGGGTCGCCTTCGGTGCCGGGGCCGCCGCCACGGGAGGTGCCGTGCGTGTACGGGCGCGGTCGTTGCGGCCGCCGCCGCGTACCAGCAGCACGCTCAGGGCGGCCAGGAAGCCGACGACCGTCAGGCCCACCAGTCCGGCCTTCGTGGAACCCGTGGTGTCCTCGATGATGCCGAAGGCCGTCGGGGCCACGAAACCGCCGAGGTTTCCGATGGAGTTGACGAGGGCGATGCCGGGAGCCGCCGCCCGTGCGTCCAGGTAGCTCTGGGGGATCGTCCAGAAGATCGGGGAGGCCGGCTTGAAGCCCATGGCGGCCAGGCACAGGGCGCCCAGGCTCACCCAGGGCGAGACGAACACCGCGAGCAGGGTGCCGCAGCCACCGAGGACGAGCAGGGCGATCAGGACCGGGCGCCGCTTGCCGATACGGTCGGAGATCCGCCCGGCGACGTAGACCGCGATGATCGCGCACAGCCACGGCACCGCCGTCAGCAGACCGACTTGGAAGTCGCTCAGCCCGCCGATGTCGTCCACGATCGACGGCAGCCAGAACGTCACGGCGTACAGGGCGACGTTGATCGCGAAGTAGATCCAGAGGAAGAGCAGCATCTGCGGGTCGGCGAGCAGCTTCCAGCGCGAGACGTGGGTCCCGGTGCCGCGCTGCTCGTCACGGACGGTCTGCTCGGCGTCGATGACCGCCACCAGCTCCCGCTTCTCCTCCTCCGTCAGCCAGCGCGCGTTCTCCACGCCCGAGTCGAGGAAGCGGAAGACGACGAACCCGAGCACGATCGAGAAGACGCCCTCGGCGAAGAACATCCACTGCCAGCCGGAGTGGCCCCAGATGCCGTGCATTTCGAGGAGCGCGCCGGAGATCGGGCCGACGATCACCGTCGCCGTACCGGAACCCATCAGGAAGATCGAGGTGGCCCGGCCGCGGTGGGAGTCGGGCAGCCAGCGGGAGAAGTAGTAGATGACGGCCGGGAAGAAGCCCGCCTCCGCGACGCCGAGCAGAAAGCGCAGGGCGTAGAACGTGCCGGGGCTGTTCACGAAGGCCATCGCCGTCGCCACCACACCCCAGCTGATCATGATCCGGGTCAGCCAGACCTTGGGCCCGAAGCGCTCCATCAGCATGTTGGAGGGGATTTCGAAGATGGCGTACGCGATGAAGAAGATCCCGGCGCCGAGACCGAACGCGGCCGCCGACAGCCCCACGTCGGCGCGCAGCTGGTCCTGCGCGAAGCCGAGGTTGACGCGGTCCATGTAGTTCGCGACGAACATCACGAAGAACAGCGGGACCACACGGCGGAAGATCTTGCGGATGGCGGACTCGACCGCCGGCGGGTGGAGTTCGGGTACTGCTGCTGACACGAGCGGCTCCGATCGTGGGCAGGGGAAGGGGAGTTGCCGGCCGACGTCACCAGCGGGGGACGGCCGGGGTGACCCACTCGGGGTCCGCGACGCGCATGGCCGCCGCGTCGTCGCGCTCGCGCAGGGCGCCGTCGTCCTCGAGCCACCGCTGATGCAGCAACTGCACCTTCTCGCGGTCGAGTTCGACGCCGAGGCCCGGCGCGTCGGAGACGGTGACCTTGCCGTCGACGAAGGTCAGCCGCTCGGTGAGCACGTCCTCCGACTGCCAGGGGTAGTGGGAGTCGCAGGCGTGGTGGAGGCCGGGGACGGTGGACGCGACATGGGTCATCGCGGCCAGGCTGATCCCCAGGTGGGTGTTGGAGTGCATGGAGACGCCGACGCCGAAGGTGCGGCAGACGGCGGCGAGTTGCTGGGTGTTGCGCAGTCCGCCCCAGTAGTGGTGGTCGGAGAGGACGACCTGGACGGCGCCCTTGGTGAACGCCTCCTGGATCTCGGCGAACGTCGTCACGCACATGTTGGTGGCCAGCGGCACTCCCGTGGCGGCGGCCACCTCGGCCATCGCGGGGGTGCCGAGCGCCGGGTCCTCCAGGTACTCGAGGACGTCGCCGATTTCCGCGGCCACCTTCAGCGAAGTCGCAACGGACCAGGCGCCGTTGGGGTCCAGGCGCAGCGGGTGCCCGGGGAACGCCTCGGCCAGCGCCCGGATCGCGGCGATCTCCTCGTCCGGCGGGAAGACACCGCCCTTGAGCTTGAACGACCGGAACCCGTACCGCTCCGTGAACAGCCGGGCCTGCTCGACGACCCCGGCCGGGTCGACCGCGGCTCCCCAGTCGTCCTTCTCGCAGGCCACGCCCTCGGGGTGGCCGGCCCACTTGTAGAAGAGGTAGGCGCTGTACTCGACCGCGTCGCGCACCTTGCCGCCGAGCAGCGCGTGCACGGGCAGGCCGAGCGCCTTGCCGAGGGCGTCGAGGCAGGCGACCTCGAAGCCGGAGACGACGGACAGCCGCAGCTTGTCGGCGGTCTGCACGCCGCGCAGCCCGCCGACGTCGACCTGGTTCTCGACCCGCGCGGAGTCCACGGCGACCTCGTCGGCGACCGTGAACAGCCCGTTCAGGTCGCCGACCTGACGGCCGATCAGCCTCTGCGCGAACGGCCGCGCCAGCTCCAGGTACTTGGTGTCGCCGTACGTCTCGCCCACACCGGTGATCCCGTCGGCCGTCACCACCTCCACGATGAGCCGCGGGGTGTACGGCTGGTGCACGCCCTGCGTGTTGAGCAGCGGCGGGTCCGCGACCAGGATCGGCGTCAGCCGTACGTCGGTGATGGTGAGGTTCACAGGGAGGCTCCTACGAGGTCGAGTCCGGTGGTCAGGAGGGTCTTGAGGTCCGCCAGGTCGGCGGCCGAGGGGTCGGTGAGCGGGGCGCGCACGGGGCCGACGGGGCGGCCGCGCAGCCGGGCCGCCGCCTTCACCAGCGACACGGCGTATCCCGGTACGCGGTCGCGGAGTTCGACGAGCGGGACGTAGAAGTCGCGCAGCAACGTCTCGACCGTGGCCAGGTCCTCCTTCTGCAGCGCCGTGAAGAAGGCGTTCGCGATCTCCGGGGCGAAGGCGTGCACGGCGGAGGAGTAGGCGGCAACGCCGACGGTGGCGTAGGCGCGGGCCTGGATCTCCGCGGTGGAGGCGCCGTTGAAGAACAGGAAGTCTTCCGGTGCGGCGAGGGTGAGGCGCTGGAGGCGGTCGAGGTCGCTGTGCCCGTCCTTGAGGCCGATGACGTTCGGGATCCGGGCGATGCGCCGCAACGAGTCGGCGGTGAAGGCGACTTGGCCGCGCTGGTAGGCGATGAGCGGCAGCCGGGTGCGGGCCGCGATCTGTTCCAGCTGGGCGACCAGGCCGTCCTGCGGGGCGGCGACCAGGTAGTGCGGCAGGACGAGGAGCGCGTCGGCGCCGGCCTCCTCCGCGATGCGCGCGAACCGTACGGCCTGCGCCCAGCCGTAGCCGATTCCGGCGACGACGGGCACGCGGCCGCCCGCCTCCTCGACCGCGATGGTCACGACCTGCCGGTACTCGTCCTCGTCCAGCGAGAAGAACTCGCCGGTGCCGCAGGCCGGGAAGACGGCGCCGGGCGCGGTTTCGAGCTGGGCCGCGACATGGGTGCGGCAGCTCTCCGGGTCGAGCGAGCCGTCCTCGTGGAACGAGGTCAGCGGGAAGGAGAGCACCCCTTTCGCCATCCCGTTCCGCAGCCTCTGCGCTGCTGTCTCCGTCCCAGTCACAGCATCTCCCCATGTAGATGTTGTCTATGTATGAAGACAGAGCTTAGGTATGCGAACAGCGGGCGTCAACGGTCCGGTGCCGGCCGATTACCATCGGCCCATGTCGGAGACAGATGGCGGCGTCCGCGAGGTGAAGTCGGCCGCACGGACGGTCGAGCTGCTGGAACTGCTCGCTGCGCGCGGCGACCGGCCCGCGCGGCTGCAGGAGCTGGCGGACGAGCTGGGCGTTCCGCGCAGCTCGATGTACGCACTGCTGCAGACCCTGATCGGCCGGGGCTGGGTGCGCACGGACATCACCGGGTCGCTCTACGGCATCGGCATCCACGCCCTGCTCACCGGCACCAGCTACCTGGACTCCGACCCGCGCGTGCGCATCGTGCGGCCGTATCTCGACGAGGCGTCCGACGCCCTGGGCGAGACGATCCACCTGGGGCGGCTGGACGGCCGGGACGTGGCGTACCTGGCGACCCGGGAGTCGCACGAGTACCTGCGCACCATCAGCCGGGTCGGCCGCCGGCTGCCGGCCCACGTCGGCGCGCTGGGCAAGGCGCTGCTGGCCGAGCGGGGCGACGAGGAACTGCCCGAGGGGCCGTACGAGGCGATGACCTCGAACACGCACACCGGCAGGGAGGCCCTCGCCGCCGATCTCGCCGAGATCCGCGCCCGCGGCTACTCGATCGACCGCGAGGAGGGCGTCGCCGGCATCGTCGGCTTCGGCTTCGCGCTCCGCTACGAGACTCCCGCGCAGGACGCCATCAGCTGCTCGGTCCCGGTGGCCCGGCTGACGCCCGAACACCAGGAGCGGATCGTCGCGGTGATGCGGGAGATCCGGCTGAAGATCGAGTCGGGCGCACCTGGTGCGGGGGGCTCGGCGCACTGGCGTTAGCCGCGCTTCCGCCGCGGGCGAAGGGGCGCTTGTTCACCCGATGCGGGCCGCGCGTTTACCCGACCTCAGGCACCCCAAACAGAACGTGTGCCACATCACACCCCCTGGGCTTCTTTCGCAAACCGCGTGCTTGATACAACTTGCTCGCGCGTTCCTGTCCGTCGACGGCCTGCGCCCCAAAACCCCTTTCTTGTGCCGCTCCTTTCGCATGCCCTGGGAACGCCCGTGTTCGCCCCTCGCACCACCATCCCCTGGCCCCTCGTCGCCCTTTTCACGGCCGGCTACCTCGCCCCCTACCTGCTGCCCACCACCGTGGGCCGACTGGATTCGGGGCTGCCACTGACCGCCACACAGGCGGGTGCCGTCGGCAGCGTGCTGCTGCTGAGTTCCGCGTCGGCCGGCTTCCTGCTGGCCTCGCGCGTCGAACGGATCGGGGCCAGGACCCTGGCCCGGATCGGACTCACACTCGCCGTGCTCGGCTACGGCACCGCCGCGCTGACCCACGCCGTCCCGGCCGTCGTCCTCGGCGCGCTGGTCGGCGGCTTCGGCTCCGGTACGGCCACGACCGTGGCCGCCACCGGGATCGCCGCCCAGCCCGACCCGCACCGCACCACCACGGTCGGCCTGCTCGGCGTCTCCGCGCTCGCGGGCGCCGTCTATCTGACCGTGCCCCACCTCGGTGCGGGCCACGGCCAGCCGCTGGCCGCGATCGCCCTCACCGCGCTCGTGGTCTGGCCGCTCACCGGCCGCCTGCCGCTGCGGACGGCCGCCCAGCGGTCCGCCCTGGACGGCCCCCGTCTCCCCCACTTCCGTTCCGGCCTCGTCCTCGCCCTCGCGCTGCTGTGCTGGTCCCTCGCGCAGAACTCCCTGTGGGGGGTCAGCGGACGCATCGGCCTGGCGCAGGCGCATCTGCCCGAGACGACCGTCGGCGTGGTCTTCGCGGTGGCGCTCGGCGCCGGGCTGCTGGGCCTGACGGTCGCGGGCGCGATCGGCCCGCGGTTCGGGCGGGCCGTCCCGGTCGGCGCCGGTACCGCCGTCATCGCCGGCTGCATCGTGCTCAGCGCGTCCGCCACCGACCTCAAGTCCTTCGCGGGCGGCGAGATCGCCTGGAACCTGCTCTACCCGGTCGTGCTGTCGTACGTGATCGGCCTCGCCGCCCTCCTGGACCCGCGCGGCCGGTGGGCGGTCCTGGTCGGCTCGGCGTCCTCGCTGGGGACGGCGGCGGGCCCGCTGACCGGCAGCGTGCTCGCCGCGCAGGCCGGCTTCACGGTGATGGGCGTCGTCCTCGCCGTCGGCCTCCTCGTGATCGCCGTACCGATGACGGCGGTCGCGCTGCGCGTCGGCAGGATCACCCTCCCGGTCGTCGAGATCCCGGTGGAGACGTCCGTCCCGAGCTCCTACGACACCACCGCGGCCTAGAACTCGTAGGCCTCCACCTCCGCGAGATACCTGGCCCGCCGCTCCTCGTCGTCCTCCAGGAAGGACGCGACGAAGGAGTTGCGGGCCAACTCGCGCAGGCGGTCCTCGGACAGGCCCAGGGTGGCGCGCACGGCGGTGAAGTTGTCGCCGGCGTAGCCGCCGAAGTAGGCCGGGTCGTCGGAGTTGACCGTGCACAGGAGACCGGCGTCGAGCATCGCGGGAAGCGGGTGGTCGGCGAGGGTGTCGACCGTGCGCAGCCGGACGTTGGACAGCGGGCACAGGGTCAGCGGGATGCGGTCCCGGACCAGCCGCGCAACCAGCGCCGGGTCCTCCATGCACCGCAGCCCGTGGTCCACGCGCTCGACGCCGAGCACGTCCAGGGCCTCGGTGACGTACTCCGGCGGGCCCTCCTCGCCGGCGTGCGCCACCCGGCGCAGACCGAGTGCCGCGGCGGTCTCGTACACCTCGCGGAACTTCGCCGGCGGGTGCCCCACCTCGGCCGAGTCCAGGCCGACACCGGTGATCCGGTCCAGGTACGGCTTCGCCGCGTGCAGGGTCTCCAGGGCCGACCCGGCGGACTCGTCCCGCAGGAAGCACAGGATGAGCCGCGTCGAGACGCCGTGATTCGCCTCGCTGCTGCCCAGCGCCCGCCACAGCCCGTCCACCACCGTGCCCATCCCCACGCCCCGGGACAGGTGCGCCTGCGGGTCGAAGAAGATCTCCGCGTGCCGCACGCCCTGCGCCGCGGCGCGGGCGAGGTAGGCGTTGGCGAGGTCCTCGAAGTCCCGCTCGGTGCGCAGCACGGCCATGAGCCCGTAGTACAGGTTCAGGAAGGACTGGAGGTCCTCGAAGTCGTACGCCGTGCGGAGCTCGCCGGTGTCGGCGTAGGGCAGCTCGACGCCGTTGCGCGCGGCCAGCTCGAAGGCCAGCTCCGGTTCCAGGGTGCCTTCGATGTGGAGGTGCAGTTCAGCTTTGGGGATGGGCATCGAAGCATCGTACGGGTGTTTTACCGGCGTTTCGGAACCGGTGCCCGCAGCAGATCGTGCGCGACGGTCAGCTCCCCCTCGAAGCCGGCGGCCCGGGCCTGCCGCTCGAACTCCTCCGAGCCGGTGTAGCGCTGGCTGAAGTGCGTGAGCACCAGATGCCGTACGCCCGCCTCGCGCGCCACGGCCGCCGCCTGCCCGGCGGTGAGGTGGCCGTGCTCGGTCGCGAGGTCCGTGTCCTCGTCGAGGAAGGTCGACTCGATGACGAGCATGTCGCAGCCCTCGGCGAGCGCGTGCACGCCGTCGCACAGCCGGGTGTCCATGACGAAGGCGAACCGCTGGCCGCGCCGGACCTCGCTGACGTCCGCCAGGGAGACGCCGTTGTACGAGCCCTCCCGCTGGAGGCGCCCGACGTCCGGGCCCTTGATGCCGTGCGCGGCCAGCCGCTCGGGGAGCATGCGGCGGCCGTCGGGCTCGACGAGGCGGTAGCCGTAGGACTCGACAGGGTGGGAGAGTCTGCGCGCTTCGAGGGTGTACGAGCCCGTGACGGCCAGGACGCCGTCCGCGTCGACCGGTGCCTCGGTGAGCGCGACCGTCTCCCGGTACGCCGTCGCATACCGCAGCCGGTCGAAGAAGCGCTGCCCCGAGGCCGGGTAGTGCGCGCTGATCTCGTGCGGCACCCGGTCGAGGTTGATGCGCTGGATGACGCCGGCCAGGCCCAGCGAGTGGTCCCCGTGGAAGTGCGTGACGCAGATCCGGTTCAGGTCGTGCGCGGCGACCCCGGCCCGCAGCATCTGGCGCTGCGTGCCCTCGCCGGGGTCGAAGAGGAGGCCCTCGCCGTCCCAGCGCAGCAGATAGCCGTTGTGGTTGCGGTGCCGGGTGGGGACCTGGCTGGCGGTGCCGAGGACCACCAATTCACGTACGGACACGGCTGGTTACCCGGGGGGCCACTGCAGGCCGCGGCCGCCGAGGACGTGGGCGTGCACGTGGAAGACGGTCTGGCCGGCGCCCGCGCCCGTGTTGAAGACGATGCGGTAGCTATCCAGCTTGTCCTCGTCGGCGATCTCCTGGGCCTCGCGCAGCAGGTCCGCGGCGAGGACCGGTTCGGCGGCGGCGATCGCCGCGGCGTTCGGATAGTGCGCCTTGGGGATCACCAGGACGTGGGTGGGTGCCTGGGGGTTGATGTCCCGGAAGGCGACGGTGGTTTCCGTTTCCCGCACGATCGTCGCCGGGACATGACCTTCGACGATCTTGCAGAACAGGCAGTCGTCCTGCGGCTCCCCTGGCATGTGCTCTCCTCAAGGCGGCTGATCGCGTACGGGGGCATCGTATCGAGGGGTGTCAGTCCAGGCTCGGTGGTGTCTTGGCGGGGGTCTCCGCCAGGGCCGCGAGGGCGATGCGGATCGCCTCGTCGAGCTGGGTGTCCCGGCCCGCCGCGTGGTCCTGGGGGCGCTGGATCACCTCCACGTCCGGGTCCACGCCGCGGTTCTCCACCCCCCACTCGTAACCTTCCAGCCAGAACGCGTACTTGGGCTGGGTGATGAGCGTGCCGTCGACCAGCCGGTAGCGGCTGTCGATGCCGATCACGCCGCCCCAGGTCCGCGTCCCGACCACCGGGCCGATGCCCAGGGCCTTGATCGCCGCGTTGACGATGTCGCCGTCGGAGCCGGAGAACTCGTTGGCCACGGCGACGACCGGGCCGCGCGGCGCGTCCTGCGGGTAGCTGTAGGCGCGCATGCCGCGGGGGAGGGCCCAGCCGACGATGCGCCGCGCCAGCTTCTCCACCACGAGTTGGGAGGTGTGGCCGCCGCGGTTCTCCCGGACGTCGACGACCAGGCCCTCACGCGCCACCTCGACACGCAGGTCGCGGTGGATCTGGGCCCAGCCCGGGGCCTGCATGTCGGGGACGTGGAGGTAGCCGAGGCGGCCGCCGGAGCGTTCGTGGACGTGGGCGCGCCGGTCCGTCACCCACGCGTGGTAGCGCAGGGGTTCCTCGTCGGCCGTCGGGACGACCACCGCGTGCCGTGCCTCGCCGCCGCCGGCCGGGGAGACGGTCAGCTCGACTGGCTTGCCTGCCGTGCCGACGAGCAGCGGGCCGGGCCCGGTGACCGGGTCCACCGGGACGCCGCCCACCGCCACGATCGCGTCACCGGCCCGCACCGCGACGCCGGGTGCGGCGAGCGGGGAGCGGGCCGCCGGGTCGGAGGTCTCGGTGGGCAGGATGCGGTCGATGCGCCAACTGCCGTCCTCGTGGCGGGAGATGTCCGCACCGAGCAGTCCCTGCCGGGGCCCGTGGCCATGGCCGCCGCGCGGGACGACGTAGGCGTGGGAGGTGCCGAGCTCGCCCTGCACCTCCCAGAGCAGGTCGACGAGGTCGTCGTGGGTGGCGACCCGCTCCAGCACCGGCCGGTAGCGGTCGAGGACGCCCGGCCAGTCGACGCCGTTCATGTCGGGCCGCCAGAAGTGGTCCCGCATGATGCGGCCGGTCTCCTCGTACATCTGCCGCCACTCGGCCGACGGGTCGACGCTCTGCCGGACCCTGGAGAGGTCCACGGTGACGTTCGTGTCGCTGTCGTCGTCGTTCGAGGCCCGCCGGTCGCTGGGCACGACCTTCAGTCGGCCGTCCGTCCACAGCAGCACCCGCTTGCCGTCGCCGCTCACCGCGAAGTGGTCGGCGTCGGCCGCCAGATGCTCCAGACGGTGCTGCGCGAGGTCGTAGCGCTCCAGCTCGGTCCTCGGGTCGGGGTCGTCCGGGGTGGCCCGGGAGGAGCCGAGGACGCCCTGCACCGGGTGGCGCAGCCACAGCACGCCGTCCTTGGCCGCGCGCAGGTTGGAGTAGCGGGCGGCCTCGACCGGGAAGGGCACGATCCGGTCGGCGAGACCCTCCAGGTCGATGCGGGTGGCCGGGGCGCCCTCGCTGTCGGGGGTCTCGTCCTTGTCGGGCGCCTCGAAGGGACGGCCGTGCCGCTGCGGCCCGAAGGGCGACGGGGTCGTGGCGGCCAGCGTGATCAGGTGCGGGCGGTCGCCGACCACGAAGGCCAGGTCGAAGACGTGCTCGTCGTAGACCGGGTCGAAGGAGCGGTTGGACAGGAACGCGAGGTGCTTGCCGTCGAGGGTGAAGGCGGGTGCGTAGTCCTGGAAGCGGAGCGGGGTCGCCTCCGTGACCGACAGGTCGGTGGTGTTGGCGAGGCGGAGCTGGCGCAGCGGGCGCGGGCCGGGGTGGGACCAGGCGAGCCAGGCCGAGTCGGGTGAGAAGACCAGCCCGGAGACGTCGCCGTCGTCGCTGCGGTCGACCTCGCGGACCTCCCCGGTCTCGCGCTCGACGAGCAGCACCCGGCCGTCGTGCGCGGCGACCGCGGCCCTGCTGCCGTCGGGTGCCATGGCGAGAGCGAGGACCCGGCCGAGCTGTCCCGCGGCGAGCCGGCGCGGGGTGGCGCCGGGCGCGAGGCCGGTGGCGGGCGCGAACTCCAGGGCGTCGTCGCCCTCCGCGTCCGTCACCCACACCACCCACTCCTCGCCCTCCGCCCGGAAGGTGCGCGGCAGCCGGGCCCGTACACCGGGTGCGGCGGCGAGCGCGCGGGCGGGGCCCGAGCGGTGGGTGACCCAGTGCACGGCGCCACGGACGGCGACCGCGCTGCCGCGCGCGGTGTGGTCGGGCGCGGCGGAGCCGAACCAGCGGGAGGCCTCCAGGTGGAAGGTCTGCCGGTCGTTGCGCTGTCCGCCGAGCCGGACGTCGATCCGGCGCGGCTCGGCCCCGTCCAGGTCGTCGAGGATCCACAGCTCACCGGCGGACGCGTAGACGACCCGGGTGCCGTCCCCGGCGGCGTGCCGGGCGTAGAAGCCGTCGACCGGGGTGTGCCGTCGCAGCTCGGATCCGTCGGCGAGGGAGGAGTAAAGCGCACCGGCACCCTCGTGGTCGGAGAGGAAGGCGATGCGCTCGCCCGCCCACACCGGGAACTCGAGGTTCCCGTCCAGGTCCTCGTGCAGCCGTACGAACTCGCCCTGGCCCTCTCGATCGATCCACAACTTCCCGGCCGTACCGCCCCGGTAGCGCTTCCACCAGGCCGCCTCCCGCCCCATCGGCGCGGACAGCAGCACGGTGCTCGGCCCGTAGGCGACACCGCCGACGGGTCCGTACGGCAGCGGGGTCGACGGTCCGCCGTCGAGCGGGACGGTGTGCGCCCAGGAGCGGCGCAGGCTGGCCTGGCCGTGGGTGGTGATCGCCAGGACCTGGCCCTCGGGGGTCCAGCCGCGCACCTGGGTGCGCCAACTCCCCCAGTGCGTCAGCCGCCTGGACGGCCCGCCGTCGACCGGCGCGATGTGCACCTCGGGGGCGCCGTCGCGGGCGGAGGTCCAGGCGACGGTGGTGCCGTCGGACGAGATGCGCGGCGCGGAGACCGGCACGTCGTCGGTGCTGACCCGCCAGGCCCGGCCGCCGTCGAGAGGGGCGAGCCAGATGTCGTCCTCTGCGGCGAAGGTCACCAACTCGCCGTGCACATGCGGGAATCGAACATATGCCGACGAGGCTGCGGAGGCTGCGGATGCCGGGGAGGCGGGCTGAGTCACCCGATCACCTTAGGCAAGGGCCGCCCGCGCAACCAGGCCTTTCGATCACTTGCCCTCCACGGGCCAGCACTGCGGATCGCCCTTGCACCAGATGGTCTTGGTGACCGTCACGGTGACGGTGGCGCCCGGCGGCTGTCCGTCGGACGGGTTGTTGACGGGCGACGGCGTCGAGTTGCAGTTGCCGAGCCCGCTCACGTGGAACCAGACCTTGTTGCCGACCTTGGCGGTCAGATCACCCCGCACACAGGCGCCGTCGACGGTCCGCGTGACCTTGCCGGTGACGGTGATGTCCTGCCCGTCCTTCGTCTGCCCCTGGCAGTCGACGTTGGCGATGGTGGTCGCGCTCGCCGAAGGTGCCTGGCTCGACGACTGGTTGTTGTTTCCGTAGTTGGCGGTGCAGCTGAGCCACTGCACGTCGACGTGCTGCGCCTTCAGTGCCGCTGTCGCGGTCCGATCGGTCGTGTACGCCACCGACGCGGAGTTCAGCCCATTGGGGTCACACGCCACGGCCCCGCCCACGGCGGCCACCACACAGGCCGTCGCAGCCGCGACCCGCCGTCCCCGCGGCCGCCGCCAGATCTGCCTCAACGCCCCCATGGACGGCAGACTGCCACCAGCCGCCGTCCGGCGGTAGAGCGCATACGGTCACGAAAGCGCCCGTGCGCGCCGGTTCAGCCGCGCAGCAGCAGCCACTCCTGCAGCTCCACCAAGTTGCCCTCGGGGTCCTTGAGGTGGGCCACCCGCATGCGTTCCGTCATGGGGGACGGGCCGTGCAGGAGGGTCGCGCCGCGGGTGGCGATCTGCTCGCAGTAGGTGTCGAGGTCGTCGACCCGCAGGACCAGCAGGGAGCGGTGGCCCGTCGCCGTGTCGCCCAGCTCGTTCAGGACCTCGGCCATCATCGACCGGTCCTGCAGGGCGATCCCCGCCGAGCCGGTGGCCGGGCTGAACTTCTCGTACGGCCCCTCGGTCGCGCCCGACTGCGGCTTGAGGCCGAGGACCTCGCAGTAGAAGCGGTAGCAGGCGGCGAAGTCGCTGACGAGAAGCCTGACCTGGGCAAGTTCCACGATGTTCCCCCTGGGGCTTTCAGGACCAGCGGCCGGTACGGCCGAGGAGTAGAGCGGTCGCCGCGGTACCCGCGGTCGATGTACGCAGCACGCTACGCCCGAGCCGGTACGCCTTCGCGCCCGCCTCCTCGAAGAGCGCCAACTCCTGCTCGGAGACACCCCCTTCGGGGCCCACGACCAGCACGATCTCGCCCTCGGCGGGCAGTTCGGCGGTCGCCAGGGGCTCGCTGGTGTACGCGCGGTCCTCGTGCAGTACGGCGGCGAAGTCGGCTTTGGCCAGAAGTGCGGCAACCTGCTTGGTCGTTGCCGCGTCCGCGATCTCCGGGAAGCGCAGTCGGCGGGACTGCTTGCCCGCCTCGCGGGCCGTGGCACGCCACTTCGAGAGTGCCTTCAGGCCCCGCTCGCCCTTCCACTGGGTGATGCAGCGGGAGGCCGACCAGGGGACGATCGCGTCGACGCCGGTCTCGGTCATCGTCTCGACGGCCAGTTCACCGCGGTCGCCCTTGGGCAGGGCCTGGACGACGGTGACACGGGGCGCCGGCTCGGGCTCGAACGGCAGCTCGGAGAGCTCGACGAACAGCCGGTCCTTGCCCTCCGCCCGGACCACCGCGCCGGCCGCGCCCCGGCCCCGGCCGTCCGTCAGCACCACGCCCTCGCCGGGCTCGAGCCGCCGTACGGACACCGCGTGCCGTCCCTCGGGGCCGTCCAGTTCTACGACCGTCCCGGCCGTCACGCCCTCCAGCGAACCGATCACGAACACGGGCGCGGTCATCGCATGTCCCCCTTGGCCGACAACGCTGTCGCGGCCGCGTCGAGCTCGGCGGCGAGGACCTCCACCAGCTGACCGGCCGGAAGTTCGCGCGCCATGCGGTGGCCCTGGCCCGCCCACAGCGCCATGCCCTGCGCGTCGCCGGACGCGGCGGCCTTCTTGCGCAGCGGCGCGGTGAGGTGGTGGACCTCCGGGTAGGCGGCGGGGGCGTACGGGCCGTGCTCGCGCATGAAGCGGTTGACCAGGCCGCGGGCCGGGCGGCCGCTGAACGCACGGGTCAACTCCGTACGTACGAACAGGGGGTTGGTCAGCGCCTGCTTGTGGACGGCGTTCGCGCCGGACTCCGGGGTGGCGAGGAACGCCGTGCCGAGTTGGGCCGCGCTCGCGCCCGCCGCCAGCACCCCGGCGATCTGCCCGCCGCGCATGATGCCGCCGGCGGCGACGATAGGGATGCTCACCGTCTCGCGCACCTGGGCGACGAGGGACAGCAGGCCGATACCGGCGCCGTTGTTCTCCGGGCCGTCCCGGTGCGTGCCCTGGTGGCCGCCGGCCTCCACGCCCTGCGCCACGACCGCGTCGGCGCCGGCGCGCTCCACCGCGAGGGCCTCCTCCGCGGTCGTCGCGGCGACCAGGGTGAAGGTTCCGGCGCGGTGCAGGGAGTCGATCACCTCGCGGCTCGGCACACCGAAGTGGAAGGAGACCACCGGCACGGGGTTGTCGAGCAGCACGGCGAGCTTGGCGTCGAAGCCGTCGTCGCGGCCGGTGTCCGGGTCGCCGAGCTCGGTCTCGTACCAGGCGGCCTCGCCGGCCAGCTGGTGGGCGTAGATCTCGACCGCGCCGGGGTCGGCGTGGTCGGGCTGCGGCAGGAACAGGTTCACGCCGAAGGGGCGGGTGGTCAGCCCGCGGAGCTGCTTGATCTCCTGGTACATGCCGTCGGCCGTCTTGTACCCGGCGGCCAGGAACCCCAGCCCGCCCGCCTCGGACACGGCCTGCGCGAGATGGGGTACGGAGACGCCGCCCGCCATGGGGGCCTGCACGATCGGATGACGGAAGAGATCGGTCAGCGCGGAGGACATGACGGCATGTTGTCACGTCCTCCGAACAAGTCCGAATCCACCCGTCCCCTTCACATGGGCCGCCCGCGCCCTTCGTACGGGCGGCCGTGACGCGTGTGACTCAGCGTCCGTTGAAGGCGTCCTTCAGCCGCGAGAACAGTCCCTGCTGACCCGGCTGGAACTGCCCTGTCGGGCGCTCCTCGCCGCGGAGCTTGGCCAGTTCGCGCAGGAGGCGCTCCTGGTCGGGGTCGAGCTTGTTGGGGGTCTGGACCTCGACGTGCACGATGAGGTCGCCGCGGCCGCCGCCCCGCAGATGCGTCACGCCCCGGCTGTGCAGCGGGATCGACTGGCCGGACTGGGTACCGGGCCGGATGTCGACCTCCTCCATGCCGTCCAGCGTCTCCAGCGGGACCTTGGTGCCGAGGGACGCCGCCGTCATCGGGATCGTGACCGTGCAGTGCAGGTCGTCGCCGCGCCGCTGGAACGTCGAGTGCGGCAGCTCGTGGATCTCGACGTAGAGATCGCCTGCGGGGCCGCCGCCGGGGCCGACCTCGCCCTCGCCCGCGAGCTGGATGCGGGTGCCGTTGTCCACACCGGCGGGGATCTTGACCGTGAGCGTACGGCGGGAGCGGACCCGGCCGTCGCCCGCGCACTCCGGGCAGGGGCTGGGCACCACGGTGCCGAAGCCCTGGCACTGCGGGCACGGCCGCGAGGTCATGACCTGGCCCAGGAAGGACCGGGTGACCTGCGAGACCTCACCGCGGCCGCGGCACATGTCGCAGGTCTGGGCGGTGGTGCCCGGCGCCGCGCCCTCACCGCTGCAGGTGGAGCAGACGATCGCCGTGTCGACCTGGATGTCCTTGGTCGTGCCGAAGGCCGCCTCGTCGAGCTCGATCTCCAGCCGGATCATGGCGTCCTGGCCGCGGCGGGTGCGCGAGCGCGGACCGCGCTGCGACGCCGTGCCGAAGAAGGCGTCCATGATGTCGGAGAAGTTGCCGAAGCCACCGGCGCCGAAACCGCCCGCGCCCGCGCCGCCCGCCTGCGAGAGCGGGTCGCCGCCGAGGTCGTAGACCTGCTTCTTCTGCGGGTCCGACAGCACCTCGTAGGCGGCGTTGATCTCCTTGAACCGCTCCTGGGTCTTCGGGTCCGGATTGACGTCCGGGTGCAGCTCGCGCGCGAGCCGCCGGAAGGCCTTCTTGATCTCTTCCTGCGACGCGTCGCGGCGCACGCCTAGAACGGCGTAGTAGTCCGTGGCCACTTACGACTCCGCCAGGATCTGTCCGACGTACCGTGCCACTGCGCGTACCGCTCCCATCGTTCCCGGGTAGTCCATGCGGGTCGGTCCGACCACGCCGAGCTTGGCGACTGCCTCGCCGCCCGAACCGTAGCCCACCGACACCACAGAAGTGGAGTTGAGTCCCTCATAGGCGTTCTCGTGCCCGATGCGCACCGTCATGCCCGAATCCCCCGCCTCTCCAAGCAACTTGAGGAGCACGACCTGCTCCTCCAGCGCCTCCAGGACGGGGCGGATGGTGAGGGGGAAGTCATGCCCGAAGCGGGTCAGATTGGCGGTGCCGCCGATCATCAGCCGCTCCTCGTTCTCCTCGACGAGTGTCTCCAGGAGGGTGGAGAGCACCGTCGAGACCGTACCCCGGTCCTCGACGTCGAAGCCCTCGGGGAGGTCCTCGACCAGTCGCGGGACGTCCGCGAAGCGGCGGCCCGCGACCTTGCTGTTCAGCCGCGCCCGCAGATCCGCCAGCGAGGCCTCCCCGAACGGCGCCGGGCAGTCGACCATGCGCTGCTCCACCCGGCCGGTGTCGGTGATCAGCACGAGCATCACGCGCGCGGGAGCGAGCGAGAGCAGCTCCACGTGCCGCACCGTCGAGCGGGTCAGCGAGGGGTACTGCACGACGGCGACCTGCCGGGTCAGCTGCGCGAGCAGCCGCACGGTCCGCGCCACGACGTCGTCCAGGTCGACGGCGCCGTCGAGGAAGTTCTGGATGGCCCGCCGCTCGGGCCCGGTCATCGGCTTGACTCCGGCGAGCTTGTCGACGAACAGCCGGTAGCCCTTGTCGGTCGGGATGCGCCCGGCGCTGGTGTGCGGCTGGGCGATGTACCCCTCGTCCTCCAGGGCCGCCATGTCGTTGCGCACGGTGGCCGGGGAGACTCCGAGGCCGTGCCGCTCGGTCAGGGCCTTGGAGCCCACCGGCTCCTCGGTGCCGACGTAGTCCTGGACGATGGCGCGCAGGACCTGGAGCCGTCGTTCACTCAGCATCGCGCACACCTCCAGAAAGTCGTCCCCGGGCGCTTCGCCTGGCACTCTGTCCGTCCGAGTGCCAGAGTTCCCCGGCCCAGTGTACGGCGGTGGGGTACGCCCCGGGCAAGGCAGTCCCGGCCGGACCGGCTTGTACCGCTAGCGTCGCCGTATGACGGTGACTTGGGAAGAGCTCGGGTGGGAGCGGGTGGCGGCCGGGGTCGGGCGCTGCCGGCTTCCGCGCTGGGACTGCACGGCCGGGCTGGTCGTCGGCGAGGGCATGGCGCTCTTGGTCGACGCGGGCTCCAGCCTCGCGGAGGGCACGCGGCTGCGCACCGAGGCGCAGGAGCTCGCCGGCCACCGTGTGACCCATCTCGCCCTCACGCATCCGCACTTCGACCACGTCTTCGGGGCGGCGGCGTTCGCGGGCACCGAGGTGTACGGCGCGGTGGGCATGGACGCGCTCTTCGAGGCACGGCACGCGCGCGAGGAGCTGCGGTCCGACGCGGTGGGCAACGGCCTGGACGCGCACGCCGCCGAGGAGGCGGTGGACGCGCTGCCCGCTCCCCGGCACCACGTCTCCGGCGAGTGGACCCTCGACCTGGGCGGCGGCCGGCAGGTCCTGCTGGCGAACGTGGGCCCGGGCCACACGGCCCACGACCTGGTGGTGCTGGTGCCGGGCTCGCCCGAGGTGGTCTTCTGCGGCGACCTGGTCGAGGAGTCCGGCGAGCCGCAGGCCGGTTCCGACGCCGTGCCGTCGCACTGGCCGGCCGCGCTCGACCGGCTGCTCGCGCTGGGCGGCGAGGACGCGCTGTACGTGCCCGGTCACGGAGCGGTGGTGGACGCGCGGTTCGTGCGGGCTCAGCGGGACGAGCTGGCGGCGCGTTTCGGCGTGTCGTGACCGCCGCCCGGCCGGTTCTCCTATCGTCATCCGAATGCGCCAGTACTCCGCCGACCTCACCCCGCCGTGGAAGAAGCCCAAGCCGGTGCCGGAGGTCGCGGCCGAGCCGGGTCTGGTGGTCGAGGAGCCCGGCACCGGTTTCTGCGGCGCGGTGATCCGCTGCGAGGCGGGCACGGTGACGCTGGAGGACCGCTTCGGCAAGCACCGGGTGTTCCCGCTGGAGCCGCGCGGGTTTCTGCTGGAGGGCCGGGTGGTGACGCTGGTACGCCCGTCCTCGGGCCCGGTCCGCCCCACCCGTACGGCATCCGGTTCGGTCGCCGTCCCGGGCGCACGCGCGCGTATGGCGCGCGCCGGACGCATCTACGTCGAGGGCCGGCACGACGCGGAACTGGTCGAGAAGGTGTGGGGCGACGACCTGCGCGTCGAGGGCGTGGTCGTGGAGTACCTGGGCGGCGTCGACGACCTGCCGTCGATCGTGGCCGAGTTCGACCCCGGCGCGGACGCCCGGCTCGGCGTCCTGGTCGACCACCTGGTGCCGGGGACGAAGGAGTGGCGCATCGCCGAGTCGGTGAGCAGCGAGCACGCCCTGATCGTCGGACACCCGTACATCGACATCTGGGAGGCGGTGAAGCCGGCCGCCCTCGGCATCGGGTCCTGGCCGCGCGTCCCGCACGGACAGGACTGGAAGACGGGTGTGTGCCGCGCGCTGGGCTGGCCCTCGGAGAACACCGGCGCGGTGTGGCAGGCGATCCTGAAGCGGGTGGGCTCCTACAAGGACCTGGAGCCGGAGCTGCTCGGCCGGGTCGAGGAACTGATCGACTTCGTCACGGCCCCGGCCTGACGGTACGGGGTCCCGCGGCTCCTACGGCCGGGGCTCCTGCCCGGACAGCAGCTTCCGCGGGGCCCAGCGCCGCAGGGCGCTCCCGCGCTCCAGGTGGCAGAAGGTGATGTCGATGCTCTGCGCGGGGCTCCCGTCGCGGACATGCAGCCGCAGCACATGCCGTGCACCTCTGCCCGAACCCACGCGTCGGATACCGATCCCGGCCAGGGAGTCCCAGGGGACCGGCACCACCTCACCCCGCCGATGCCACCGCAATCCGGTGGCATCGAAGGCGACGCCGTCGCCACGCTCCCGCCAGGCCCGCCGGAACACCCACACGCCGATCGGACCGGCCGCCAGGAAAACCCTGTCGGCCGGGTCGCCGCCCTCGATCACGGAGCGCAGCCCGAACCAGCACAGGACACCGAACATCACGAAGACCGGCACCGCCGGCAGCAGTTGCCGCCGCCCCGGCCGCACCACGCTCGCGTTCCCGCTCGGCCCGTCGTCGAGGATCACGGCCGCGCAATCCAGCCGAGCACGGCTCAGTCCACCAGATCCCTGACCACGGCGTCCGCCAGCAGCCGCCCGCGCAGTGTCAGCACGGCCCGGCCCTCTTCGTACGGCGCCTTCTGCAGCAGCTCGTCGGACAGGGCGCGGCGGGCTGCCTCGAGGCCGTCAGGCCGGAGCAGGTCCAGCGGCACGCCCTCCCGCAGCCGCAGCTCCAGCAGGATGCGTTCCACCCGGCGGTCCTCGTCCGTCAGGAGCTCGCGGCCGGCACCCGGGGATCGGCCCTGCGCGAGTGCCGCCGCGTACGCGCCGGGGTGCTTCACGTTCCACCAGCGCACCCCGCCGACGTGCGAGTGCGCGCCGGGGCCCGCGCCCCACCAGTCGGCGCCGCGCCAGTACAGCTCGTTGTGCAGGCAGCGGGCCTCGGGAGCGGTGGCCCAGTTGGAGACCTCGTACCAGTCGAAGCCGGCCGCGGACAGGACGTCCTCCGCGATCAGGTACCGGTCCGCGTGGGCGTCGTCGTCCGTCATCGGGATCTCGCCGCGGCGGATGCGCCGGGCCAGCTGGGTGCCCTCCTCGACGATCAGGGCGTACGCCGACACATGGTCCGGGCCCGCGCCGATCGCCGCCTCCAGCGACGCCCGCCAGTCGTCGTCGGACTCCCCCGGGGTGCCGTAGATCAGGTCCAGGTTGACGTGCTCGAAGCCGGCCGCGCGGGCCTCCGACACGCACGCCTCCGGTCGGCCCGGGGTGTGGGTGCGGTCCAGGATCTTCAGTACGTGCTGCTTGGCGCTCTGCATGCCGAAGGAGATCCGGTTGAAGCCGCCCTCGCGCAGGGCCGCCAGATAGGCCGGGTCGACCGACTCCGGGTTCGCCTCCGTCGTGACCTCCGCGTCCGGCGCGAGGCCGAACTCGTCGCGGATCGCGCCCAGCATCCGTACGAGATCGCCCGCGGCCAGCAGCGTGGGCGTGCCGCCGCCCACGAAGACCGTGCGGACCGCGCGCGGGTCGTCGCCCAGGACCTTGCGGGCCAGGCGGACCTCGTCGACCAGGGTGTCCGCGTAGTTCTCGCGGGAGGCGAGGACGCCGCCCGTGCCGCGCAGCTCGGTGGCGGTGTAGGTGTTGAAGTCGCAGTAGCCGCAGCGGGTCGCGCAGTACGGGACGTGCAGATAGAACCCGAGGGGGCGGTCGGCGGCCCCGGCGAGCGCGGACACGGGGAGGGCGCCGTCGGCGGGGACCGGCTCGCCGTCGGGAAGTGCGGAAGGCATGCCCTCCATTGTCCAGCACCCCGGCGGGACCGGTCCCCGCGCCCGCTCACACCGCCTGCAGCACCAGCAGCGCCAGGTCGTCCTCCGGCGGCTTCCCTCCGAACTCGTGCACAAGCCGCCGGATGCGCTCCGCGATCAGCTGCGCGCTCAGGCCCGCGCACCCGGCGAGGACGTCCGCGAGCCCGTCGGCGTCGTCGAACATGCGGGAGCCGTCGCGGCGCTCGGTCACCCCGTCCGTGACGCACAGCAGGCTGTCGCCCTGCCGCAGCTCGAAGGTCTCGCTGGTGTACGTCTCGTCCTCGACGACCCCGAGGAGGGTCTGCGGGCGCGCGGCCGCACGGACGTCCCCCTGCGCACCGAGCAGCAGCGGGAGCGGATGTCCTGCGGAGGCGAGGTCGCAGCGGATGCCCCCGTCGAAGGGCGTCAGCTCGCCGTAGAGGAGGGACAGAAAACGGGTCTGCGGGCCGTCGCCGGGGGCGGGCGGCCTGACCAGGGCGCGGGCGGCGGCGTCCGCGGCCTCCGTGGCGTCGTCGAGGAGCAGCCGGTTGAGGCGGTCGAGGACGTCGGCGACGCGGTAGCCCTCGCGCGCGAGCAGGCGCAGCCAGGGGCGGGCCAGGCCGATGACCACGGCGGCCTCCGGGCCCTTGCCCTGGACGTCGCCGACGGCGAAGCACCAGCGGCCGTCGCCGGCCGGGAAGAGGTCGTAGAAGTCGCCGCTGGGGCCGCCTTTGTCGCACGGCTCGTAGACGAGGGCGCTGCGCACGCCGGGGATCTCCGCGACGGCGGCGGGCAGCAGCCCGCGCTGGAGCACCTGGCTGATGGTGGCCTGGCGGGCGTACTGCCGTGCCGCGCCGATGGCGAGCGCCACCCGGCGGCTGAGGTCCTCGATCAGCCCGGTGACCTCGTCGGGGAAGCGCAGCAGCCCGGCCCGTCCGATGACGAGCGTGCCGAGCGGTCGGCCGCCCGCGATCAGGCGGTAGGCGAGCGCCGTGCCGTGCTCGTCGCGCACCCCGAGCGCCTCGCCGGGCCAGGGGTGCGGCACGGGCCCGGACCGTAACGTGTCGGCCGGGTGCGGCGGGTCCTTCTCCAGCGCCCGGCGCAGCTCCTCCATACGGTTCTCGCTGCCGTGCCAGACCCGCGCGAGCCGGGGGCCGGCCCCGATCGTGCCGTCGGCCCAGCCGCGGCCCATGGCCTCGTCCTCCAGCCACACCGCGCACCAGTCCGCGAGCCGCGGCACGATGAGCTGCCCCGTGAGCGCGGCGACCAGGTTCTCGTCGAGCTGCCCGGCGAGCAGGTCGGAGGCCTCGGCGAGGAAGGACAGGGCGCCCCGGTGCAGCCAGTCCCGGTCGCGCTCGGCGCGCTGCGGGTCGGGCGCGAGGATCTCCGCGGCGCGCAGTCCGCGCTCCAGGGCGAGCCGGCCGCCGTACGCCTCCGGACCGGCGGCCGTGCACGCCTCGGCGGTCAGCCGTGCCCACACCGTCTTGGTGCCCTTGCGGAAGGTGACGCCCCAGGATTCCGCGAGCGTGGCGACGAGGCGCAGTCCGCGGCCGTACTCCGGTGTCTCGTACGGCCCTTCGGCCTCGGAGTCCCGGGGCGCGCGGGAGGGGTGGTGGTCGGCGACCTCCACGACCAGGGCCCGCCCGTCCTGTTCCAGCCGGCACTCCAGCACGACCTCGGTGCCCGCGTGCACGACGGCGTTGGTGACGAGTTCGCTGACGACGAGCACGGCGTCGTCGACGAGACGGTCGGTGAGGTGGTCGGTGCCGGGCAGACGGGCCTCGGTCCATTCGGCGGCCGCGGCCCGGACGAGCGCGCGGGCGGACCCGGGCGCGAGGGGGCTTCCGGGGAGCGTCGTGCCCGTCCGCGCGCTGGGTTCCGCGCCCCCGGGTACGGTCGAACGCCCATGCGCCGGCGCCCCGCAGGCACAGGGAGCGGTCTCCCGTTGCGTCGGAATGGCCCCCATGGATTGCTCCCCGAGCGGTTCGGACGAATACGCCTCAGTCGATGCCGACAGAGTGACAGACTGGCCACGCCCATAAGCGCCGAGTTACCGAAGTGGGCCGCCATGAGTGAGAACAGTGCTACACGTGCGCTCGAAGACGGACAAAAAGCGGAACAAGTCCGAGCTTCGGAGCTGCGCCCGCTGCTCGCCGCGATGATCGCGGCCCGGGACGGTGACTTCACGAAGGTTCCCGAGACGGGCCACGGCATCGTGGCCGAACTGACGGCGGTCTACAACCAGATCTCGGACCGGAGCACGCATTTCAACGGGGAAGTGCAGCGCGTGAAGCGCGAGTTGGTGCGCTACGGGCGGCTCGACGAGCGGGTCTCGGCCAGTCCGGGCCTGGGCGCGTGGACGTCCCGGGTCGACGACGTCAACCAGATCCTCGATGCCCTGGTGGCCCCGGCGGCCAACGCCACGCGGGTGCTGGACGCGGTGGCCGGCGGCGACCTCACCCAGCGGGTCGACCTGCACGACGGCAGCCGGCAGTTACGCGGTGACCTGCGGCGGCTGGGCCGTGCGGTGAACAAGATGGTCGACCAGCTGTCGCTGTTCACGGGCGAGGTGACCCGGGTCGCGCGGGAGGTGGGCACGGAGGGGCGGCTCGGCGGGCGGGCCAAGGTGACCGGACTTTCCGGCAGTTGGCGGGCCGTGACCGAGGCCGTCAACACGATGGCGTCCCGGCTGACCGCCCAGGTGCGTGACATCGCGCTGGTGACGACGGCCGTGGCCCGCGGCGACCTGACCCGTACGGTCACGGTCGAGGCGACCGGTGAACTGCTCGAACTGAAGCTGACCGTGAACACGATGGTCGACCAGCTCTCCGCCTTCGCCGACGAGGTGACCCGGGTCGCGCGCGAGGTGGGCACCGAGGGTCAGCTCGGCGGCCGGGCCCAGGTGCGGGGTGTGTCGGGCGTCTGGAAGGACCTCACCGACAACGTCAACTTCATGGCCTCGAACCTCACTTCGCAGGTCCGCAACATCGCCCAGGTGACCACCGCCGTCGCCAACGGCGACCTGAGCCAGAAGATCACCGTCGACGCCCAGGGCGAGATCCTGGAGCTGAAGTCGACGATCAACACGATGGTCGACCAGCTCTCCGCCTTCGCCGACGAGGTCACCCGCGTCGCCCGCGAGGTCGGCACCGAGGGAAACCTCGGCGGCCGGGCCCAGGTGCGGGGCGTCTCCGGCGTCTGGAAGGACCTCACCGACAACGTCAACTTCATGGCGGACAACCTCACTTCGCAGGTCCGCAACATCGCGCTCGTCTCCACCGCGGTCGCCCAGGGCGACCTCGGCAAGAAGATCACCGTCGAGGCCAAGGGCGAGATCCTGGAGCTGAAGTCGACGATCAACACGATGGTCGACCAGCTCTCCGCCTTCGCCGACGAGGTCACCCGCGTCGCCCGCGAGGTCGGCACCGAGGGAAACCTCGGCGGCCAGGCCCAGGTGCGAGGCGTCTCCGGCGTCTGGAAGGACCTCACCGACAACGTCAACTTCATGGCGCTGAACCTGACGTCGCAGGTCCGCAATATCGCCCAGGTGACGACGGCCGTCGCCAACGGCAACCTCTCGAAGAAGATCACCGTCGACGCGCGCGGCGAGATCCTGGAGCTCAAGGACACCGTCAACACGATGGTGGAGCAGCTGCGCGCGTTCGCGGACGAGGTGACCCGCGTGGCCCGCGAGGTCGGCACCGACGGACGACTGGGTGGTCGCGCCCAGGTGCTCGGGGTCTCCGGCGTGTGGAGCGACCTGACCGACAACGTCAACTACATGGCGGACAACCTGACGTCGCAGGTCCGCAACATCGCCCAGGTGACCACCGCCGTCGCCAACGGCGACCTCTCCAAGAAGATCGACGTGGACGCCCGCGGCGAGATCCTGGAGCTGAAGACCGCCATCAACACCATGGTCGACACGCTCTCCTCCTTCTCCTCCGAGGTCACCCGCGTCGCCCGCGAGGTCGGCTCCGAGGGCCAACTCGGCGGCCAGGCACGGGTGGAGGGTGTCTACGGCACCTGGAAGCGCCTGACGACGAACGTGAACGAGCTGGCGTCGAACCTGACCACCCAGGTCCGCGCGATCGCCGAGGTCGCCTCCGCCGTGGCCCAGGGCGACATGTCCCGCTCGATCACGGTCGAGACGCGCGGCGAGGTCGCCGAGCTGAAGGACAACATCAACCTGATGGTGTCCAACCTCCGTGAGACGACCCGCGCGAAGGACTGGCTGGAATCCAACCTGGCCCGTCTCGCCGCCCTGATGCAGGGTCACCGCGACCTGATGGAGGTCGCCGACCTGCTGCTGCGCGAGCTGACCCCGCTGGTGAACGCCCAGTACGGCGCGTTCTTCCTGGCCGACCCGGGCGAGGACAGCACCTCGCTGCGCACCTCGGTGCCCGCGAAGGGGCTCGCGTTCATCGCCGGGTACGGCTCGGCACAGGGCGCGACCGTCGAGACCGGCGGCCTCCCGGTGCACGGCCTGGTGCAGCAGGCGGCCCGGGAGAAGAAGCGGATCCTCGTGGAGGAGGCCCCGCCGGACTACATCAAGATCAACAGCGGGCTCGGCGAGGCGGCGCCGGCGAGTGTCGTCATCATCCCGATCCTCTTCGAGGACAAGCTCCTCGGTGTGATCGAGCTGGCGTCCTTCTCCCGCTTCTCCGACGTACACCTGGCGTTCTTCGACCAGTTCGTGAACACCATCGCCGTCGCCATCAACACGATCATCGCCAACTCCCGTACGGAGTCCCTGCTCGGCGAGTCCCAGCGGCTGGCCATGCAGCTCCAGGAACGCTCCGACGAACTCCAGATGCAGCAGGCCGAGTTGCAGCGCTCGAACGCCGAACTGGAGGAGAAGGCAGCCCTGCTGGCGACGTCCTCCCAGTACAAGTCGGAGTTCCTGGCGAACATGTCGCACGAGCTGCGCACCCCGCTCAACTCGCTGCTCATCCTGGCCCGGCTGCTGTCCGACAACCCGGACGGCCATCTCACCGACCAGGAGGTGCAGTTCGCGACCACCATCCACCGCTCGGGCTCGGACCTGCTCCAGCTGATCAACGACATCCTGGACCTGTCGAAGATCGAGGCCGGCCGGATGGACGTACGCCCGAAGAAGCTGCCGCTGATCAAACTGCTCGACTACGTCCACGCCACCTTCCGCCCGCTCACCGTCGACCGGGGGCTCGCCTTCGAGGTGACGGTCGGCGAGAACGTGCCGCGCGAGATGTACTCGGACGAGCAGCGGCTCCAGCAGATCCTGCGCAACCTGCTGTCCAACGCGATCAAGTTCACCGCGACGGGTCGCGTCGAGCTGCGGGTGAGCCGGATCAAGAACGTCGAGCACCTCAGCGTCCACGACGGGGACGACGTGATCGCCTTCTCGGTCTCCGACACGGGCATCGGCATCGCGGCCGAGAAGCTGCCGGTGATCTTCGAGGCGTTCCAGCAGGCCGACGGCACCACCAACCGCAAGTACGGCGGCACCGGCCTCGGCCTGTCCATCAGCCGGGAGATCGCGGGACTGCTCGGCGGACGTATCGTCGCCGAGAGCGAGCCGGGCAAGGGGTCCACGTTCACGCTGTACGTGCCCGTCGTCAGCCCTGGCCACGCGGCGACCGGTCCGGTCGCCGAGGAGCGCTCGCTGCCGGTGCCCCAGCAGCTGTCGACCGAGCCGTTCACCGCTTCGCACGACGCGGACGACTCCTGGCCGACGCCCACCAAACTCGAGGCGTGGAAGACCGGCCGGGCCGGTCAAGTGCTGCCCGGACGAAGGGTGTTGATCGTCGACGACGACATCCGCAACGTCTTCGCCCTCACCCATGTCCTCGGCCGGGTCGGCATGCCCGTCCTGTACGCGGAGAACGGCCGCGAGGGCATCGAGACCCTGGAACGCAATCCGGATGTCGAACTCGTCCTGATGGACATCATGATGCCGGAGATGGACGGCTACGAGACCATCGCCGCCATCCGCCGCACCCCCCGCTGGACCGGCCTGCCGATCGTCGCCCTCACCGCGAAGGCGATGCCCGGGGACCGGGAGAAGTCCATCGCACGGGGCGCGAACGACTACGTACCGAAGCCGGTGGACGTCGATCTCCTGCTGACGGTCGTGTGCGCACTGCTGGATCCAGAAGGCGTGGACGACACCATCGCGACCGTTGCAACAGAACCCGGCGCGATAGGGGAAGCCGCGGTTCCGCCGACGACCGAATCATGAGGCACAGTCACCATGAGCGCTGAGGCAACGACCGACGAGCGCGCCAGCATCCTCCTCGTGGACGACATGGAGGACAACCTGATCGCACTGGAGGCCGTCCTGGGGTCCCTCAACGAGCCGCTGGTACGCGCGCGTTCGGGCGAAGAGGCGATGAAGGCGCTGCTGCGGCAGCACTTCGCCCTCGTCCTGCTCGACGTGCGCATGCCCGGCATGGACGGATTCGAGACGGCCGCGAACATCAAGCGGCTCGACCAGACCAAGGACGTCCCGATCATCTTCCTGACCGGCGCGGACGACGACTCGGGCTACGCCTTCCGCGGCTACGCCACGGGAGCCGCGGACTATCTGACCAAGCCCTTCGACCCGTGGGTGCTCAGGGCGAAGGTCACCGTCTTCCTCGACCTCCACCGCAAGAACCTCCAGCTGGGGCGTCTGCTCGCGCAGGAGCAGGCGGACACCAGGGCGGACCACGGGGGGGTGGGGGCCAGACTGGCGGAACTGGAGGCGGACCTGGACGGCGAGGATCCCCCGGACCAAGACACGGTGCGTGCCCGGATCCGGGAGATCCGTCAGCTGGTGAACAGGGGACGCCCGGGCTGACCCCTGCTCCTCGGCTACGCCTCCCGCGTACCGGCGTACATCTCGTCGATCAGGTGCTTGTACTCCCGCTCCACGACCGGCCGCTTCAGCTTCAGGCTCGGCGTGATCTCACCGTGCTCCACATCGAGGTCCCGCGGCAGCAGCCGGAACTTCTTGATGGTCTGCCAGCGCTGGAGCCCCTCGTTGAGCTCCTTCACATAGCCCTCGATGAGCGCGACCGTGGCGGGCGCGGCGACGATCTCGGCGTAGGACCTGCCCTCCAGCCCGTTGTCCTTGGCCCACTCGAGAAGCGACGGCTCGTCCAGCGCGATCAGCGCCGTGCAGAAGTTCCGGTCGGCGCCGTGCACCAGGATGTTGGACACGTACGGGCACACGGCCTTGAACTGGCCCTCGACCTCGGCCGGCGCGATGTACTTTCCGCCGGACGTCTTGATGAGGTCCTTCTTGCGGTCGGTGATGCGCAGGTAGCCGTCCGGGGACAGCTCGCCGATGTCGCCGGTGTGGAACCAGCCGTCCGACTCCAGCACCTCGGCGGTCTTCTCGGGCAGCCCGTGGTAGCCCTCCATGATGCCGGGGCCGCGCAGCAGGATCTCGCCGTCGTCCGCGATGCGCACCTCGGTGCCGGGCAGCGGCTTGCCGACCGTGCCGGTGCGGTACGCCTCGCCGGGGTTCACGAAGGAGGCGGCCGAGGACTCCGTGAGGCCGTAGCCCTCCAGGATGTGGATGCCGGCGCCGGCGAAGAAGTAGCCGATCTCCGGGGCGAGCGCGGCCGAGCCGGAGACGCAGGCGCGCAGGTTCCCGCCGAACGCCTCGCGGATCTTGGCGAAGACGAGGGCGTCGGCCACCTTGTGCTTGGCGGCGAGCCCGAACGGGACGGACGCCGTGCCGGTGCGCCGGAAGTTGTCCTGGGAGGCCTTGGCGTACTCGCGGGCGACCTCCGCGGCCCACTGGAAGATCTTGTACTTGGCGCCGCCGCCGGCCTTCGCCTTGGCCGCGACCCCGTTGTAGACCTTCTCGAAGATGCGCGGGACGGCCGCCATGTACGTCGGCTGCACGATCGGCAGATTCTCGATGATCTTGTCCACGCGGCCGTCGACGGCGGTGACGTGGCCGACCTCGATCTGGCCGGAGGTGAGCACCTTGCCGAAGACGTGCGCGAGCGGCAGCCACAGGTACTGCACGTCCTCCGCACCGACCAGCCCGGTCGCGGCGATCGCCTTCGCCATGTACGACCAGTTGTCGTGCGGCAGGCGCACGCCCTTGGGGCGGCCGGTCGTGCCGGAGGTGTAGATGAGGGTGGCGAGCTGGTCCCTGCCGATCGCGCCGACCCGCTCCCTGATCAGGTCGGGGTCCTTCTCCAGCCGGGCGGCGCCACGGGCCTCGAGCTCGGAGAGGGTCAGCACCCAGTCGCTCGTCTCGACACCGGCCGGGTCGATCACCACGACGTGCGTGAGGGCGGGCAGCTCGCCGCGCTTGTCGACCGCCTTGGCGGCCTGGGCCGCGTCCTCCGCGATCAGCACCCGGCTCTCGGAGTCGGCGAGGATGAACGCCGACTCGTCGGAGTTGGTCTGCGGGTAGATGGTGGTCGTGGCCGCGCCGGCGCACATGATGCCGAGGTCGGCGAGGAGCCACTCGACCCGGGTCGAGGAGGCGAGCGCGACGCGCTGCTCGGGCAGCACGCCCAGCTCGATCAGGCCGGCCGCGATCGCGTAGACCCGCTCGGCGGCCTGCGCCCAGCTCAGCGACTTCCACTCGTCGGGGCCGTCACCGGAGACCGGTGCCACCGGGTAGCGGTATGCCTCGGCGTCCGGTGTGGCGGCAACGCGTTCCAGGAAGAGAGTCGCCACGCTCGGCGGACGGTTCTCGATCAGTGTCTGTGTGTCGCTCACGACATCCTCCGGGGCCCGCGGCAGTGCGGCTGGCTCAGTGCGGCTGGTTTCACTCGCGGCGGTTGTTTAACTCGCGAGTAACTATGGAGCAGAGATCAGAGTAGAGCCCGACCGGCCGGTTCGTAAGAGGCGGCGGCCTGTCACTTCGTACAGAGAGCGACGTTACGCACGCGTAGGGGCCCGCCGCATTTTCGTACGACGAGCCCCTGTTGTGTCCGGTTTGACGACGCGACCGGTCGTTACCTCTGGTTACTTCTTGGCCTTGCCCGACCCCGCGCTGTCATCGCTGGAGAGCACCGCGATGAACGCCTCCTGCGGAACCTCCACGGAACCCACCATCTTCATTCGCTTCTTGCCCTCCTTCTGCTTCTCGAGCAGCTTGCGCTTACGGGAGATGTCACCGCCGTAGCACTTGGCGAGCACATCCTTGCGGATGGCGCGGATGGTCTCGCGGGCGATCACCCGGGAGCCGATGGCGGCCTGGATGGGCACCTCGAAGGCCTGCCGCGGAATGAGCTCGCGCAGCTTGGCGACGAGCCGCACACCGTAGGCGTAGGCCGCGTCCTTGTGCGTGATCGCGGAGAAGGCGTCGACCTTGTCGCCGTGCAGCAGGATGTCGACCTTGACCAGGCTGGAGGTCTGCTCGCCGGTGGGCTCGTAGTCCAGCGACGCGTAGCCGCGCGTCTTCGACTTCAGCTGGTCGAAGAAGTCGAAGACGATCTCCGCGAGCGGAAGCGTGTAGCGGATCTCGACACGGTCCTCCGAGAGGTAGTCCATGCCGAGCAGGGTGCCGCGCCGGGTCTGGCACAGCTCCATGATCGACCCGATGAACTCGGTGGGCGCGAGGATCGTGGCGCGTACGACGGGCTCGTACACGTCGTTGATCTTGCCCTCGGGGAACTCGCTCGGGTTGGTGACCGTGTGCTCGCTGCCGTCCTCCATGAGCACGCGGTAGACCACGTTGGGCGCGGTGGCGATCAGGTCGAGGCCGAACTCGCGCTCCAGGCGCTCGCGGATCACGTCGAGGTGGAGCAGGCCCAGGAAGCCGACGCGGAAGCCGAAGCCGAGGGCGGCGGAGGTCTCCGGCTCGTAGACCAGCGCGGCGTCGTTGAGCTGGAGCTTGTCGAGGGCCTCGCGCAGCTCCGGGTAGTCGGAGCCGTCCAGCGGATACAGACCGGAGAAGACCATGGGCTTGGGGTCCTTGTAGCCGCCGAGCGCCTCGGTGGCCCCCTTGTGCTGGCTGGTGACGGTGTCACCGACCTTGGACTGGCGGACGTCCTTCACACCGGTGATGAGGTAGCCCACCTCGCCGACCCCGAGCCCGTCCGCGGAGAGCATCTCCGGCGAGTTCGTGCCGATCTCCAGCAGCTCGTGGGTGGCACCGGTCGACATCATTTTGATGCGCTCGCGCCTGTTGAGCTGGCCGTCGATGACACGGACGTACGTGACGACGCCGCGGTAGGAGTCGTAGACGGAGTCGAAGATCATCGCGCGGGCCGGGGCGTCCGCGACGCCGACCGGCGCCGGGATCTCCGCCACCACCTTGTCGAGCAGCGCGTCGACGCCGACACCGGTCTTCGCGGAGACCCGGAGCACGTCGGAGGGGTCGCAGCCGACCAGGTTGGCGAGCTCCTCGGCGAACTTCTCGGGCTGCGCGGCCGGCAGGTCGATCTTGTTCAGCACGGGGATGATCGTGAGGTCGTTCTCCATCGCCAGGTAGAGGTTGGCGAGAGTCTGGGCCTCGATGCCCTGGGCCGCGTCGACGAGGAGGACGGTGCCCTCGCAGGCGGCCAGCGACCGCGAGACCTCGTACGTGAAGTCGACGTGCCCCGGGGTGTCGATCATGTTGAGGATGTGCGTGTGGTTCTTGTCGTGGGTGGGAGCCCACGGCAGGCGCACCGCCTGGGACTTGATCGTGATGCCGCGCTCGCGCTCGATGTCCATCCGGTCGAGGTACTGAGCACGCATCTGCCGCTGCTCGACGACGCCGGTCAGCTGGAGCATCCGGTCGGCGAGCGTGGACTTGCCGTGGTCGATGTGCGCGATGATGCAGAAATTGCGGATCAGAGCCGGGTCGGTACGGCTCGGCTCGGGCACATTGTTAGGGGTCGCGGGCACGCAGGGTCCTGTCTCTTGAGGCGCCTTATGCCTCGGGTCGGATCGTTACGTAGGCTCCATCGTCCCATGGGCGGGGACCTGGGACCGTTTTGGGCCACGGGCCGGGCCACTGGTAGCCTGGGTGGCTGTGCCTCATGCCCTCTCAGCGCGAGGCGCACTCAAGAAATCACCTGGCACGGGCCGCGTGCGGTCCTGTGCCTGAACCTGAAAAGGCTCAATCAGTGGCGAACATCAAGTCCCAGATCAAGCGGATCAAGACCAACGAGAAGGCCCGGCTGCGCAACAAGGCCGTCAAGTCTTCCCTGAAGACCGCGATCCGCAAGGCCCGTGAGGCCGCTGCCGCGGGTGACCGCGAGAAGGCCGTCGAGTACCAGCGCGCTGCCGCGCGCCAGCTCGACAAGGCCGTCTCCAAGGGTGTCATCCACAAGAACCAGGCCGCCAACAAGAAGTCGGCGCTTGCTCAGAAGGTCGCGTCCGTCGAGGGCTGACATCTCTCCGATCTGATCGCCGGAAGGACCCAGAGCGGGCCCTCTCTCATCCGCTCCCGACCGGCCCCCCAGAGCCTGTACGCGGCCTGCGTTCGCCACGCGGGTACGGGCTCGAACGAGCAACCCGAGGACCCCGGTGTCCCGCCCTTCCCCAGGGCGGGGGCCGGGGTTTTTGGCGTGTGGGGTGGCGGAGGCCCTCGGCATGTACGGGCGCGCCGGGAGGCGGTGCCCCCGGACAGCGGCGAAGGGGTGGCAGGCCCCTGAAGTGGGGTGGGCGAGGGCGGTGGGGTGGAGCGTCGGGCGGTGGGGTCAGGTGCGGCCTCGTGAGCGGGCCGCGCGGGCGATCGTCACGACCGCCTTCTCCAGGGCGTAGTCCGGGTCGTCGCCGCCGCCCTTGACGCCCGCGTCCGCCTCGGCCACCGCCCGGAGCGCGACGGACACCCCGTCCGGCGTCCACCCCCGCATCTGCTGCCGCACCCGGTCGATCTTCCACGGCGGCATCCCGAGCTCCCGCGCGAGATCCGCCGGCCGCCCTCCGCGGGCGGAGGACAGCTTGCCGATCGCCCGCACCCCCTGCGCGAGCGCACTGGTGATCAGCACGGGCGCGACGCCGGTCGACAGCGCCCACCGCAGCGCCTCCAGCGCCTCGGCCGCCCGCCCCTCCACCGCCCGGTCGGCGACCTCGAAGCTCGACGCCTCGGCCCGGCCGGTGTAGTACCGCCCGACGACCGCGCCGTCGATGGTCCCCTCCACGTCGGCGACCAGCTGGGAGACGGCGGACGCCAGCTCCCGCAGATCGCTGCCGATGGCGTCGACCAGCGACTGGCAGGCCTCGGGCGTGGCCGACCGCCCGGCGGCCCGGAACTCCCCGCGCACGAAGGCCAGCCGGTCCGCCGGCTTGGTCATCTTCGGGCAGGCCACCTCCCGGGCACCCACCTTGCGCGCGGCGTCGAGCAGCCCCTTGCCCTTGGCTCCTCCCGCGTGCAGCAGCACGAGGGTGATCTCCTCGGCGGGCGACCCCAGATACGCCTTCACGTCCTTGACCGTGTCGGCCGAAAGATCCTGGGAGTTCCGTACGACCACGACTTTGCGCTCCGCGAAGAGCGAGGGACTGGTGAGCTCGGCGAGCGTGCCGGGCTGCAACTGGTCCGACGTCAGGTCACGTACGTCCGTGTCGGCGTCGGCGGCCCTCGCGGCGGCCACCACCTCCTGCACGGCACGGTCGAGCAGGAGGTCCTCCTGGCCCACGGCAAGCGTCACCGGGGCGAGAGGGTCGTCATTCGCAGTCTTCCTGGCCATCGCGTAAAGCATGGCACGGCCCACTGACAACAAGGCCGGCACGGCCGCACCCACGGGGCGGCGCTCCCCTCGGAGAGCTACGGCTCCTCGCGCCAGCCGTCCCACTCCCCCGCGAACGCGTCCAGCTCCACGGGGTCCAGCCGCCCGTTCTCGTCGCTGAGCACGACCAGCCACTGCGCGTCCTCGGCGTCATCCTCGCCCGCCAGCGCGTCCCGCACCAGCTGCGGCTCCTCGGCGACCCCGAACCGCTCCCCCAGCGCCTCGGCCACCTCTTCCGCGGCATCGCGGTCGGGCAGCACCAGCACATGTCTCACATCGCTCACGAGCTCATTCTCCGGCACCCTCGCCGGAGGCAGGACGCAGGTCAGCCCTTGCGCACGATCTGCACGTCGAGTTCGACGCGGATGCTCGGCCCGACCACCGCGATCCCCCGCGCCAGCATCGTCTGCCAGCTGACCGTGAAGTCGTCCCGGTGCAGCTCCGTGGTGGCCCGGCAGGCCGCCCGCACCTCGCCCTCCATGCCGTTGCCGAGCCCGAGGTACTCCATGTCCAGCGTGACCGTCCGCGTCACGCCGTGCAGCGACAGCGCCCCCGTGACCGCCCACCGGTTCCCGCCTCTGTGCACGAACCGGTCGCTGTAGAACTCCAGCGTCGGAAAGCGCTCCACGTCCAGGAAGTCCGCGGATCGCAGATGGTCGTCGCGCATCCTGACGTTCGTGTCGATGGAGGCCGCGTCCATCACCACATGCATCGCCGACTGCTCCACCGGCTCGCTGATCCGCACCGCCCCGGCGAAGGAGTTGAACCGGCCGTGGATCCGCGCCAGCCCGATGTGCCGCGCGGTGAACCCGATCGAGGAGTGCGTCGGCTCGACCTCCCAGTCACCCGCCGGCGGCAGCTGCGGCGGCCGCGCGACCTGGAGCATCACATCGCCCAGCGAGGAGAGCGTGTCCTCCGCGACGGTCGCGCCGGCACGGTAGGGCGTGAAGCCCTCGGCCGACACCGCGAGCCGGTACTGGCCCGCGGGCACCGTCGTCACGAACGACCCGTAGGGATCCGTCTCCCCGCCGACCACCTTGCGCCCCATGGCGTCGCTGACCGTGAACTCGGCATGCGGCACCGGGTCGTTGACCGAATCCAGCACCCGGCAGCTCAGCACGCCGGCACTCGGCGGGGTCGTCACCGCCGCCAGGGGACTCGTCCGTTGCACCCTGCTCGATCGGTTTCCCAGCCAGCGGCCGAACATCTACGCCACCCCAAGTGCTCCTCGGCATCATTGGTTTACGAAGAAATATTCGATCACCGTTGCGGCTTTCGAGGCAAATCGGGATGCCTACGCACGAGTAGCGACAACTGGCCCCCTGTGAACCGAATCAGGAGTCCCTGTGCGGATTTCGCGCGGTCGGCACACGGTCCAGCGCGATCCCGAACCGCTCCCGGTACACCCCGAGCACCTCCTCGTCGGTGCCCAACTCCCGCTCCTCCCGCGCCCCGTCGGCCTCCGTCACCTTGAAGGTCCGCCCGCTGAGCGTGATCCTCCCTCCGTCCTCCGTCACCCTTGAGCACACCAGCGACTGCACGAAGTGCGACCTGGGCGAGGTGCTGTGCCACCACGCCCCGGCCACGAAGTCGCCGAGCTCGCGCGGCCGCAGCTCCAGCCGGTACTGCGGCCTGCCGTTCAGCACCACGTCCAGGTCCGGTCCCGCCTCGACGATCCGGAACACTCCGCCCGGGTCCTTCTGCTCACCCCGGTCCGCGAACGCCAGCGGATAGTGGCTGTGTGCCCCGAAGCCCACGTCCGCCAGCCACTCGGCCCCGTCCGCCGTCCGCACCCGCAGCGCGAGATGGTCGTACGGGATCCCGAGCCGGCCTCCGTCCCCGTGCACCCGCGCGGCGAGCCGGGTGACCTCGAAGCCGAGCGCGCCGAGCAACACCGCGAACAAGCCGTTGAGTTCGTAGCAGAACCCGCCCCGCCGCGCCCCCACCACCTTGTCCACCAGCCGGTCCTCCTCCAGCACGATCTCCTCGCCGAGGTGGATCGAGAGGTTCTCGAAGGGCACGGTCCGCAGATGGCGCAGATGCAGATCGCGGAGTACGTCGGTGGTGGGCGCGGTCGGCCACCCTTCGGGCCCGATTCCCAGGCGGAGGAGGTAGCCGTCGATCTCTCGGATATGCATGCCCTCAGTCTGTCGCCACTCGCAGCTCCTTGCCCGCTCCCGCGACAGCGAGCGCTCCGTCCCGGTCGGTCCGCAGCACCACCGCACCCTCGGCCCGCAGCGCCGCGACCGTGCTCGGAGCCGGGTGACCGTACGGGTTGTCCTGCCCGCAGGAGATCAACGCCAGCCGCGGCGCCACCCTGCGTATCAGCTCCGGGTCCTGGTACGCCGAACCGTGATGGGCCACCTTGAGCACGTCCACTCCGGCCAGCAGCGCCCCCTGCGGCGACCTCAACAGCTCCTGCTGGGCCGGGGGTTCGAGATCTCCGAGCAGCAGGAACCGCAGTCCTGCCGATCTGACCAGCAGGGCGACGCTGGCGTCGTTCGGCCCGTCCGGATCCGGTGCCGGACGCGGCGGAGGCCACAGCACCCGCCAGCTCAGCGCGCCGGTACGCCGCTGCTCCCCCGCCGTGGCCCGAGTGAGCGGGATGTGCCGGGCCGCAGCCTCCTTCCGTACGAACTGCGCCTGGTCCGCGGGCTCTTCGAAGCCCGTGGTCTCGATCGCCCCCACCGAGCGCCCGCGCAGCACACCGGGCAGCCCGGCCACATGGTCGGCGTGGAAGTGGGTCAGCACGATCAGCGGGATCCTGGTGATGCCGAGCGTGCGCAGACAGTGGTCGACCAGTGCCGGATCGGGTCCGGCGTCCACCACGACGCCGCTGCCGTCCCCCGCCGCGAGCACGGTCGCGTCGCCCTGCCCCACGTCGCACATCGCCAGCCGCCACCCCGGAGGCGGCCAGCCCGTGATCACCCTGGTCAGCGGCGCTGGCTGCACGACGACGAGCACCAGCAGCACCCCGCAGACCGCACACAGCCAGGGATGTCTCAGCAGCCGCCGGCCGACCGTGAGGACGACCAGCGTGACGAGGGCGAGCAGCGCCGCCCCGGTCCAGCTGCCCGGCCAGTCCACTCCCCCGCCCGGCAGCGCGGCCCCCGTGCGGGCGATGTCCGCGATCCAGCCCGCGGGCCAACTCGCGCACCACGCGCACACTTTGGCCAACGGCATCAGCACCGGCGCCGTCGCCAGCGACGCGAATCCGAGCACCGTGGCCGGCGCCACCGCGAGCTCCGCGAGCAGATTGCACGGCACCGCCACCAGGCTCACCCGGGCCGACAGCACGGCCACGACCGGCGCGCACAGCACCTGCGCGGCGGCGGCCGCGGCCAGCCCTTCGGCGAGCCTCGGCGGCACCCGGCGCCGCCGCAGCGCCTCGCTCCAGCGCGGAGCGAGCGTGAGCAGGGCACCGGTGGCCAGCACGGACAGCAGGAAGCCGTAACTCCGGGCCAGCCAGGGGTCGTACAGCACCAGCAGCAGGACCGCGGTCGCCAGGGCAGGGACGAGCGACCTGCGGCGGCCGGTCGCCAGGGCCAGCAGTACGACGCTGCCGCAGGCCGCGGCCCGCAGCACACTCGGATCGGGGCGGCACACGACCACGAAGCCGAGCGTGAGCGCGCCGCCGAGCACAGCGGTCGTCCGCAGCGGGATGCCGAGCCGGGGCGCCAGCCCCCGCCGCTCCACCAGCTGGGCCATGCCCGGCGGCCCGATGAGCAGGGCGAGGATGATGGTGAGGTTGCTTCCGGACACCGCGAGCAGGTGCGCCAGGTCGGTCTCCTTGAAGGCCGCGTCCAGCTCCGGGGTGATCCGCGAGGTGTCCCCGACGACCAGTCCGGGCAGCAGCGCACGCGCATCCGCGGTCAGCCCGTCCGTGGCCTCCCGCAGCCCGGCCCGCAATCGGCCGGCGAACCGCTGCACCCCCGACGGCCCTGCCACCACCTCCGGCACGGCCTGCCCCCGCACCCGCAGCACCCCCGCGATCCGGTCGCCACCGACGGCGGCGGGCGCCGATCGGGCGTGGATGCGCAGGCGCGTGGAGGGCAGCAACTCGAGCCAGGGTGACGGCTTTTCGGCAGCGCTCACCGGGCCGGTGCCGCCCGGCCCCACGGCGGACGTTCCCGTCCGCGTCCCCACGTCGACGATCACCAGCACCGGCGCCCGTGTGACCACCGCTGTCCCGTCCGCCTCCTCCACGCGCCGTACCTCCGCGTCCATCAGCACGGAGGGCGGCATGGCACGGTCGCCCCTGATCCGGGGCCGCGTGAGCCGGGGGTCGGAGGTGATCTCGACCTCGGCGGTCACAAAGGCGTACTGCCGCGCCAGCCCGGGCACCGGCCCGCGCCGCACATCGGCCCCGTGCGACCCCGCGGAGACCGCGGCCCCGGCGACACAGAGCAGCACGGCGGCGACCGGGAGGCGGCGCCGGCGTTCCGGTCCGGAGGACCGCCAAGGCCCGCGTCCCGGCCCGGACGACAGCCGAGGCCCACGTTCCGGCCCGGACGACGACCGAGGCCCGCATGCCGGCCCGGA
>NZ_JBICXT010000002.1:327298-642379 GCF_043200415.1 Streptomyces sp. NPDC048419 | reverse complement strand
GACGACGACCGAGGCCCACATTCCGGCCCGGACGACGACCGAGGCCCACATTCCGGCCCGGACGACGACCGAGGCCCACATTCCGGCCCGGACGACGACCGAGGCCCACATTCCGGCCCGGACGACTCCGCCCCTACCCCTCGCCGCCGCGCCACCAGCAGGATCAAGGCCACAGCCGTGCACGCCACCGCGACGACGGTGACCCACCCTGACGCCGTGTCGAGCAGCACCGCAGCCGTCGCCCAGGCCGCGAGCGCGGGCGGTACGAGGCGTAGATCGGTGGGTCCTTCCTGCCGCGGGTGGGACGCTCCGAGCCGTCCTCCGGCGGCATGGACGGCCGCGCGCCCGGGCGGGAGACCGGGGGTGCGCCTCATGGCCGTACGAGATTCCGGAGATCGGCGAAACGGCGGTCGCCGATGCCGTTCACCTCGCGCAGCTCGTCCACCGAGCGGAAACCGCCGTGCTGTGTGCGGTAGTCGACGATGTGCTGGGCGAGCACCGGACCGACGCCCGGCAGGGTGTCGAGCTGGTCCACGGTGGCGGTGCTGAGGGCGACCGGAGCCGCGGGAGCACCGCCCGGCGCCGCACCGCCCGCGCTCGCGCGGGACGAACCGCCGCCCGCCGCCACAGGTGCCGGAGCCGCGGGCCCCCCGACGATCACCTGCTCCCCGTCGATGAGGAGGCGGGCCCGGTTCAGCCCGTCCGTGCTCGTGCCGGGACGCACCCCGCCGGCCGCGCTCAGCGCGTCGGCGACACGTGAACCGGCGGGCAGACGATGGATCCCGGGCTCGCGCACCTTGCCGCTGACGTCCACGACGATCTCTGCCCCGGCCGAACCCACGGCGCTGGGCGCTCCCGCCGAAGCGCCCGGCCCGGGCTCTCCGCTCCCCTTCCCCTCGCCGAACGGCGCCGCCGCCCGCACCACTTCGGGCGCCCGCACCTCCCGCGTCCGCCCCGTCCAGAAATGCTGGACGGCGAAGACCGCCGCCACGACGAGCAGCACGGACAGCGCGACCACACTGCGCCGCTCCAGCCCGCACCTGGTCTGCACCCACAGCGGCATCCGCTCCCGCAACGCAAGCCCGGCCCGTCCACGCCAGTCCTCCCCGGCCGGGAGAGCCTCCGCCCTCCCGGCCGGCCGGGGAATCTCGCGCTCGTCCTCCTCCACCGGCGGCACCGGCGGTCCCGTGCCCGACTCCCGCCACTCACCGGCCTGTTCGGGGAACAACAACTCCGCACGCCGGCGGAGCTCCTCCGCCGACGCGTGCCGCTGCCGGGCCCGGGCCCGGCTCCGCACCGGCGAGCGGTGGCGGCGGATCCGGCCGTCCGAGGCGGGTCCCCGCCCCGGACCGCTGGAGACGGTCGCTGTGTGTGAACGTGATCGAAGTGCCATGCGACGAGGATCGGACGCTCGCCGAATCCGCGATGATCTTGCTCAATTCCCGGGGACTACTCCCCAGTTGTGGACAACTCCGTCACCCGCACAGGTATGGAACCGTCAGCGCGGCGAGACCACGACCCCCAGCAGCCCGGGCCCGGTATGCGCCCCGATCACCGCCCCCACCTCGCTCACATGCAGATCCGCCACACCCGGCACCCGCGTCCGCAACCGGTCCGCGAGGGCCGACGCCCGCTCGGGGGCGGCGAGATGGTGGACAGCGATGTCGACCGGCGCGCTGCCGGCACGGTCGGCCGCGATCTCCTCCAGGCGGGCGATCGCCCGAGAGGCCGTCCGGACCTTCTCCAGCAGTTCGATCCGGCCGGCGTCCAGCTGAAGCAGCGGCTTCACGGCGAGGGCGGAGCCCAGCAGGGCCTGCGCGGCGCCGATCCGGCCGCCGCGGCGCAGATAGTCGAGGGTGTCGACGTAGAAGTAGGCGGAGGTGCCGGAGGCCCGCTTCTCTGCGGCCGTGACGGCCTCGTCCACCGTCCCGCCCGACTCCGCCGCCTCCGCCGCGGCGAGGGCGCAGAAGCCGAGTGCCATCGCGACCGTCCCGGTGTCCACGACCCGCACCGGCACCGGCGCCTGGCGGGCCGCCATGACCGCCGCGTCGTATGTGCCCGACAGCTCGGCCGAGAGGTGCAGGGAGACGATGCCGCTCGCGCCGGACTCGGCGACCTTGCGGTAGGTCTCGGCGAAGAGCTCGGGGCTCGGCCGCGAGGTGGTGACGGGGCGCCGCTTCTGAAGTGCCTGGGCCAGGGAGCGCGTCGAGATCTCGGTGCCCTCGTCCAGCGCCCGGTCGCCGAGGACCACTGTCAGGGGCACCGCTGTGATGCCGTGGCGCTCCATCGTCCGCGGCGGCAGGTAGGCCGTTGAATCGGTGACGATCGCGACATGGCGGGACATGAGCTGGAGGTTACCTGCCGTAGTGCCCGGGCGGCAGCCCGGCCACTCTCACCTGGTATGCCCTTGACCGGATCAAGTAGTGCTCTCGGGGCGGGGTTTCTTCTGCCATGGGTAGACGGGGCGCTGTGCGGGCGGGGTGATGGCGGCCCGCGTCGGCTCGTCGGCCGTGCGCGACCGGGGCGTCTCCGGCCAGGTCTGCTGCGCCGTCGCCTGGTCGGCGGCAGGGGCGTCCGGCCACTTCGACGACTCGGCGGAGGGCTCCTCGTGCGTCCAGTGCCGCAGGGCGCCGGCCTCCACGTCTATCTGGGCGCTCAGGGCGTCCAGATCGTCGTCGGCGAAGCGGTGCGCCCGGTCGCGGGCGGCCCAGCGCAGCGAGTCCGCCGAGTGTGTGATGCGCTCGGTGCGCTCCCGCAGGCCGGGCAGCCGCTCGGCGAGCGTCCTGCGGTCCGGCTCGGCCTCCAGGCGCTTGAGCTCGTGGTCCAGTTCGTGCCCGTGCACGCTGAGGCGCTCGAAGAGGCCCAGGGATTCCTTGAGGGACTCGTCCTCGGGCACGCCCGCGTACAGCGCGTCCTGGGTCGCGCGCATCGATGTGCGCAGCTTCAGCCGCAGTTGGGCCAGCTCGCCGGCCGCTCCCGGCTGGGCGAAGGACTTGGCCCGCAGGGTGTGGTCCTCGACGGTGCGGCGGGCCTGCGAGATCGTGCGGTCCACGCCGCGCTTGGCGGCGCCGACCACCTTCACCGTGGCGTAGACACCGACTGCCAGGAAGAGCACGAAGAGCAGGGCGAACACTGCGATCACTGCTTCCACGTCGCTCCTCCTCCGCACGGCGCGGCACACCCCGCGCCGCTCTTCCACGGTAAACGAGACGGGCAGGCACGGAGTTCCAGAAGAACCCCGAACCTGCCCGTAGGGGACTACCCCGAGGCGCTCACGCGCCGGACCACTGCCACCGCCGTCGGCACCGGCACCGGCACCGGCACCGGCACCGGCACCTGCGTCGGCCCTTACGCCGGCGCCTACGCCGGAACGATGTTCACCAGCTTCGGCGCGCGCACGATCACCTTGCGGATCCCCGCGCCGTCCAGCGCCGCGACGACCTTCTCGTCCTCCAGCGCGGCCTTCTCCAGCTCCTCGTCGGAGATGGAAGGCGAGACCTCCAGACGCGCCTTGACCTTGCCCTTGATCTGCACGACGCAGGTCACGGTCTCGTCGACGACGTACCGCGGGTCGGCGACCGGGAAGTCCCGGTGCACGACCGAGTCGGTGTGGCCCAGCTTGCGCCACAGCTCCTCGGCGATGTGCGGGGCCAGCGGCGCGACCAGCAGCACCAGCGGCTCGGCGATCGAGCGCGGCACCACGCCGCCCGCCTTCGTCAGGTGGTTGTTCAGCTCGGTGACCTTGGCGATGGCGGTGTTGAAGCGCAGGCCCTCCAGGTCCTGGCGCACGCCGTCGATCGCCTTGTGCAGGGCGCGCAGCGTCTCCTCGTCGGGCTCCGCGTCGGAGACGGTGACCGCGCCGCTCTCCTCGTCCACGACGTTGCGCCACAGTCGCTGCAGCAGCCGGAACTGGCCCACCACCGCGCGCGTGTCCCACGGCCGCGACACGTCCAGCGGGCCCATCGCCATCTCGTACAGGCGCAGCGTGTCCGCGCCGTACTCGGCGCAGATCTCGTCCGGAGTGACCGCGTTCTTCAGGGACTTGCCCATCTTGCCCAGCAGCCGGGAGACCTTCTCGCCCTGGTAGTAGTACGCGCCGTCGCGCTCCTCCACCTCGGCGGCCGGCACCGCGATGCCGCGGCTGTCACGGTAGACGTAGGCCTGGATCATGCCCTGGTTGAACAGCTTGTGGAACGGCTCCGCGGAGGAGACGTGCCCCAGGTCGAACAGCACCTTGGACCAGAAGCGCGCGTACAGCAGGTGCAGCACCGCGTGCTCGGCTCCGCCGACGTACAGGTCGACACCGCCGTGCGGCATGCCCTCGCGCGGGCCCATCCAGTACTGCTCGATCTCGGGGTCGACCAGCTTCTCGCTGTTGTGCGGGTCCAGGTAGCGCAGTTCGTACCAGCAGGAACCGGCCCAGTTGGGCATGGTGTTGGTCTCGCGCCGGTACTTCTTCGGCCCGTCGCCCAGGTCCAGGGTGACGTGCACCCACTCGTCGTTGCGCGACAGCGGCGTCTCGGGCTCGGTGTCGGCGTCGTCCGGATCGAAGGTGCGCGGCGAGTAGTCGTCGACCTCCGGCAGCTCCAGCGGCAGCATCGACTCGGGCAGCGCGTGGGCGATGCCCTCCTCGTCGTAGACGATCGGGAAGGGCTCGCCCCAGTAGCGCTGGCGACTGAACAGCCAGTCACGCAGGCGGAAGTTGACCGTGCCCTCGCCGATGCCCTTGCGTGCCATCCACTCGGTGACGCGCGCCTTGGCCTCCACGACGCCCAGGCCGTCCAGGGAGATGTCGTCGTTGGAGGAGTTGATGATCTTCGCGTCGTACGACCCGAACGCCTCCTCCCACGTCGAGGTGTCGGTGCCGCGGCCGTCGGTGGGCTCGACGATGCAGTGGATCGGCAGCTCGAAGGCGCGCGCGAACTCGAAGTCGCGCTGGTCGCCCGCCGGGACGGCCATGATCGCGCCCGTGCCGTAGCCCATCAGGACGTAGTCGGCGATGAAGACCGGGACCTGCTCGCCGTTGACCGGGTTGGTCGCGTACGCGCCGATGAAGACGCCCGTCTTGTCCTTGGCCTCGGCCTGGCGCTCGACGTCGGACTTCGAGGCGGCCTGCGCGCGGTAGGCGGCGACGGCCTCGGCGGGCGTCGCGTGGCCGCCGGTCCACACGTCGTGGGTGCCCTCCGGCCAGGCGGCCGGGGTGAACTTCTCGACCAGCGGGTGCTCGGGGGCCAGCACCATGTACGTCGCGCCGAACAGGGTGTCGGGACGCGTGGTGAAGACCGTGATGCGCTCGCCGTCGATCGGGAAGTCGACGCGGGCGCCCTCGGAGCGGCCGATCCAGTTGCGCTGCTGCAGCTTGATGGCCTCGGGCCAGTCCAGCGCGTTCAGGTCGTCCAGCAGCCGGTCGGCGTAGGCGGTGATCCGCATGTTCCACTGACGCAGCTTGGCCTTGAAGACCGGGAAGTTGCCGCGCTCGGAGCGGCCGTCGGCGGTGACCTCCTCGTTGGCCAGCACGGTGCCCAGGCCGGGGCACCAGTTGACCGGCGCGTCGGAGGCGTACGCCAGGCGGTACTCGCCCAGGATGTCGGCGCGCTCGCCGGCGGTCAGCACGTCCCAGGAACGGCCGCCGGGAACCGCACGCTCACCGGTCTCGAACTGGGCGACCAGCTCGGCGACCGGGCGCGCCTTGTCCGCCTCCTCGTCGTACCAGGAGTTGAAGATCTGCAGGAAGATCCACTGGGTCCACTTGTAGTAGTCCGGGTCGATCGTGGCGAACGAGCGGCGCTTGTCGTGGCCCAAGCCCAGCCGGCGCAGCTGGGACGTCATGTTCTCGATGTTGGACTCGGTGGACACGCGCGGGTGCGTGCCGGTCTGCACCGCGTACTGCTCGGCGGGCAGGCCGAAGGCGTCGAAGCCCAGGGTGTGCAGGACGTTGTGCCCGGTCATGCGCTGGAAGCGGGCGAAGACGTCGGTGGCGATGTAACCCAGCGGGTGGCCGACGTGCAGGCCCGCGCCCGAGGGGTACGGGAACATGTCCATGATGAACTTCTTGGGGCGGGCGACGACCGCGGGGTCACCGGCCAGGTCGCCCTCGGGGTTCGGCGCCGCGTACGTGCCCTCGGCGTCCCAGAAGTCCTGCCAGCGTGCCTCGATGTCGGCCGCCATGGCGGCCGTGTAGCGGTGCGGCGCTGCCACCTCGGCGGCGGCAGCGGGGTTCGTCTCGCTCATGATCCTCAAAGCTCCATCGATCGTCTCTGCCGACTGCTGCGACTTCCCGGAAATGAAAAATCCCCTCGCACAGGAGGGGACGCCGCGCCGATTCCGACCATCCGGGTCGCCCGGCGGTCGGGACTGATCAGCGCGGCTCGCTAAGCAGAAGGCGTACGGCACGCATGCGGTTAGGGTACCGCAGCGCTTGAGCACGATGCGACGCGCTTCCGTATGGGTCTCTGGTCCCGGTGTCACACCCGGACAACAACTGAACAGAAGTCAAAGCTTACTTCGCGTAACACCCGACACCTGGACATCACAACGACTGTGTTGTCCTTCGATAACAACCCAATAACCCAAACCTCGTACCCACCGGTATGGCGCCACCTAGAGTTCGGCAGCGGGACCGCTTTCCCGATACTGCTCGGAGTTGCCCCCATGAACGCTCGTCGTAGTAACAGCACCCTCCCCAAGCCCGGCCGGTCGGCCTACGGGGTGGCGTCGGCTGTCATCCTGCTGCTCATACCCGTCGTCGTGCTCCTCGGCGGCGACTGGATGCAGCAGTTCCTCAACTTCGGTGCGGGCGTCCTGTCGCTCGTCTGCCTCACCTGCTCGGTGATCTGGGGCCTGGTGGCCCAGGACCGGCTCGTTCTCAACATCCGCCAGCGCCTGGTGGCCCAGGGCATCCACCGGGTGACCGCGGTCGCCTCGATCGCCTTCCTCCTGGTGCACATCGGGGTCAAGCTCGCGCTGGACCACGCCGACTGGGTCGCGGCCCTGATCCCCTTCGGCTGGCTGTTCTCGGGCACCGGCGCCGCGAACCCGGGCAGCGCGACCCTGATCGGCATGGGCTCGCTGGCGGCGTACCTCATGATCTTCGTCGGCATCACCGGCGCGCTGCGCAACCAGTTCGCCTCCCCGGCGCCGATCGCGGCGCGCTGGCGCGCGATGCACATGCTGGCCTACCCGGCCTGGTGCGCGGCCCTGATCCACGGCCTGTTCGCGGGACGCCCGGCGAAGACGTTCTTCATGGTCTCCTACGAGCTGTGCGTGGTCGCGGTCGCCGCGGCCCTCGCCCTGCGCGCGGCTCCGCGCCCGTTCAAGCGGAAGGTCGCCGACCGCCTCGCGATGCTCCTGGGCAACGATCCCGGTGCGGCCCGCGAGGAACTGGAGGCCAGTCGCGCGCGCGTGGCCGACGCCTCGTCCTCACGCTCACGCGCGCGTACTGCGGAGACCCCGTCCGCACTGCCGGGCTACGAGAACGCCCGGGCACCGCGGCAGTCCCCCGGGGAAACGGCGGCGCCCTCGACGGCCGGCTTCTACGACACCGCGTCCTCACGCACCATGACCCCGGATTCCACCGGCGGTTTCGCGGCCGCCTACCGCGCCGTCACCCCGCAACAGCCGGGTCAGCAGCAGTACGGCGCCGGCCAGACCGCCCGCATGGACCTCCCCCTGGACATGCAGTCCACGGAGGCGATGCCGCGCATGGACGCCTCAGGCAGCTGGCCCGTGCCCTCGCCCCCGCCGGTCGGCGAGGCGCCCCCGTCGGCGTACGACCCGCTCCAGGACACCGGATACAACATCCCGACGTATGACAATTCGGGCACCGCGGCCTATCGCAACAGTGATGTGTACGACACCGGTGAGACGAACACCCAGTACGGCACGTACAACTCGAACGACACGTACAACAGCGGTCCCGCCGATGAATCGACGCCCGGTGCCTCCTGGGACGCACCGGGTTCGGGCGAACCTTGGAACACGCCTTCCGGAGGCTATAGGTGAACGAGGCCCTGCCCGACGTTCCAGAAGTCCGCGTGGTCGGGCTTCCGCAACTCACGTCTGGCTTCGACCTTGTCGAACGACTTGATCTGTCCATGCACCTCAAGGTGCACGGCCCGCTCGAACCTCTTGGCGGCGAGCAGCTCGCGAAGCTCGCCGAGAACATCAACCTGAAGGGCCGCGGCGGCGCGGGCTTCCCCTTCCACAAGAAGCTGCGCTCGGTCGCCGAGACCGCGATCAAGCGCGGTGTACGGCCGGTCGTCGTGGTCAACGGCAGCGAGGACGAACCGGCCTGCCGCAAGGACACGGTCCTGATCAACCGCGCCCCCCATCTCATCCTGGACGGGGCGCTGCTGGTCGCGGAGGCGCTGGGTGCCCGCACGCTCGTGGTGGGGGTCACCCGTGAGTCGACGCAGCGCTCGATGGAGGCCGCCCTCGCCGAACGCGGCCTCAGCAACGGACGCCGCTCCGCGCTCAAGGCCTGGGTCCAGCGCAACCCGGTCCGCATGGTCACCGGCGCCGCCGCCTCCCTGATCCGCTCGATCGACGGCGGCCCGGCCATCCCGCCCGGCCGCAAGATCAGCGCCTCGCAGAGCGGCGTCGGCGGCGCGCCCACCCTGCTGTCGAACGCCGAGACCTTCGCCCAGCTCGCCATCGCCGCCCGCATCGGCCCCGAGCGCTACGGCAACACAGGCCTCTACGACGAGCCGGGCACCGTCATGCTGACGGTCTCCGGCGCGGTCGCCCGCCCGATGGTGATCGAGGTCCCCACGGGCGTCCCGCTGCGCTACGTCCTCCAGCTCGCCGGCGCACCGCCCGTCCCCCAGGGCGTGCTGACCGGCGGCTACCACGGCAAGTGGATCGACGCGGCGACGGTCGACGAAGCGATCGTCTCCCGCAACTCCCTGGACGCGGTGGGTGGTTCGCTCGGCGCCGGCGCGATCCTGCCGATCAGTCAGGAGACCTGCCCGCTGGGCGAGTCGCTGCGGGTGGCGCAATGGCTGGCCGAGGAGAGCGCGGGCCAGTGCGGTCCCTGCTACCTCGGCCTGCCGGCCGCCGCGCGCGGTATGGAGGACATCCTGGGCGGCGGCGGCCCGGCCGCCCTCGAGGCGCTCAAGCAGGTCGCCAAGAACGTGAAGCGGCGCGGCGCGTGCTCGCATCCGGACGGCTCCGCGATGTTCCTCGAGTCGACCATCAAGGCCTTCACCGACGACCTCGCGGCGCACGTCCTCGGAAACGGCTGCGGACGGCCCGTGGAGGGCGTCCTGCCGCTCTTCGAGGGCGGCCAGATGCCCGCGGGCATCACGGGCGGCGCGGAGCCCGCGGACTCCGGCGCCAGCCGTCAGAAGATCTACGTCGACTGGACCCTGTGCCGCGGCCACGGCCTGTGCGCGGACATCCTCCCGGAGGTCTTCGAACTCGGCGCCGACGGCTTCCCGACGGTCGCCCAGGCCCAGGTGCCGCGCTACGCGGAGGCCAAGGCGCTGCGCGCGGTGCGCCGCTGCCCGGCACTCGCCCTGCGCATCGAGGAGGAGGCGCCGCGCGACCAGGGGCCGTCCCGCAACCTGCCGGTGCTCTCCCAGGGCCGCGGACGGCGCGCGCTCGGCCGCTGAGCCGCGGCGCACAACTGCCCCCGCACAAACAAAGATCCCGCCGGGTCTTCACGATCCGGCGGGATCTGCCGTGGAGCTAAGGAGAATTGAACTCCTGACCTCCTGCATGCCATGCAGGCGCTCTACCAACTGAGCTATAGCCCCGTGCTTTGGTCCGCCCGGTTTCCCCGGCGGCGACGCCAACATTACACGGTCCCCAGGGGGCAACACCAAATCGTTTCCGCGGCCCCGGGCAGGGCCGGCACGTCAGGCGGTGACGAACGAGTAGAACCGCTTGAGCGTGCAGTGCTCCTCGAGCAGGCGGCCGTAGATCGGCTCCCCCTCCAGCTCGCGGTACGTCTCGATCGGGTCGCCCTTTATGATCAGCGCCCGCGCGCACTCCTCGCACCAGTACTGGTAGTCGGGGTTGACCGGCTCCATGTCGCGGACGATCGGCGTGCCGCTGCCGCACCAATCGCACTTGCGCCTGTGTGCACCCATCGATCAGCTCCAGCTGTGGCCGCAGGCCGTGCACACGTAGGAGATTCCGCCGTTGTCACCGAGGACTTGCGCGACGTGGGCGGAACCGCAGGAAGGGCAGCTCAGACGGATGACCGTGTCCCGTGCAGACGCCGCTTCGAGGAGGTGGCCGACCTCCTCGAGGATGCTCACAGGCATCACAGCTCCCTCCCGTCGGGCCGCGCTCCCTTCCGGCCGTTTGATTCTGCCACGGCCGGGCCAATACGGTCAGCGACGCCTGAGTACCAGTACGGACACGCACGCCGAGAGCGCCTCCACAGAGGTATACGCCTTCGGGACCACAAGTGACTCAAGTCGTACAGGAACAGACAGAAAATCCCGCCTCCGGAACGGAGACGGGATCTTGTTGTGGAGCTAAGGAGAATTGAACTCCTGACCTCCTGCATGCCATGCAGGCGCTCTACCAACTGAGCTATAGCCCCATCACGTTCTTCCCGCTCGGCGGGGCGAACAAGAAGAACTCTAGCCTGCGACCTGCCGGAAAGTGAAATCCGCTAGTCGTCGTCGCCGAGCACCGGCTCGGGCAGCGTGCCGGCGTTGTGCTCCAGCAGGCGCCAGCCGCGGGCGCCCTCGCCGAGGACGGACCAGCAGCAGTTGGAGAGGCCACCGAGGCTCTCCCAGTGACGGGGCTCCAGGCCCAGCAGACGCCCGATCGTGGTGCGGATCGTCCCGCCGTGGCTGACCACGACGAGCGTGCCGTCGTCGGGGAGCTTCTCGGCATGGCGCAGCACGACCGGGGCGGCGCGCTCGGCCACCTCGGTCTCCAGCTCGCCGCCGCCGCGGCGGACCGGCTCGCCGCGCTTCCACGCGGCGTACTGCTCGCCGTGCCGCCCGATGATCTCCTCGTGCGTCAGGCCCTGCCAGACGCCCGCGTAGGTCTCGCGCAGCCCCTCGTCGTGGGCGACCTCCAGGTCGGTGAGCTCGGCGAGCTCGGCCGCGGTGTTCGCGGCCCGCTGCAGGTCGGAGGCGACGATCGCGTCGGGCCTCAGGGAGGCGAGCAGCCGGGCGGCGCGGCGGGCCTGGGCCACGCCGGTCTCGGTGAGGGCGACGTCCGTGGTGCCCTGGAAGCGGCGCTCCACGTTCCAGGCGGTCTGGCCGTGACGCCAGAGGATGACGCGGCGTCCCCGGCCCTGCCTGCCGGCGGACACCTCACCGGTGGCGCTCGTCACCACTCACCGCCGAGGTCGGTCGCCTCCTCGGCGGCCTGGTGCCTGGCGTGCTCCTCGGCCTTGCCGCGGGTGGCCTTGGCGTCGGCGGGCAGCTCGAGCTCGGGGCAGTCCTTCCACAGCCGCTCCAGGGCGTAGAAGACGCGCTCCTCGCTGTGCTGGACGTGGACGACGATGTCCACGTAGTCGAGCAGGATCCAGCGGGCGTCGCGGTCGCCCTCGCGGCGCACCGGCTTGGCGCCGAGCTCCTTGTTGAGCCGCTCCTCGATCTCGTCGACGATCGACTTGACCTGGCGGTCGTTGGGCGCTGAGGCCAGCAGGAAGGCGTCCGTGATCGACAGCACGTCGCTGACGTCGTAGGCGATGATGTCGTGCGCGAGCTTGTCGGCGGCCGCCTGCGCGGCAGTGGTGATCAGCTCGAGGGAACGGTCAGTGGCGGTCACTACGTGGCTTTCGGTCGGCGGTCTGTTGACACCAAGGGTCTCACGGACCGCCGGGCGTACCCCACGTGATTAATAGATCACGTGGGGCGCCCGCCGCTCGGGCCGGTCAGGAGGCGGACGGCTTGTAGTCCTGGCCGAGGATCACCGAGACGTCCGCGTTCGAGGTGGTCTTCCCCTTGGCCACGGAGCTGTCCGGCAGGCCCAGGGTCTTGGCGACCTCGCCGGCGTTCGCCTTGTCCTTGGCGTCGGTGTAGACGACCTTGGACGTGGCCGACGCGGTGCCCGCGGTGCCGCCCTCCAGGAAGGTGAAGCCGCCGTTGAGGAGGACCACGCGGGCCTTGTCGGTGTTGGCCTTCGTGCCCGTGGCGTTCTGGACGGAGACCCGGACCGCGGAGCCCTGCTCGGGGCTCTTGGCCGCGCCGCCGAGGACGTCCTTGACCACGCTGGCGCTGGCCTGCGCACTCATCGTGCCGTCGCTCTGGACGGGCAGCAGGGCGGTCTTGTAGTCACCGCCCTTGGCGAGGTCGGCGAGCTTGGCGAGGAAGGTGCCGAGGTCCTTGTCGGTGAGCGAGGGGTCCAGGATCTGGGCGAGGGTCTGCACGGTCGTCGTCGCGGCCGCCGGGTCGGAGGACATCTTGCGCAGCACGCCCGCCATGACCTGGCCGAACCGCTCCAGCTGGGCGTTCTGGGCCTCGCCGGAGGCGCGGTAGGTGGCGTAGGCGACGGCCGTCTTGCCGCTGAGGGTCTGGTCCTTGCCCTGGTGGACGAGGGGCTCGGCGCCCTTCTTTTTGGCGGCCGGGTCCGGTACGTCGGCGTTGGTGTCGATCTCGATGTTGCCGATCAGGTCGACCAGGTTCTGCAGATACGGGGTGTCCAGCCGCCAGGTGCCCTCGATGTCGGTGCCGAGGGCCGTGTCGAGGGAGTCGCGGGTGCCCGAGGAGCCGTCCCCGTCGACCGACTTGGCGAGGGTGGTCGTGGTGCCGTCGTCGTCCGTCAGGGAAAGGGAGTTGGGCAGCAGCACAGTGGTGCCCTGCTTGGTGGTGGTGTTGTCGACGAGCAGCGCCGTGGAGGTGCCGCCGCCCTTGGTGTTGTGCAGGTGGACGACGATCACGTCGCGGTTCTGGGCACCCGCGGCGGTCGCGCTGCCGCCCTTCTTGGAGCCGGACCACGACAGGCCCGGCAGCTTCCCTGCGTACCAGAGGTAGCCGACGCCGCCGACCGCGACCATGGCCAGCACGACGACGAGGGCGACGAGGCGGCTGCGGGCGCGGCGCTTGGCCTCCTCGCGGCGCTCGGTGCGGTTCTCGGTGAAGTTCAGCCAGTCGATGACGTCCTCGGAGTCGCCGTCCGGCTCCTCGACGAACTCGAACTGCTCGGTGCGGTAGTCCCGTTCGGCCGGGGACGCCTCCTGCGTCCGCTCCCCCGGGCCCGCCTGCTGCGGGATGTAGGCGGTCTGCTCGGCGACCCGGGGCTGCTGCCCACTGGCCGCGGCCCGCCCGTAGGGGTCGTACGGCGCCTGGGGCGCACCGCCCTGGGGCGCACCGGTGCCGTAGGGGTCGTAGGAGGGCGCGGGCGGCGTGACGGGCTGCTGTCCGGTGCCGTAGGGGTCGTACTGCTGCGGGACCTGCTGCTGCGAGCCGGTGGCGTACGGGTCGTATCCGTAGCCCTGCTGTTGCTGCGCGTACGGGTCGTACGGCTGCTGCGGCGCCTGCTGCTGTGCGGCCTGTCTGTAGACGGGCCGGCCGTACTCGTCGTAGCCGACGAGTTCGTACTGGTCCTCGTGGTCGCCGTAGCCCGCGTCGTATCGGTCGTTCACCGGTGCCCCTCTCGGCTCACTCGCCGCGGTACAGCTCGCGCTTGTCGATGTAGCGCACGACTCCGTCCGGCACCATGTACCAGATGGGGTCTCCCTTGGCGACTCTCGCACGGCAGTCTGTGGAGGAGATGGCCAGCGCGGGAACTTCGACGAGTGAGACACCGCCCTCGGGGAGGCCGTGGTCGGACAGATGGTGGCCGGGCCGGGTGCAGCCGATGAAGTGCGCCAGGGAGAACAGCTCCTCGGAGTCCCGCCAGGTGAGGATCTGACCGAGGGCGTCGGCGCCGGTGATGAAGAAGAGGTCCGTGTCGGGATTCAGCGCGCGCAGATCACGGAGCGTGTCCACGGTGTACGTCGCGCCGCCCCGGTCGATGTCGATACGGCTCACCGAGAACTGCGGGTTCTCGGCGGTCGCGATCACCGTCATCAGATAGCGGTCCTCGGCCGGGGAGACGTCGCGGTGCGTCTTCTGCCACGGCTGGCCGGTCGGCACGAAGACCACCTCGTCCAGGTGGAACTGCGCGGCGACCTCGCTGGCCGCCACGAGGTGCCCGTGGTGGATCGGGTCGAACGTTCCGCCCATGACGCCGAGACGGCGCTTGCCGGGGTTCGACGGGCCGGTAGGCATGTCCTGCTCTCCCATGCGTGCAGACCCTACCGGCCCGGCCTGAGAGGACCGGGCGGGCCGGTCCCCGGCAGCGGCCCGGGTGGGACTCAGCGGTCGCGGTTGAAACGGGTGGTGATCCACAGCAGGAGCAGCAGGATGAACAGGGCACCGCCGCCGGTGATGTACGGGCTGAGGCTCTCGTGATTGCCGCCGTGCTCCTCGCCCTCGGCAGCGAGAGTGACCAACTGAGCGGCGGCAGCGTGGAAGCTCGTCATCGGCAGAACCTATCCGGTGTGGGCGGGATGAAGATGTCGGCCAATCGTAAGCGGGCGCCGTTGCGGCGATCACGCCGACTCCGCCGTTGGGGAACCCGGGAAGGTCCTCAGTCGTCTTTCTGCTTGTAGCCCCGCAGCAGGAACCACCCGGTCAGCGCGCAACCCACCATCATCACGATCAGCACGATCCGGAGCAGATTCCCCGGCCCCTGGTGCGGGGACGCGCTCGCGGCCTGGACGAGCCACAGGGCTGCGGCAGTGTGCTCCATGGTGCTGGACTCCTTCGGTGTAGTGCCCGTCCACGGTAACTCCGCCTAGGCTGGGCCTTGCTTCGGGGGCGCAAAGGGCCGCACAAGGGTCCGCAAAGGGCCACTCACACGCACATGGGGGACACACATGTCCGACGACGGCCACGAGCACAACGGACACGAGCACGTTCCGAGCAGGCAACGCCGACGCTTCCCGGGGATCTCCTCGCGTGCCTACGAGCACCCCGCCGACCGCTCCGCGCTGGTCGCGCTGCGCAAGCTGAGCGGTTTCGACACGGTCTTCAAGGCGCTCAGCGCGCTGCTGCCCGAGCGCAGCCTCCGGCTGCTGTTCCTGTCCGACTCCGTGCGCGTCTCGGACCAGCAGTTCGCGCATCTCAACGACATGCTGCGGGACGCCTGTTACATCCTGGACCTGGAGAAGGTCCCGCCGATGTACGTCAACCAGGACCCGCAGCCGAACGCGATGTGCATCGGCCTGGACGAGCCGATCATCGTCGTCACCACGGGCCTGGTCGAACTGCTCGACGAGGAGGAGATGCGGGCCGTCATCGGGCACGAGGTGGGCCACGCCCTGTCCGGCCACGCCGTGTACCGCACGATCCTGCTGTTCCTGACCACCCTCGCCGTCCGGGTCGCCTGGATCCCGCTGGGCAACCTCGCGATCATGGCGATCGTGACGGCGCTGCGCGAGTGGTTCCGCAAGTCGGAGCTGTCCGCGGACCGGGCCGGCCTGCTGGCCGGGCAGGACCTGCGGGCCTCGATGCGCGGCCTGATGAAGATCGCGGGCGGCAACCACCTGCACGAGATGAACGTGGACGCCTTCCTCAAGCAGGCCGAGGAGTACGAGGCGGGCGGCGACCTGCGCGACTCCGTGCTGAAGATCCTGAACCTGCTGCCGCGGACGCACCCCTTCACCACCATCCGCGCGGCCGAGCTGAAGAAGTGGGCCGAGTCCCGCGACTTCCAGCGGATCATGGACGGCCACTACCCGCGCCGCGACGAGGACAAGGACGCCTCGGTCTCGGACTCCTGGCGCGAGTCGGCGGCGAGCTACGCGAGCAACGTCAAGGACTCCAAGGACCCGCTGATGAAGCTGGTCAGCGACATCGCCGGCGGGGCGGGCGGTCTCGGCGGCCGGGTAAGGCGCGGCTTCGACGGCTTCACCGGCTCGGCGCCGCGCGAGGACCGGCCGCCGACGGACACGCCTCCCACGGACACGCCCCCGAAGGACACACCGCCGCGGGACGGCGACTGAGCCGCGCGGAAGCGGGCAGAGGAGTTCTCACACCTTCGGCTGCGCGCTCGCCGCGAGCGATCCGCACAGGGCCGTGAACCCGCTTGTGGCGTACGGGTCCGTGCCCGCCGGGCCGCCCGCGCGGGCCGTCTGCCCGGCCAGCAGCGGATGCAGATGGTTCGTGGAGTCCTCGGCGCAGGACAGCGGGCCGGCCTGGACGTAGGAGATGACGAGCTGGGCCTGGTGCAGGCGGAGGTCGTCACGGTCGAAGCGGAAGTGCAGCTCGCGCCGGACCGTGAAGAGGGAGGCCTGGGCCTTGGCGTCGGATCCGGTCGGCTTCAGCGCGTAGACGAAGGTGTGGTCCGCGGTGACCTCGAGGGTGGCGGAGTCGGTCTCGGCGGCCAGCAGCGAGCCCTGGACCCGGATCCTGTCGTCGGCGAGCTGGGCGCGGGTCTGGTCGAAGCGGACCAGCCACCCGGTGGGCTGATGCCGGCCGTCGGCCACCGGATGCTCGAAACTCTGGTCGAACTGGTCGAGTTGGTCGCCGTCGAGCATGACCCGCACGGCGCGGACGTCCTGGCCGACGATGACCTCGGGGTCGAGCGCGGAGCGCACGATGTAGTCCTTGGCCGTGGTCAGTGCGGCCACCACCTGGCTGTCGGAGAAGTGCGCGGTGCGCCGCGTGGCCGGCAGCGGTATGCCCTCGGCGCCGACGCGGAACTGCGCGGCGGGGCTGTGCGCGTACAGGTACTCGGGATCGGTCGCGCCGGGCACCTCGCCCTGGGGGGAGAGCGGGATGACGGTCATCCGCAGGGGCTCGACGGGCTGCCGGGCGGACGGCGTCTGGTAGGGGTGGCGTACGCCCATGTAGATCGCGGTGCCGAAGGCCACCGCGATCAGCAGGACCAGGATCAGCGCCTGCCGGGACAGGCCGCGGTGCAGCGGCGGGCGGCGGCGTACGGCGGGCGCGTGGTCGGCCATGCGCTCGTGCGCGGACAACTCCTGGAGGCGGGCAGCGCGGACGAACGATTCGTCGAACACGACGGATCGATACTCGTCCTCACCACCTGCGGGGGCGCCCTCGGGTGTCCCCTCAGGTGGGTCTCCAGACCCTCCCATATCTTCAGGGTAGGTCTCACGGAGCCCGGGTAAACGCCCGGCCGCACGACAACTTCTGACAGGTTCTCACCAGGATCGGGACAGCACGCGGGCACGCGCGCCAAGGCCGTGCTCCGGGCGCCGCTCAGGGGGTGCGCGGGATGACCGAGATGGCGGGCTGGGCGGTGTCGGCGGAGGCGGAGGGCGGCGCCGCGCTCCCCTGCTCCAGACCGGTCGACGCGGGCGGCGGCACCTGCTCGCGGTTGCCCGAGGAGGCACCGCGGTAGACCGCCGCGAAGGCCAGCGCGACCATGCCTATGCCCATCACGATGGCGAGCATCCAGGCGACGGGGCGGTGCCAGCGGACCTGCTTCCCGTACGTCCCCGTCGTGCCGTAGCGGCCTTCGAGGACGTCGGTGTCGTCCGGGTCGTCGAGGTCGGGATCATGGCCGAATCCGGGGCCGTAGCCTTCCTCGTAGCGCTCGCCGCGGCCGTGGGCGCGGCGGGCCTCGGCCTCGGAGGCCTCCGCTCTCGCCTGTGCCGCGGCCAGGAGGCGCTCCACGGCGGTCGGCTCATGGACGGCTGCCGCCCGTACGAAGGCCTCGTCGAAGGCCACGGAGGCGAACTCTTCGTCCGACACCCCGCGGTCGTGGTCGTCGTCGGGCTCCCAGCCGTCAGGGAACGGCGTGCCCCCCACGTCCTCCGGCACGTCTCCAGAGTAGACCTGGGGGGTCAATTTGGGCAGACGGTATGGAAATTCATCCGTCTGCCGAGACATCTCCCGTGCGGCACGGGCGCGTACCGGGAGCGCATGCCCCATGCATATGCGCCCCCTCCTCGCGGCTCGGTCAGCGCCGGATGTGGCCGTCCCCGGTGACGATGTACTTCGTGCTCGTCAGCTCCGGCAGGCCCATCGGGCCGCGGGCGTGCAGCTTCTGCGTGGAGATGCCGATCTCCGCGCCGAAGCCGAACTGGCCGCCGTCGGTGAAGCGGGTCGAGGCGTTCACGGCGACCGTGGTGGAGTCGACCAGCTGGGTGAAGCGGCGGGCGGCCTGCTGGGAGGCGGTCACGATCGCCTCGGTGTGGCCGGAGGTCCACAGCCGGATGTGCTCGACGGCCTTGTCCAGCGAGTCCACCACGGCGGCGGCGATGTCGTAGGAGAGGTACTCGGTGTCCCAGTCCTCCGGCGTCGCCTCGACGACGGTCGCCTTGGAGTCCTTCGCGTACGCCAGCACGCGCGGGTCGGCGTGCACGGTCACCCCGGCCTCGGCGAGGGCGTCCAGGGCGCGCGGCAGGAACTCGGGGGCGATGTCCTGGTGGACCAGAAGGGTCTCGGCGGCGTTGCAGACGCTGACCCGGTGGGCCTTGGAGTTGATCAGGATGTCGATCGCCATGTCGAGGTCGGCCTGCGCGTCGACGTAGACATGGCAGTTGCCGGTGCCGGTCTCGATGACCGGGACCGTGGACTCCGAGACGACGGTCTGGATCAGGGAGGCGCCGCCGCGCGGGATCAGGACGTCGACCAGGCCCCGGGCGCGCATCAGCTCGCGCACGCTCTCGCGGCTCTCGCCGGGCACGAGCTGGACGGCGTCGGCGGGCAGTCCGGCGCCGCCGACGGCGTCCCGCAGGACCCGGACCAGGGCGGTGTTGGACTCGTAGGCGGAGGCGGAGCCGCGCAGCAGGACCGCGTTGCCGGACTTCAGGCAGAGTGCGGCGGCGTCGACCGTCACGTTCGGGCGGGCCTCGTAGATGATGCCCACGACGCCGAGCGGGACGCGGACCTGGCGCAGGTCGATGCCGTTCGGCAGGGTCGAGCCGCGGACCACCTCGCCGACCGGGTCGGGCAGTGCGACGACGTCCCGCACGTCGGAGGCGATGGCGCGCACCCGCTCCGGGGTGAGGGTGAGCCGGTCGACGATGGCCTCGCTGGTGCCGGCCGCACGGGCCTTGGCGATGTCCCTGGCGTTGGCCTCGACGATCTCGCTGGTACGGACCTCCAGGGCGTCCGCGACGGCGAGCAGCGCGTCGTCCTTCTCCGCGCGGGGCAGCGGGGCGAGGTCCGCGGCGGCGGCCTTGGCGCGGTAGGCGGCCTGCGTGACCGGGGACATGGAGTCGTACGGCGAAAGCGTGGTCATGAGGGAAGGGTAGTGCGCCACGCCGGAGCGTTCACCGGACATCCCAAACCCCGAGACACCCGGCGAAGGAGGCTCAAAAGGGGTGCACGCCCACCGGGCTCGCGGGCGGCGGGCCGTACCCCTCCGCGACGCGCTGGTGGTAGGTCTCCCGGTCGATGACCTCCAGGCCGACGATCTCCCAGGGCGGCAGCTGGGCGGTCTGGCGGTGCTCGCCCCACAGCCGCAGCGCCACGGCGGCCGCGTCGTGCAGGTCGCGGGCCTCCTCCCAGTAACGGATCTCCGCGTGATCGTTGGCATAGCGGCTGGTCAGCAGAAAGGGGTGGTCGTGGGCGAGCTGTTCGAGGCCGCGCCGCACCTCCTTCAGCGGGGCCTCCTCGCCGGAGACGCTGAGGGTGACGTGCCACAGGCGGGGCAGGTCGGCCGGCTCCTCGTACCGCTCCCCGGCCGCGACGCTCGTGAGAACGCGCTCCTCGCCCACCGCGCGGGAGGCGGTGGCGCCCCCGACGCCGCCGCGGGACGCCGTCCCAGGGCGCACTCGTCTCACGACGGCCTCCTTCACACGACGGTCGAGCAGAGCTCGTGCGGAATGTGTCCCTGAGACAAAGTTGAGCAGGCCGCAAGGGCCCGTGGGGCGGTTTTGCGGAACGTCCACCTCAGGGCGGGCCGTTTTGCGGGGCGTTCCCCCTGTTTTCGGTCCCTGACGGGCGTCAGGGATGCAGGATCACCAAGTCGTCGCGGTGTACGACCTCGCGTTCGTAGGCCGGGCCCAGCTCGCGCGCCAGCTCCCGCGTCGAACGCCCGAGCAGCTGGGGGATCTCCTTGGCGTCGAAGTTGACGAGCCCGCGGGCCACCGCGCGCCCCTCGCCGTCGCGCAGCTCGACCGGGTCCCCGGCGCTGAACTCGCCCTCCACGGCGGCGATTCCGGCCGGCAGCAGCGATGTGCGCCGCTCGACGACCGCCCGCACCGCACCGTCGTCCAGGGTCAGGTGACCCTGCGGGGTGGAGGCGTGCTGGAGCCACAGCAGCCGGTCGGCGGAGCGCTTGCCGGCGGGGTGGAAGTAGGTCCCGGTGTCCTTGCCGTTCAGACCGTCGGCCGCGTGGATCGCGCTGGTGAGCACGACCGGGATGCCGGCCGCGGCCGCGATCCGGGCCGCCTCGACCTTGGTGACCATGCCGCCGGTGCCGACGCCGGCCCGCCCCGCGCTGCCGATCTCCACGTGCGCCAGGTCCGCCGGGCCCCGCACCTCGGCTATCCGCGAGGTGCCGGGCCTGCCGGGGTCACCGTCGTAGACGCCGTCGACGTCGGAGAGCAGGACCAGCAGGTCGGCGTGGACGAGGTGGGCGACGAGGGCGGCGAGCCGGTCGTTGTCGCCGAAGCGGATCTCGTCGGTGGCGACGGTGTCGTTCTCGTTCACGATCGGGAACGCGCCCATCGCGAGCAGCTTGTCGAGGGTGCGGGAGGCGTTGCGGTGGTGTGCGCGGCGGCTCATGTCGTCGGAGGTGAGCAGCACCTGGCCGACGCGCACGCCGTGGCGCGCGAAGGAGGCGGCGTAGCGGGCGACGAGCAGTCCCTGGCCGACGCTGGCGGCGGCCTGCTGGCGGGCGAGGTCCCTGGGGCGGCGGCGCAGTCCCAGTGGGGCGAGGCCGGCCGCGATGGCGCCGGAGGAGACCAGGACGATCTCCTTCTCGCCTCCGCTGCGGCTCCTGGCCAGTACGTCGACGAGCGCGTCGACCCGGTCGGCGTCGAGGCCGCCCGCGGCGGACGTCAGCGACGAGGAACCCACCTTGACGACGATCCTGCGGGCCTCGATCACGCCCTGCCTTGCCCCTGCCACCTTGGTCTTCCGTCCCCTCGCACTCGGGCATCCCCGCCCGGCAATCTACGCGAAGGGGACCGGCTCCCGCGCGCCGGTCCAGTCCCCGGACAGGCGCCACGTAACTGCGTGATCACGCGTCGCGCACGGCAAAAAGGTTGCACTGGTTGCCTATAGAAATCAAAGTGCAGGCAAATCTAAGTTTAACGTTGTGCAATCCAGAGAAGTTCGCCGCGTGAAGCGCATCCTGCTGCGCTCGGGCAAGAGCCCCTTCGACGTCTTCCCCGTGGAGGAGGCTCTCCACCAGGACGTCATCGCCACCAACTCGGGCAACCTGATCTTCAGTGACGCCTCCCACAAGATCCTCGAGACACCGGGCACCGAGGTCGTCGCGAACGGCATGCGGACCGAAGTGGCCGCGGCGGAGCGGATCAACGAGGAGTACGACGCCTTCGTCGTACCGCTGGCGAACGCGTTCCGGCCGTCCTTCGAGGGGTCGCTGAAGCGGCTGACGCGGCTGATCGGCAGGCTGCGGATCCCGGTGGTGGTGCTGGGCATCGGCGCGCAGGCCGGGCTGAACTACAACGCGGCGCGGCTGAAGCCGATGGAAGCGACGGTGCGCGAGTTCGTCTCCGCGGTACTCGACCGCAGCGCGTCGATCGGCGTGCGGGGCGAGTTCACCGAGCAGTACCTCAAGGACCTGGGATACCGGGACGTCGAGGTCATCGGGTGCCCGTCGCTGTTCATGTACGGCAAGGAGCTGACCGTCCGCGAAAAGGCGCAGGAGCTGACCGCCGGCTCCCGGATCGCGGTCAACGGCTCCCACAGCGCGGTGCAGAAGCAGGGGCTGGACCAGGTCATCGACCGCGCCCACGCCCGCTATCCGCACCTGACCTTCATCGGCCAGAACCTCAGCGACGCACGGCAGCTGCACTGGCGGGACCTGTCCCACGCGAACGCCGAGGTGACGGCGATCCCGACGCACCCGGACCACCCGATGTTCCGGGAGGACAAGGTGCGGGTCTACATCGACCCCGTCACCTGGATCGACGATCTGCGCGGCTACGACTTCTCCTTCGGCTCCCGCATCCACGGCAACATCGCGGCGCTGCTCGCGGGAACGCCCGCGACGGTCCTGTGCGGCGACTCACGGACGCTGGAGCTGTGCCGCTACTTCGGCATCCCGCACCGCCGCATCGACCGGACGACCCCGGACCTCGATCCGGCGCAGCTGTACGAGGAGGCCGACTTCACCGGCCTGACCGGCGGTCACCTGGAGCGCTTCGAGCGGTTCACGGGCTTCCTGGACCGCAACGGCCTGGAGAACACCTTCTCCCACGGCGACGGCGGCGCGTCCTTCGACGCCCGTATGCGCTCGCTGGCCTTCCCGCCCGGCATCCGGCCCTGGAACGACGCCGACATCTCCTCGCTCACCTCCCGCTTCGGCTGGCTCCAGACCCGTATCACCGAACTGACCCTGGACAACGCCAACTTGAAGCGGGAGCTGGAGCGCGGCGGGGGCAAGCCCGTCCCGGGCTCCGCATCCGTGTACCGCCGCGCCCGCCGCGTGGTGGGCCGCCCGATCCGCAAGGCGCTGCAGTCGGGCAAGCAGTAGGCCGGGCTCAGGCCGCCGCCGCGGTCCCGCCCGGTGTGCGCGTGCGCGCCGCCGCGTCACGGGACTTGAGCACCCGGCGGGCCCCGCGGGCCGCGCGGCGCAGCAGTGTGCCGCCCGCCGAGTGCTCGCGGTAGCCGGGGAAGGCCCGGGCCTCGCGAGGGGCAGCCAGGTAGATCGTGTCGGGGACGGCGGCCGCGCTCTTACGGAAGTGCGGGTAGACGAGGTAGACGTGGCGACCGCGCCTCTCCAGGATGGCGGGGGCCTGCTTCTTCGCCTTGACGAACTCCACGACCTCCTTGAGGAGTTCGGGCTTCTCCTCGGCGACGAGGTGCAGGCGCAGCCGTTCCTCGACCTTGAGGCGGCGGGCCACGCCCTCGCTCCAGAACTCCTCCATCAGCGGCTTGGCCAGCTGGAACTTGTGCTGCCGTACCTTCTCGCTGTCCTTGAGGTATTTGGGCCCGAACTGCGGCAGAAGCGTCACCAGGAAGGGCCTGACCAGCAGCGCGTCCCGGCGCTCCCCGGCGGGCACGTGCTCGGCTATCAGGTTCATCAGGGCGCGTGCGGAGTCGAAGCGCAGGGAGTAGCCGCCGCTCTTCGTCACGTGCTTGCCGTCGTCCCGGCCCACCAGGTAGTAGCAGGTGTGGTCGGCTATCACGGACACGCCGTTCGCCCGCAGATACGCCTCCATCGTGAACAGCGCGTCCTCGCCGGTCCACAGCGACTCGTCGAACCGCATCCCGTGCTGTTCCAGCAGCTCACGGCGGAACAGCTTCTGCGCGCTCAGCGTGAACTTGATGTTGGAGGAGAAGACGTCCGTATGGTCGAGCGTGGCGCCCCACATCGACTGCGGCGGCTTGCGGTTGATGCCCTCGACCCGCCCGAGCACCACGTCCGTGCCGTTGCGGTCGGCCATGGCGACCATCCGCTCCAGCGCCTCGGGACCGAGCCGGTCGTCGGCGTCGAGGAAGAAGACGTAGCGTCCGGCGGCCTTGCCGAGACCGACGTTGCGCGGCCCGCTGGGGCCGCCGGAGTTGTCCTGGCGGATCACGGTCACGGGCATGGCGGCCCGCTCCGCGAACTCCTCCAGGTACTCCCCCGTCCCGTCCGTGGAGCCGTCGTCCACCGCGATGACCTCGATACGCCCCAGGTCGATGGTCTGTGCCTCGACCGATGCGAGGCACTCGACGAGATACGGCATCGCCTCGTACGCCCCGATGATCACGCTGACATCAGGCTGCGCGACGGTCACATTTCCCCCTTGGTCAAGGTGCATTTCCCCCGAATCTGCATATTCGCAACGTGTTAGACGGGTGCTCACTCGCGGAGGTTGCCTCACTGATCGACATTGGTGACACAGCTCACCGGAAGGTACGTATCGCCGGTGGGAGTTGCTCAGGACGCGATGCGCCAAGGGGGTAAGAAACGCGATAGAGCCCGGCCCCGAGGATCGCTCCTCGGGGCCGGGCTCTACGTGAGGGTGGAGAGCGTCAGCGCTGCTTCGTGCCGTCCGGCTCCGTGGCCGCCGGCACCGGCTGCGCCGGGGACATCTGGTCGGACAGCTCGTCCGCACCGGCCGCGCCGGCGGCGCTCCGGGACTCCTGGCCGAGGTTGCGCGTGTGCGCCTTGAGCGCCAGGTCCGCCACCGCGGTGTTGAACTGCTCGATGGAGGTGGGCTCGTCCGGGCCGAGCAGGTACTGCTTGAGCTCCTTGCGGTCGGCCGCCAGCGGGTCGCCGTCCGGGGTCCGCACGGCGGTCAGCAACTCGCCCAGTTCCGCGGAGCTGTTGGAGAGGATCACCGCGGCACGCACGGCGGTGTTCTGCCGCTTGAACTCCTCGACACCCAGCTCGGCGGAGTCGGTGACCGCGTACGGCTTGCCGCTCGCGATGAAGTCGGAGACCACGGAGGAGATGTCGGAGACCATCGCGTCGGAGACGTTGAAGCAGTCGTACAGACGCGGCTCGGCGCCCGTGATGACGCGGTGCTCGAAGCTGCCGAAGGAACGCCAGTACGCGTCGTTCCACTCGCCGCGCAGCCGGGCGACCTCCTCGTGCTGCTGGACGTCCACCACACCGTCCCGCGTGGCCTCGGCCTCGTCGCCGCGGTCGCCCGCGGAGCCGGACAGCTCGGCGAGGCGGGCCTCGATCCGGGCCAGGTCGCCCTTCGCCTGCTCCTGGGCGGCGGCCTCGGTGGTGAAGCGGGAGTCGGCGGCGCGCTCGGCGGCGGCCTTCTCCACCAGCGCCATGATGCGCCGGTGCGCGGTGCCGGCCTCCTTGCTGACGGTGCCGGTGAAGGGGTGCGGCTTGTACAGGACGCGGACCGGCGGGTCGGCCTTCACCAGCTTCTTCACGATGTTCTCACCGGCCAGCACGAGCGAGGTGTTGCCCGGGTTGCCGTCCCAGCCCTCCCAGGTGGGTGCGTACAGCACGGTCGGGACCCGGCCCTCGGGAACGCCCTGCCAGGTCTCGATCGGCGCCAGCTGCGGGCGGCCGACCTCCACGATGTCGTCGTCGCGGACGCCGACGTCGGCGATGGCGTAGCGGTCGCGGCCCGCGCGGCCGGCGGTCCACACCTCGTCGTACACCTTGCTGAAGGGGTTGACGCTGGCCAGCTTGTCGCTGTCGCCGTGGCCGATGAAGACGTGCTTCATGGTGGGCACGCGCAGCATGTGGATGTTCTTGCCGACGTTGGCCGCGTACAGCGCGACCCGCACGGTCGACAGCTCCATGTTCATCAGGTGCACCCCGCCGGGCACGCAGACGACGGGCGCCGTGGTGGGGGCCAGGTTCGCCAGGATGACGCGCTCACGCAGGATGACCAGCGGCTTGGAGTCCAGCTGCTCCATCGTCTCCAGCCACATGTTGACCTGGTACGCCGAGTCCTTGGAGCCGGAGAAGTACAGCACCGTCTCCGGCTTGTACTCCCGCAGCCAGTCGTCGACGGCCGCGAGCACCTTCTCCGCGCTCGGTGGGATCTTGCCGCCGCGGACGTACGGGATCAGGGCGGCGACGTACAGGCAGCCCAGGAACAGCGTGACGCCGATGCCGATGAAGCCGGGCACGGACCACTTCATGGCCGCGGCGACCAGGATGCCGACGACGGCCGCGAGGTCGAGATGGAGCATCTTCTCCGCGGAGCGGTCCAGCAAGAAGCGCGGCGGGGCGTCCGGGATACGGATGCGCGACTTCAGATCCACGTTGCGGGTCGCGACCGGCATCCGGCGGCGGTTGCGGATCAGCGTGACCAGGGCGCCGTGCGGGGCCTGCAGGCCGTAGAACGCGATGAAGCAGGCGACCGCGCCGTAGTAGATCAGGTTGTCCGCGAACGACATCCGGGCCAGCAGCAGTATCAGCAGCAGCTGCCGGATCAGGAAACGGATCGACAGGCCGGCACGAACCTTGCTGAGCCGGTTGACCAGGTAGCTGCCCTTGCGGTGCAGATAGTGGTCCGCCAGATACGTGACGGCGGCCGCGGCCGCGAAGGCGTAGACGCTCGGGACGAGCGCGGCCAGCATGAGAGCCGGGAAGCCCAGCATCATGAGTGCCGCCGCGGCCAGCTCAGCCGCGCTGCCCACTCGGGCGACGCGAATAGCGGTGGATATCACGGAGAACCTGCTCTGGGAGGGGGGAGTGCCGGTTTTGTTCTGGACTGCGCAGGGTGTGCGGTAATTCGTCGGGTGTACGGATTCAGGCCCCTGCGTTCACCCGGTCAATGCAGCGCATTGACACCGGAAAGCAGAGGCCTGAATAACGTAAGGCTAATTCCCGTCGATTATTACACGCCGTCCTGTCGGTCCAGAACCGAGGCCAGCGCCTGCTCGAAGCCGGAGGCCTTCGCCGCACCCGCCGTCGGGTCCTGCTGGCGGACGTCGATGACGTGCCCGGTCAGCTCGGACAGCAGCACGTCCAGCGAGGTGCGGGCGACCGCCTCGGAGGAGAGCAGGGAGCCCGCGGGCTCCTGGCCGAAGGCCTTGGTACGCATGGGCGTCGCGGTGCGCTCCGGGTTGATGCAGTTGACGCGGATGCCGTCGCCCGCCCACTCGTCGGACAGGGCCTGGGTGAGGTTCACCATGGCGGCCTTGGTCGAGGAGTAGAGGCTGTACTCGGCACGGCCGCGGGTGTAGCTGCTGGAGGTGTAGAGCAGCAGCTGGCCCTTGGTCTCGGCCAGGTACTTGTAGGCGGAACGGGCGATCTGCACCGGGGCGAGGTAGTTGACCTTCAGCGCTTCCTCGATGGTCGCGTTGTCGGTCTCGGCCAGCTTGCCGATGCGCAGCACGCCCGCGGTGTTGACGACGTAGTCGATCCGGCCGGTCTCCGCGTACGCCTTGGACAGCGCGTCGTCGACCTCCTCCGGGTTCTCCACGTGGGTGCCGGTGGTGGAGCGGCCGAGCGCGTACACCGTGGAGCCGTAGGACTCGGCGAGCTCGGCGATGTCCTTGCCGATGCCGTACGAGCCGCCGAAGATCACGACGGTCTTGCCGGTCAGCAGCTCGCGGTAGGCCTCCTCGTCGACCTGCTCCGGCGCCGCCGTCGAGGCGAGCTGGAACAGCTTGTCGGCGATGAAGACGTCGACGGGCTGGGTGACCTTCATGTTGTACTCGTCGCCCGCGACGACGTGGATCGGCACGTCCGGCAGGTACTTCAGCACGACGGAGCAGTCGTCCGTGGCCTGGAAGTTCGGATCGCCGGCCGCGACCTCGTAGGCCCGCCTGACCGTGGAGAGCTTGAACGCCTGCGGCGTCTGGCCGCGGCGCAGCCGGGAGCGGTCCGGGATCTCGGTGATGAACTCGCCGTCCTCGCCGTGCGTGCGCGTGACGATGATGGTGTCCGCGGACGGGATGGCGACGTCGACGGCCTGGTAGCGCTCCAGCGCGGTCACGCAGTCGTCGATCACCCGCTGCGCCAGCAGGGGGCGCACGGCGTCGTGGAAGAGGACGTTGAGGTCCTCGCCCTCGGCCAGGCCCTCGCCGAGGGCCTCGATGGCGCGCTCGGTCGTCTCGTTCCGGGTCGAGCCGCCCTCGATGATCTTCTTGACCTTGGTGAAACCGGCCTTGGCGACGATCTTCTCCACGTCGGGCACGTAACCCGGCGCCATCAGCACGATGACGTCGTCGATCGAGTCGGCGTTCTCGAAGGTGGTCAGGGTGTGCTCGATGACAGCCTTGCCGGCGATCTTCAGCAGCTGCTTGGGGATCGAGAGACCCACACGCTGGCCGGTGCCACCGGCCAGGATCACTGCGGTGGTACGGGGCTTGGCTATGTGCTGGGACACAGAGGACCTACCTTGGGGCGTCAGGGAACGGGGAAATGGTCCCACTTGCGGTTACCGCTGTGCAAGGTGAGCGCCGTTCACCGCATATGTACGCGCCATCTTGCATTCACCTTGCAGTGCTGGTGACGCCGGGAGGCCCCCCGCAGGCTCCCGGGGACGGCGGTTGGTTGCTGTGAGTAACCGCACAGCCGGTCAGTGGCGGCGCAGCTTCCTCAGACAGCGGTGGCCGAGCACCTTCACGAGTTCCACCGAGGACGTCTGGTGAACCGTGCGCGATCTGGCCGGCGTGCTGTGCCGTACGGGCACCTCGGCGGCCGCGGCGAGCGCGCCGTACAGGGCCTGGGCGGCCACCTCGGGAGCGATGCGCGGCTCCTGCGGGGACTCACCCGCGGGCTTCGGGACGGCGGACAGCAGCGCAGGGTCACCCAGCACCCGTACGCCCGTATGAGTGATGGCGTCAATCATCTCCGCGGCGATCCCGGCGGCGGCCTCGGCCGCCCACCGCGGTGTCGAGATCTTCACGTCATGCGATGTGGGACTGCACGAGTTCTTCATATGCATGACGGCGCCGTTACGCACCAGTTTGGAATAGAGCTCGTCCGGCAGTCCATTGCCGCGGAATTCCATGTTGAGATTTCGCAGCATTTCGGTCTCGGCGAGAGTAAGCGAACGATTCGCCGTGTCCGGAACGGGCTGTAGGAGATTCGCGGGCAGTCCGAGGAGCGCCTCGAAGGTGCGCATGAGGCCGCCGCGGTCCCGGTCGTCGACCACGACGACGGTGATCCGCTCCGTGCCGACCGCCCGCGCCCACCGGGCGACCAGCCGGTCGTGCCGGTGCCGGCGCCAGAAGCTGGGGTTGGGCTGCTCGTACGGGGCCTTGCGGAGCATGTGCTCGAGCCAGTCCTCGTAGCCCATCCGCAGACCGTTCTGCACGTACTGCTGCCACTGCGAGGGCATGATCTTCGCCAGCGGGCGCAGGGTGACCAGGACGTGCACGCGGTCGCCGCCGAGCTGCTCGACGATCCGCGCGATCGTCTCGTCGTCATCGGCGTCGGCGAAGAACTCGCTGCTGACCGCGGCCGTGCGGTCGCCGGTGTCGCGCACCTGCCGCACCAGCTTCGTCCAGTGCCGCTCGGTGGGCACGGCGTCGCCCATCATCCCGGGACGCGCGACGGCCGCGAGCGCCGCCTCCATGGGGTGCCGGGTCTGCCCGGGGAACTCGACTCCGTGCGCGGGCAGTTGGTCCTGCGCGGCGAACAGCGCGCCCTGGATCGAGGTCGTCCCGGTCTTGTGCGGGCCGATGTGCAGCAGCCGGGTGCCCGGGGGCAGCGGGGCGGGGCGGTCGGAGTCGTTCGCCCGGGCGTCATCTCTCGTACAGTCGGTCGCCATGGTTAAGGGAGGGTAAGACTCACACCTGAGACTTACCTGAGAACGGCCTGGAACTCCTGTGAGCCCAGGCCCCTCTCCGGCCGCTGTCACCGCGTTCAGGCGAGTTCGACCCCCGGCCGGCCGTTCTCCACCCGCAGCCGCGCCTGCGTGCTCGGCGTCGCCTGCGGACGTACGACCGTGTCCACCACCCGCACCTGCGCGTCGATGCCGTCGCGGTGGATGTCGAAGAGGTGGTAGCCGCGGTGGGCGTCGATGAACTTCCAGTGCGGGTTGTCCGCCTTCAGCGGGTCCCACTGGGCGTGGAAGGCGGCCTGGTCCTGGTCGCCGTTGCTGGAGATGGACGTACCGACGAACTCGGCGCCCACGACCTCGGACTCCGGGTCGGAGTAGTCGGTCCTCAGGTCGCTGATCATCGTCAGGTGGCGGTCGCCGCTGAGCACGACCGGGTTGCGGACCTCGGCGAACTCGTCCAGCAGGGCGTTGCGTTCGACCTGGTAGCCGTCCCAGGCGTCGTAGTACCAGAGCTTGCCCTCGCCGGGCAGGATGTCGGTCTCGGCCATCATGATCTGCGAGGCGACGAGGTTCCAGCGGGCGGGCGAGTCCAGCATCCCGTCCATCAGCCAGGCCTTCTGCTCCGCGCCCAGCATGGTCATCGACGGGTCCTCCGCACCGGCCTGCGTGGTCGCCTGGTCGCTGCGGAACTGGCGGGTGTCGAGGACGTTGAGGCGCACCAGGCGGCCGAACTCAAGGCGGCGGTACATCTGGATGTGCGGGCCGCTCGGGATCGCGGTCGCCCGGACCGGCATGTGCTCGTAGTACGCCTGGAAGGCCGCGGTCAGCCGGGCCACGAAGGCGTCGTGGGACTGCTTGTCCGGGTCCTGCGGGACCTCGCCGGCCCAGTCGTTGTCGACCTCGTGGTCGTCGAACGTGACCACCCAGGGCGCGCTGGCGTGGATCGTCAGCAGGTCGGGGTCGGTACGGTACTGCGCGTACCGGTTGCGGTACTGCTCCAGGGTGTACGGCTCCCCCGTGCCCTCGTGCCGGCGCGGACCCGCCGACGACGGCGTGGACTCGTAGATGTAGTCGCCGACGAACAGGACGAAGTCTGGGTCCTGCTCGACCATGTCGGCGTACGGCGTGAAGTAGCCGTGCTGCCAGTTCTGGCAGGACGCGAGGGCCACCCGCAGGAAGCCGTTCTTCGCGTGCGGGTGGGGGGCGGTGCGGGTGCGGCCCGTGGGCGAGATCTGGCCGCCCGCTCTGAAGCGGTACCAGTAGGCACGGTCCGGGCGCAGGCCGCGGACGTCCACGTGGACGCTGTGCCCGAACTCGGGGCGGGCCTGGGCGACGCCCCGGCGCACCGTCTTCCTGAGCCGTTCGTCCTCGGCGATCTCCCACTCGACCGGGACCACCTGGTCGGGCATCCCGCCGCCGGCCAGGGGGGCGGGGGCGAGCCGGGTCCACAGCACGATGCCGTCCGGCAGCGGGTCACCGGAGGCGATCCCGAGGCTGAAGACCCCGTCGGGCAGTGTGCCTTCGGCCGCCCGCGCGGTGCCCGGCAGCCAGAGCACGGCGGAGGCGGCGGCTCCGAGTACGGCTGTGCCGGCGGTCAGAAAGCGGCGTCGGTCTGGCGAGCTTGCTCCGGTCATCGGCTAACTCCCTTGCCTCGCAGGCCTCTTGGACACGTGAAAGCTCACGCAGCCGGACGGTCCACGGACTGAACGCAACCCTTCGCGTGCATGACAAATGGGCAGACAACAGGAGACCCGTCGCGACACAGGAACAACGGGAGGAACGTGATCTGGTCACAGCGGATCCCGCGTCGCCTCAATTGACGGGCATCTCGGGCATGTTCGGTACGGGAAGATCGAGCCGAATTTCGCGTTCGTGCCGCGACGCGGCGTGGGCCGGCGCTGGTGACCAGCGCCGGCCCTCGTGTCTCGGTTCAGCCGGTCAGAACGGCTCGAACCCGTCGAACTCCCGAAGGGACTGGTCCCGCTCCGCGTCGCGGTCCCGGCGCCGCTGCGCCGCGGGTCGCGGTGCCTCGAAGCGATGGTCCTCGCCGCGCCGGCCGAGCATCTCGGCCCCGGACATCATCGACGGCTCCCAGTCGAAGACCACGGCGTTGTCCTCGGGTCCGATCGCGACACCGTCGCCGGACCGGGCGCCCGCCTTCATCAGCTCCTCCTCGACACCGAGGCGGTTGAGCCGGTCGGCGAGGAAGCCGACGGCCTCGTCGTTGCTGAAGTCGGTCTGCCGCACCCAGCGCTCGGGCTTCTCGCCGCGCACCCGGAACAGCCCGTCCTCCTCCTGCGTCACCGTGAAGCCCGCGTCGTCGACGGCCTTGGGCCGGATGACGATCCGCGTCGCCTCCTCCTGCGGCCGCGCGGCACGCGCCTTGGCCACCAGGTCGGCGAGCGCGAACGACAACTCCTTCAGGCCGAGATGGGCCACCGCCGACACCTCGAAGACCCGGTAACCGCGCGCCTCCAGATCCGGCCGCACCATCTCGGCGAGGTCCTTGCCGTCGGGTACGTCGATCTTGTTGAGGACGACGAGCCGCGGCCGCCGGTCGAGCCCGCCGTACTGCTTGAGCTCCTCCTCGATGACGTCGAGGTCGGAGACGGGGTCGCGCTCGGACTCCAGCGTCGCAGTGTCCAGCACGTGCACCAGCACGCTGCACCGCTCCACGTGCCGCAGGAACTCCAGCCCCAGGCCCTTGCCCTGGCTGGCGCCCGGGATCAGCCCCGGCACGTCGGCGATGGTGTAGACGGTCGAGCCGGCGGTCACCACGCCCAGGTTCGGGACCAGCGTCGTGAAGGGGTAGTCGGCGATCTTCGGCTTGGCGGCGCTCAGCACCGAGATCAGCGAGGACTTGCCCGCGCTCGGGTAGCCCACGAGCGCCACGTCGGCGACGGTCTTCAGCTCCAGGACGATGTCCTGGAGGTTCCCCGGCTCGCCGAGCAGCGCGAAGCCGGGCGCCTTGCGGCGGGCCGAGGCCAGCGCCGCGTTGCCGAGTCCGCCGCGACCGCCCTGGGCGGCGACGTACGAGGTGCCGTGGCCGACGAGGTCCGCGAGCACGTTGCCCGCCTTGTCCAGCACCACCGTGCCGTCCGGCACCGGCAGCACCAGGTCCTGGCCGTCCTTGCCGGAGCGGTTGCCGCCCTCGCCGGGCTTGCCGTTGGTGGCCTTGCGGTGCGGGGAGTGGTGGTACTCGAGGAGGGTCGTCACCGACTGGTCGACGGTGAGGATCACGTCCCCGCCACGCCCGCCGTTGCCGCCGTCGGGCCCGCCGAGCGGCTTGAACTTCTCACGGTGGACGGAGGCACAGCCGTGGCCTCCGTTACCCGCGGCGACATGCAGTTCGACGCGGTCCACGAAGGTGGTCATGGTAGGTGCCTCCAGCACTGCGAATACATACGGATATGTCTCTTGCCTAACACGCGAAAGGCGGACCCGCCTTCCCGACCGGGAAGTGAGGTCCGCCTCGCGAAACGTTCGGTCAGAGCCGTGAAGTCCGAGGACTCAGGCGACCGGAACGATGTTCACGACCTTGCGGCCACGGTGGGTACCGAACTCCACCGAACCGGCCTGCAGCGCGAACAGCGTGTCGTCGCCGCCACGGCCGACGCCCGCACCGGGGTGGAAGTGGGTGCCGCGCTGGCGGACCAGGATCTCACCCGCGTTGACGACCTGACCGCCGAAGCGCTTCACGCCGAGCCGCTGGGCATTGGAGTCGCGACCGTTCCGGGTGGACGATGCGCCCTTCTTGTGTGCCATCTGTTCTCAGTCCCTTACTTCGCAGCCGTGGGGATCTCAGTGACCTTGATCGCCGTGTACTGCTGGCGGTGGCCCTGGCGACGGCGGTAGCCGGTCTTGTTCTTGTAGCGAAGGATGTCGATCTTGACACCCTTGTGGTGGTCCACGATCTCGGCCTGAACCTTGATGCCGGCCAGCACCCACGGGTCGCTGGTCACGGACTCGCCGTCGACAACGAGCAGGGTCGAGAGCTCGACCGTGTCGCCAACCTTGGCGGTGGAAATCTTGTCAACCTCAACGATGTCGCCGACAGCAACCTTGTGCTGGCGACCACCGCTGCGCACGATGGCGTACACGCGGATCTCACTCTCTCGCTCGGGAACGGCACCCCCGCAGTCCAGCCGTCCGGAAAGACGGGCGGCCTCTCCAGGGCGGCCGGTGCAATGCACCCGGCGCTCCGGAGGAAGAGGTTTACGGGGATGTGGCGCGTCCTAGTCCATGGACACGCCGACGGTCAAGGTTACGGGGCGGGTGCCGAGGGGGTCAAACCGGGCCGGGCCCCACAGACGTGCGGCCGGTCACATGGACCGGCCGCACACCTCACTGCATCGCTCCGCTCGCGCGGATCAGCTCTCGTCGGCGGCGGCCGAGACCGCGGCCTTCTTCGCCGTCGTCTTGGCCGCGGCCGTCTTGGTGGTCTTCGCCGCCTTCTTGGCCGTGGTCTTCTTCGCCGCCGTCTTCTTGGCCGCCGTCTTCTTGGTGGCGGCCTTCTTCGCGGTGGCCTTCTTGGCCGTCTTACGGGCCGTCTTCTTGGCCGGAGCGGCCTCCTCGGCGCCCTCCTGCGCGGCCGGCGCCTCGTCCGCCGTGCCCGACGCGACGACCATGACGGCCGTCTCCTCGGACGCGGTGGGCGCGGTCTCCTTGCGCACGGCGCGGCGCCGCGGACGGGCCGGGGTGGCGCTCTCCGCCGGAGCCTCGGGTTCCGGGGCGGACTCCGCGACCGGCTCGGCCTCGGCGGCCGGCGCGGACTCGGCGATCGTCACCACGGCTGCCTCGGCCCCCGCGGGCGAGCCCGCCGGAGCGGACACCTTGCGGGTGGCGCGACGGCGTCCACGCCCCTTGGGCGCGGCCTCGTCGGCGGCCGGAGAATCCGCCGGAGCGACGGCGTCCTCCATGGCCGCGGGCTCGGCGAGCACCTCGGCGGCGGGCTCCGGCTGCACCGGACGCTCCACCTCGGCCTCGACGGTGACCTCCTGGGCCGTCGGAGCCTCGGACTTCCTCTCCTCGCGGCGCGGCGCACCCGCCGGAGCGGACGCCCGGCGGCCCGACCGGCGCCGCGAGCGGCCACGGCCGGCCGCGGCCTCCGCCTCGGCGACGCTGCTGTACAGCTCCTCGTCGGGCGAGAAGTCGGGCTCGGCCAGCGCGACCGGCGCCGCCGCCTCGGCGGCGACCTCGGCCTCGGACTCCTCGGCGGTCTCCGGAACCTCGACGGCCTGCGCGGTCTCGTGCTCGTGGACGTGCCCGTCGCCGCCGCGCCCGCGCTTCTTGCGCTTGCCGCCGCCACCGGCGGAGGTCGGCTGCTCCATGTGCACGATGACACCGCGGCCGTTGCAGTGGACGCAGGTCTCGGAGAAGGACTCCAGCAGGCCCTGGCCGACCCGCTTGCGGGTCATCTGCACCAGGCCCAGCGAGGTGACCTCGGCGACCTGGTGCTTCGTACGGTCGCGGCCCAGGCACTCCAGCAGGCGCCGCAGCACCAGGTCCCGGTTGGACTCCAGGACCATGTCGATGAAGTCGATGACGATGATGCCGCCGAGGTCGCGCAGCCGCAGCTGGCGGACGATCTCCTCGGCCGCCTCCAGGTTGTTCCTGGTGACGGTCTCCTCGAGGTTGCCGCCCTGGCCGGTGAACTTGCCGGTGTTGACGTCGACGACGACCATCGCCTCGGTCCGGTCGATCACCAGCGAACCGCCGCTGGGCAGCCAGACCTTGCGGTCCAGCGCCTTGGAGAGCTGCTCGTCGATCCGGTAGGTGGCGAAGACGTCGACCTCGGAGGTCCACTTCGACAGGCGGTCGGCGAGGTCCGGCGCGACGTGCGAGACGTATCCGTGGATGGTCTCCCACGCCTCGTCGCCGCTGACGACGACCTTGGTGAAGTCCTCGTTGAAGATGTCGCGGACGACGCGGACGGTCATGTCCGGCTCGCCGTACAGCAGCGTCGGGGCGTTGCCGTTCTTCGACTTCTTCTGGATGTCCTCCCACTGCGCCTGGAGCCGCTCGACGTCGCGGCGCAGCTCGTCCTCGCTGGCGCCCTCGGCGGCGGTGCGCACGATGACGCCCGCGTCGTCGGGGACGATCTTCTTGAGGATGGTCTTCAGCCGGGCCCGCTCGGTGTCGGGCAGCTTGCGGCTGATGCCGGTCATCGAGCCCTCGGGGACGTACACGAGGTAGCGGCCCGGGAGGGAGACCTGGCTGGTCAGACGCGCGCCCTTGTGGCCGATCGGGTCCTTCGTCACCTGGACGAGGACCGACTGGCCGGACTTCAGGGCGGACTCGATGCGGCGCGGGCCGTTGGCCATGCCGAGCGCCTCGAAGTTGACCTCACCGGCGTAGAGCACGGCGTTTCGGCCCTTGCCGATGTCGATGAAGGCGGCCTCCATCGACGGCAGCACGTTCTGGACCTTGCCCAGGTAGACGTTGCCGACGTACGAGGTCGACTGCTCCTTGTTGACGTAGTGCTCGACGAGCACGCCGTCCTCGAGGACACCGATCTGCGTGCGCTCACCGCTCTGCCGGACGACCATCACGCGCTCGACGGCCTCACGGCGGGCCAGGAACTCGGCCTCGGTGATGATCGGCACACGGCGGCGGCCCTGCTCACGGCCTTCGCGGCGGCGCTGCTTCTTGGCCTCCAGACGTGTGGAGCCCTTGATGGACTGCACCTCGTCGGACGGCTCGGACTTCGGCCGGGGCTCGCGGACCTTGACGACGGTGCGCTCGGGGTCGCCCTCGCCGGGCTCGGCGTCCGCGGAGGAGTCACCGGCGCGACGGCGGCGACGGCGACGACGGCGGCTGCTGGAGGAGCCGCCGCTCTCGTCGGCCCCCTCCTCGTCGTCGTCCTCGGACTGCTCGGCCGTGTCCTCGTCCTGCGCGGCGCTCTCGTCGGACTCGTCCGACTCGTCGTCACCACCGGAGTCGGCGGTGTCGCCACGACGGCGGCGACGGCCGCCACGACGACGGCGACGGCGCGAACCGGTCTCCTCGGAGTCGTCGCCGTCGGCGGCGTCCTCGGACTGCTCCTCGGCCTCCTCCGGCTCGTCCTCGGCGGTCTCGGTGGTCTGCGTATCGGCCTCGTCGCCGAACGCGGCGCCCCGGCGACGGCGCCGGCGGCGCGCCCCGGACCGCTCCTCGGACCGCTCTTCGGACCGCTCCTCGGGAAGCTCCTCCGGTTCGGCGGGCTCCTCGGCGTGCTGGGCTGCGGCCTGGGCGGCGGCCCGCTCCGGCGTCTGGAACTGCGGTTCGGTGAAGACGGGCGCCTGGAACACGGCGACGGCGGGGCGCGCCGGGCGGCGCGGCTCCTCGCCCTCGGCGTCCTCGGCGTCCTCGGCGTCCGCCGCGGCCCGGGCGGGCGCGGAGAACCCGGTCGCGGCCTTACGGGCGGTCCGGCGACGCGAGCGGCGCGGCGCGGCCTCCTCCTCGGCCTGCTCGGCGGCGGGCGCCTGCGCCTCCTCGGCGACGGCGGCGGGCTGGGCGGCAGGCTCTTCCACGGGTTCGGCGTCGGTCGCGGCCGCCTCCTCGGCGGGCGCGGTCACACGACGCGTGGCCCGGCGACGGGTGCGGCGCGGGGCGGCCTCTTCGGCAGGCTCGGCGTCCTCGACGGCAGGCTCGGCGGTCTCGGCCGCGGCGGCAGGCTCGGCGTCCTCGGCGGGAGCCGCCTCGGCGGCAGCGGGAGCACCGGCCGGCGCGGAGGCACGGCGGGTGGCACGGCGCCGCGTACGCGCGGCGGGCGCGGGCGTCTCGTCGGCCGCGCTCTCCTCAGCCTCGGTCTCGGCCTCGGCGGGAGCGGCGGCCGCCACGACGGTCTCGGCCGTCTCGGCAGCGGCGGGTGCCCCGGCGGGCGCGGACGCACGGCGGGTCGCACGGCGCCGCGCAGGCGCAGCGGGCGCCTCGGTCTCCACGGCCTCTTCGGACGCGGCGGTGGCCGCCACCTCGGTGGTCTCGTCCTCGTCGGCCTTGTGGTCGTCATCGGCCGGTATGGCCGGCGCGACGATCTCCTCCGGGGTCTCGGAGGCGGCCGCGGCGGGGGGACCCGCCGGGCGGGAAGCGGCACGGCGCCGACGACGCGGCGGCAAGGTGTCGCTCGGAGTGTTCAGTTCGGAGCCCGTCGAGGACTCTGCGGGTTCGGTCGGTTCGAGCATGCGGGCATTTCTCCCGTCAGGCTCCCGGGCGCCGCGCCTGGTCCGGCAGAACGCCGGTGACGTCCGCGGCTCGCGCGATGCGCGGTGCCGCCGTCCGGGGCGCGGGCGCCGCACGGGAGCTTTCCGTGTCCTGTCTCGCCGGTTCCGTACACCTCATGCGTACGGCCTGGCGAAAGTCTTCTGGTCGGTGCGCTGCCCGACCCAGGTGGCTCCCGAGTACGAGGGCGGCGCTTCGACGTCCGTCCTTCGCGGGACCTTCCTTACGCCGGCGCCTTCGCGGCGGCAGCGGAGTCGGCCATGGATAGGGCCGTCGCTGCCTCGCGGTCGGGCGCGAGCGGGTCGGTCACCGTGCCGGTCTCTTCATCGAACAGCCCCTGCGCCAGCCTGGTCACCGCTGCGGGGACCGGCGGCGCCAGGTCGGCCACGGCGCGGAGACCGGACAGGACGTCGTCGGGTCGTACGGCAGGCGTCACGTGCCGAACAACCAGCCGCAGTATCGCACAGGGCTGGTCGGTCGGCCTATCAGCCGTCGAACGGTGCGTTTCCAGTTCCGCGACCGCCGAGCGCGCGTCGAAGGTGCGGATGCCGTTCTTGGCCTTGCGCTGGACCTCGACGGTCCCTGCGGCGTTGAAGGCCGCGACGGCGCGCTCAGCCTCCGCCGGGTCGACGCCTTCCAGCCGCAGCTCCCACACGGAAGCCGTGAGCCGGTCGGCGAGGCCGGAGGTGCGGGCCTCGACCGCGTCGACGATGTCCAGCCCGTCGGGCAGCGACGCGTCGAGCAGCGCTCTCAGCCGCTCCGGATCCCGCTCCTGGGTGAGGGCGATCTCCAGGTACTCCGCCTCACTGCCCGTGCCGGTGGGTGCGGCATTGGCGTACGACACCTTCGGATGCGGCGTGAACCCCGCCGAGTACGCCATGGGCACCTCGGCGCGGCGCAGCGCACGCTCGAAGGCGCGCTGGAAGTCACGGTGGCTGGTGAACCGGAGGCGGCCGCGCTTGGTGTAGCGCAGTCGGATGCGCTGCACCGCGGGTGCGGGCGGCCGGCCTTCGGGCTGTCGCTTGCCCAGTGTCGCTCAGTCCTTCGTGAGTGCGGTCGTACTGCTACCAAGAGTACGTGCCGCGCGGCCCACAGGTTCCCGCCGGTCCACAGGCTCGACCGGTTCCGGGGGCTCGCCGAAGAGCGTGCGCCGGAAGTCGGCCCGTGCCTGCCGGACGGATTCCCGGGCGAAGGCGAGTGCCGGCCGCACCGCCCTTCGGGGGCCTGCCGCGCGGGCTGCTGTTCCGGTGTCCCGGCGGGCGGCTTCTGCAGATCCATACAGGCCTGGACGCCGCAGCCGCCGCCGCGGATCCCGGATCGGTCAGTCACACAGGGCCTGGTCAGCCACCAGCAGGGCATGCCAGTACCGGTAGTACCGCACACCCTCAGGGTGCCCGGTGAACTCGCAGTACTCGACTGCCGCGGCGACGGCCTCGAGCACCGGCGGATAGACGGAGGAGGGCACGTCCGCGTCCGGGGCGGGTGCCGCCAGGCCGCGGATCGCGTCGTGCGCCGCGTCGATCACCTCGCCCTCCAGGTCGGGCAGGCGGGTGCTCAGCACCGCGTAGTACTTCAGGTGTTCCTGCCGTGCCGTGGTGAGGAGATCGCTCGTCCCGGCCATGAGACCTCCCGTGCAGGTGAGGAGAACCGCGTGATGCCGCCAGAGTAGGGCGCCCGGCGCCGAACCGCCCTTCCTCGGGCGGGGAGTTCGGGTCCGCGGGGTGCGGGCCGCCCGTTCAGTGGCTCAGCAGGCTCTGCACCAAGGGCAGCAGTTCCTGCGGGCCGGCGGCCGCCAGCTCCTCGAAGGCACCGGAGCCGCGGCCCAGCAGCACGCCGACGAAGGCGGCCACCGCCACCTCGGCCCGCAGCTGCGGCCGGTCCAGCCCCTGCCGCTCGTAGGCCTCCCGCAAAGGTGCGATCAGCCGGATCCGGAGTTCCTCGTGGGTGGCGGTCTCGACGGCGGGGTCGCGCGGGCGCTGGACCGCGGCCTGGAAGATGGGGCCGGGGCCGCGCTGCCCGATGCGCTCGAACAGCTCCCCCACCCGCTCGGGATCGAGCAGGTCCAGCTCCAGATCGTCGCCCGCCTCGGCGCGCAGGGCGGCGATGAAGAGCTGCGCCTTGCCCCCGAAGTACCGGGCGATCAGGGCCTGGTCGAGCCCCGCGCGTTCGCCGATGTCGCGCACGGTGGTGCGCTCGAACCCGCGCTCGGCGAGCAGTTCGCCCGCGGCCCGCACCAACAGCTCTCTGCTGCGCGCGGAGTCCCTCCGGCGCGCGGGCTTCTCGGCGCTCATCGGCGCGACGTCCCTCCTGTTACGGCCTGTCACTCCCTGCGACTCTGTCATGCCGGGGCCGGCACCTGCGCACCAGGAGGGTTCCGCACCGCCGCGGCCCTCCTTGGACGCAGGCACCGGATTCGCCTACAGTCGCAATGTCAGCAGTTGCTGACTTGTGGGTGCGGGACGCATCCGCCACCTCCCCGGGAGGTGCGATTCACCAGGAGACGCGCTCGTGCTGAAGCAGGACGTCATGAAGCCCGACACCCATCCGGACGTAGGCCGCCACCGCGCGGGGACACCGCCCGACGCCGCACCCGTCCGGCCCGGCCTGACCGGCCCCAAGGCGGTGCTGGCCCCGGTCGTGACCGTGCTCACCATCGGCCTGGTCTTCGTCGCCGTCTTCCTCGCCGCCTTCCACACGCCGCGGGCCCACCGGCTGCCGGTCGCCGTGGCCGCCTCGGACCGGGCGGCGGCGCTCTTCGACGTACGGCTGCAGCGCGCGGCGCCCGACGCGTTCCAGGTGGAGCGCTACCAGGACGCCGACGCCGCCCGGTCGGCGGTCGAGCACCGCACCGCGTACGCCGCCTACGTGGACACCTCCGGATCGCCGCGCCTGCTGTACGCGGGCGCCAACGGCCTCGCCGTCCAGGCCATGGTCACCCCGCTCGGCCACGCAGCCACACCCGACGGCAGGCGGATCGAGGTGCGGGACATCCTCCCGCTGTCGAAGGGGGACAGCCGCGGGCTTTCCGTCTTCTACGCCTCCTTCGGACTGGTCCTCGCGGGATTCCTGTTCGGTCAGATGACGTACCAGCTGGCGCCACGCCTGCCCTTCGCCCAGCGCCTGCTCAGCCTCGCGGTCTTCGCCGTCGCCGGGGGCCTGGCCACCGCGCTCATCGCGAGTACGGTCTTCGACGCCATACCCGGGTCCTTCCTCCCCCTCGCCGGCGTCATCGCGCTCATGGCCGGCGCCGTGGCGGCCGGGACCGGCCTGCTCATCCGGGTCTTCGGCTCGCTCGGCATCCCGCTCGGCTCGATCTTCATGCTGGTCATGGGCAACGCCTCCAGCGGCGGCGTGCTGCCCCCGTCCTTCCTGCCCGGCTGGCTGCAGCCCATGGCCTCCGTCATGCCGGCCGGTGTCGGGGTGCGGGCCGTCAACGGGCTCGCCTACTTCCACCACGACGGGGTCGGGAAGGGCGTGGTGATCCTCTCCGCCTGGGTGGTGCTGTGCACGGCGGCCGTGTACGGCCTCGACCGCGTCGCCGCGTCGACGGGCATCCTGCACGTCGCCCACCGCGGCCGCTCCTCGGCAGCGGGCGCCTGAGTGCGCCACCGGCCCGGCGGCGTCCGCACGGCCTGTTTTTCTACGTCTCGTAGCAATTCGGACCGGCCGGGGAGGTCCCGTGGGCGGACGGGCCGCCGAGCAGAAGGAGGTGCCAGGTGGCGGGCGCCAGGGAGTCCGGGCGGCGAGCACGCGGCGAGCTGGAGAGCGAGGTGCCGGCGGCCCTCTGGGCGGCCGGCTGACCCTCGAACGCGGCCGTGGTGCAGGAGCGCCTGAGCGGCGACACGGCGTACACCACGGTGCTCACGATCCTGACGCGGCTGCGCGACATGGGGCTGGTGACCCGGCGCAAGGAGGGCCGCGGCCATCTGCACGCGCGCGTGCACGACCAGCCGGGCCTCGCGGCGGCGGGGATGCACGCGCTGCTGGACGAGGGCGGGGACCGCGGGGCGGTGCCGGCCCGGTTCGTGTCCGATCTGTCGGCGGAGGACGAGCGGATGCTGGAGCGGATGCTGCACGGGGACGACCCCGGGCGGACGTAGGACCGAGTGACCGAGTGACCGAGTGACCGTGTGATCGAGTTCCGTCCGGACGGCGGTGCCGTGACGTGACGTGACGTGACGTGCGCATGGGGAAACCCTGGTGCCTGACCGCCTTCGGCCTGACGCGGTGGCGGGCGGAGCTGCGATCGGGCTTCTTCACCCGTCAGCAGGCCGTCGCGCCCAGCAAGATCTGGCATCAGCCGGCCGTCCGTCCGCTGCTCGGCCACTGGCTGTGGACGGCGGGGATCGGCGGTCTGCCGACGCCCGGGGCGCGCGCCGCCGATGTCGCCGGACGGGTGGGGATCGCGGCCTGCGTCGCCGGCTGGGCCCCCGCCCGCGGACCTGGCCCCTCTCCTCCCGCACCCTGCGCTCCTACTCCGCGGGGCTCGCCGCGGAGGCGCGCTCCTGCCGCCGCTGACGGCGGCGCAGCAGATGACGTGCGACGAGGGCGGCGAGGACGGCGCCGACGCCGATGAGGACGTACAGCTCGTAGCGCTGGATGGTCGGGTACAGGGTGCCGATGTGGGTTCCGGCGAGCTCGCCGAGGGTCACCCAGACGCCCACCCACAACGCCGCGCCCAGGGCGTTGAACAAGATGAAGCGGCGCCAGGGCAGCTCGCTCAGTCCGGCGACGATGCCGTTGGCCTGGCGCAGGCCCTCGACGAAGCGGGCGACCGTGATGACCTTCCCGCCGTTACGGACGAAGAAGGCCTCCGCCTTCTCGACCCGGGCCGGGGTGAGCAGCACGTAACGGCCGTAGCGGGTGACGAGGCGGTGGCCGCCGTAGCGGCCGATGACGTAGCCGACGTTGTCGCCGCAGACGGCGGCGACGAAGGCGATCACGGCGACCGCGACGACGTTCAGCTGCCCCGCTCCCGCGTACACGGCGGCAGCGATCAGCACCGTCTCCCCGGGGGCCGGCACACCGAAGTCCTCCAGGAAGAGCAGGCCGCCGACCGCCGTGTAGCCCCAGTGGTTCAGGAGCGGCGCGAGGTCGGCGAACACGCCCGGCAGTTGAGGCGCGGACATCAGGGATCACCTCTGGATCGATCAGAGCCGCGATCCCCGGGGTACCCCGGGGAGGCGGCGCCATGCTGGTGCCGGGCCCCGTCCGGTGGCGGCCCGCCGGGAAGCGCCGGCGGACGCGGGCGCTCAGGCTGCGGAGGACTCCGACGGTGACGCGGCCGTCGCGCAGGCGCGCGGCCGGTGCCGATCCGGGCCAGGAAGGCCGTGAGCCCGGCGCGGGCGGTGGTGAACTGCCCGTACAGCGAGTCCTTCTCCCAGGTGTTGGCCTCCAAGAAGGCGACAGCGCCGGCACCGGGTGGTATCGGCACCTGGTACACGCCGCGCTGCACCGCGGAGGGCGTCTCGTGGACGAGCCCCCGCTGCTCGGCCCGCAGCTTCCGCACGGCGGCCACGTCGTGGCTCTGATCGGCCGAGATCGCCAGATATGCGGCCGGGATCACCGTCAGGAGGACGGCCACGGCCAGCGGCACAGGCGGCCCGCGACCGTCGACGGCCGCCGACCGGCTCAGGCGCGGTGCGCGCGGCCGTCCTCGCGCCCTTCGCCGGCCAACTGTCCATCCCCGACGCCGAGTTGCTGCGCCGGCTGCTCGACCCCGAGCAGCATCCCGGACAGTGGAAGTCGTCCGGGATTCGTCAGGGCGTGGTCACGCCACCTCGATGCCGTAGTCCTGAACGAGTTGCTCCAGCCCGCCCGGGTAGCCCTTGCCGCCGAGCACGAACTCCCAGTCGCCGCTGCTCCTGCGCCGGAAGGAACCGAGCACCAGGGCGGTCTCACCGGGGCGGCCGTCGGAGACCTCCAGGCGGTCGAGCTCGGTCATCCGGGGGTCCAGCAGGCGGATGCAGGCGTTCGTGAACCCCGACAAGTCGGCGTCCGGATCCGCCTCCGGATCGACGGCGGCGACCAGGACGAACCGGTCGGCGCTCGCCGGCAGCGCGTCGAAGGAGACGCGTACGGCCGCCTTGTCCGGCGGCGTGGCCGGGAGCGCGACCACCGAACCGTCCGGCGTACGCCGGTTGTTGAAGAAGACGAAGTGGTCGTCGCTCAGGACGCGGTTGCCGGAGCAGACGAGCGCGCACACGTCCAGCGCCACCCCGCCGGACCAGGACATGCCCAGTACGTTGTGGTCCTCGGGCAGGACCGCGGCGCCGGGCGGCGCGGTCCGCGCCGGCGTCGCCCGTCCGCCCGTCCCCAGACGCCCCCGCAGTCCGTGCCGGTGCAGCAGGTCGACGAGTTCACCACCCGGGACCAGCTCCAGCGGCTTGCCGTTGGCGAAGGTGTACGAGCCGGGGCCGAACCCGGCCGTCGTCACCAGCACCCCTTTGTTGGCGCCGACGTCCTGCACCGTGCCGTACAGGTCACGGACGGCCGTGGGCGGCACGGTGTTGCGGTAGCGCTTCACCTGCACGACGATCTTGCCGCCGCGGATCGGGGTGGGGTCCACGGCGTCGACGTCCACGCCGCCGTCGTTCGAGCGCTGGGTCGTCACGGCCTGCATCCCCATCGCCCGGAAGAGGTCGGCGACGAGCGCCTCGAACGCGATCGGATCCATCTCGTACAGATCCGGTTCCCCGTCCTCGTCCGGATCAGGCTCCCCGTCCCCGCGCAGACCCGGTTCCGCGTCCCCGCCGTGGGTGACGACGGCGTTCCCCACATCCTGCGGCCGCCGCCCGGGCCGCACCTGAGCGAGCTGGTCCGGCCGGGCCGCGAGCTGCCCCCGCAGGCCGTCGGTCAGGCAGCTCACCGCGTCCACCTGCGCCAGGTGCAGCCCGCCGAAGACGGACCGCCGCGCCATGACGGTGGCCAGGAAGATGTGCGCCTGCCGCCCGGTCGCCGGGTCGTGGTCGTCCACGAAGCCGTTCAGCGCCACGGACTCGAGCGCGTCGAACTCGTCTGCCGCGAACAGTTCGTGCAGCACCAGCACCATGGACTGGGCGAGCACCTCGCGGTACAGGGCCCGGCGCTGCCCCACCGGGCGCGGGGTCTCCTTGTCCTGGTCGACGGTCGGCATGTACCGCACCGACTTCGTCTCCGGTACGACGCCGTACCCCGGCAGCTCCCAGTCGAGCACCAGCTCCCGGGCCGCGGGATCGTAGGCCGCCGCGATCTGCCGGGGAAAGCCCTCGGGCCACGCCGCCGACGAGTAGAGGGCCGCGGAGAAGTACTCCACGGCGGCATCAGGGTCCCTGCGGCGGACCCCTTCGACGACCTCCGTGATACCGGCGTTGTGCCGGCGCACCTCCGACAGCTGCGCCTCTGCCCACTGCGTGTACTCACGCTGCTGCGCCGCCAACTGCTGCTGCCGCTGCTGCTCCGCGGCCTGCGCCGCGTACCAGTCGCGCTCGAAGCGGGCCCGCGCCTCGGCCTCCGCCTGCGCGCGCCGGTTCGCGGTCCACCCGCCCTGTGCCTGGTACCGGTTCGGGTCCGGCATGGTCAGGGACACGGCCAACTGCCCCGGTGCGAAGGGCTGCACGTCCACGGAGCGCATGAGCGAGGCCACCCGGAAGGCCGGGGCCCGGCAGCCGGCGGCAAGGATTGCCTGGAGCGCCGCGACCTCCCCTTCCAGCTCCTCGGTACGTCGCCGGGCCTCCGCCTGCCGGTACTCCCGCCGGGTCTGGGCGGCATGCCGCTGAAAGGCCCGCGCCTGCCGCGCCTGTTCCCGCTGCCGCCTGGCCTCGGCCTCCGCCTGACGCTGCTGCTGCCGTTGCGTCTCGGCCCAGACACCGACAAAACCACTAGAGCGACGACCCATGAACCGCAAGCCCTCCCCAGGACGCCGGCGAAGCCGACCAGAACTCCGGTTGTCCCCACAACCGGCCGTGACCAAATAACTGTAACCAGCAACAGTCACCCTGGGCGATGCCTGTCACCGGGCCGCGGCCCGGCTCATGACGGCGGTTCCGATCCCGACTGCTCGCTCACCATGTAACGCGCGTACCAGTCAGGCCAGTCGGGGTCCTCCGCGCCGGTGCGCGCCTCGTGCTCACCGTGGGCCGCGGCCGCCCGTCGCAGGGCGCTCGCCAGGTCCTCGGCCGAGGCGTAGCCGGTGGTGGCGGGGTCCAGCCGCCCGGGGAGCCGGGTGGTGATCTCCTGAAGGAGCCAGCCGTTGCCGTCCGGGTCGCTGAACGACAGGAAGGAGCCGTAGCTGTTGCGCTGCGGATCGGGTCCGGGCACCCGGGCGTCGGTGCCGCCGTGGTGGAAGACGCCGGTGGCGTCGTGGAACACGTCGCCCGGGTCCGCACCGCGTCGCTTCAACTCGTCGCGGGCGGCCACGATGTCGTCGACGATCAGCTGCAGGCCCTGCGCCGAGCCCGGTGCCTGATCCGTGACGGACGTACCGAAGATGACCGACGCCGGGGAGCCCGGAGGAGTCACCTGCACGACCCGGAAGCCGCCGTCCGGTGCGATGTCCGCGTCGAGCCGCCAGCCCAGCGCCGTGTAGAAGTCCTTGGCCCGGTCGACGTCGGCCACCGGCACCACGACGACCTCGAGTTTCATGTCCATGGTTCGTGCCTCCCGCTGCGAAGGGACGATCAGGGTGCGACGAGCTGCTGGCCGCCGTCGATGTCGTAAGTGGCGCCGGTGAGCGCGTCGTTGACCATGAGGTGCACCGCCAGGGCGGCCACGTCCGCCGGGCCGACCACCCGGCCGATGGGCAGCGTCTTACTCAACTGCTCACGGCGCGCCTCGAGTTGGTCGCCGAGCAGGGACGCCGACAACGGCGTGTCCACGAATCCGGCCGCGATGAGGTTGACCCGGATCGGGGCGATCTCCACTGCCAGGTTGGCGGTCAGCGCCGGCAGCGCCGCGGTGAGGGCGCCCATCACGGCCATCCCGACGGCGGGCCGCCGGCCGCCGGTGCCGCCCATGAACAGCAGCGTGCCCCCGGCCCTGACCTTGTCCCGGCTCGCCCGCGCCACCGCCAGCAGCATCGCGATACGCCCGCCGAAGTCCCGTCCGGCGTCGGCCAGATCGATCTCGTCGAGGGGTGTGTACGACGGGCTGCCCGCCGTGACCAGCACATGGTCGACCTGCCCGGGCAGCTCCCTGATGAAGCGCTCCAGGTGATCGGTGTCCTGGGCGTCGAAGACGGCCGTGCTCAGCGCGTTCAGCTCGTCCGCCGCCGGCTTCAGACGTTCGGCGTTGCGCGCGGTGAGCACCACCTCACCGCCGGCCGCCCGCACCTGCCGCGCGGTCTCCAGCCCGATCCCCGCGCTGCCGCCCACCACGACGACCGTCTGCCCGGCGAGTGCCGCACCCGGGGCGTGCCGCGCTTCGGAAGTCATGAACAGCCCCCAACCGGTCGGCGAGCGGATCGATCACAGCTGGACTCCGTGACTCCACAGTCTGTCACTCGCCCGACCGAGGTGCACCCGGACCGAGGGCCATCGGCACACCCCACCAGGCGCGGCCAGGGTCACGTCAGTGCGCATGCCCCCCGGCCGCCGGCGCAGCGTTCTTCACGGTCAGCGGCAGCAACTTCTTCCCGGTCGGGCCGATTTGGATGGTCGTGTCCATCTGCGGACACACCCCGCAGTCGAAGCAAGGCGTCCACCGGCAGTCCTCGACCTCCGTCTCGTCGAGGGCGTCCTGCCAGTCCTCCCAGAGCCAGTCCTTGTCGAGGCCCGAGTCGAGGTGGTCCCAGGGGAGGACCTCCTCGTAGGTCTTCTCGCGGGTGGTGTACCAGTCGACGTCCACGCCGAAGGCGGGGAGGGCCTTCTCGGCGCAGGCCATCCAGCGGTCGTAGGAGAAGTGCTCGCGCCAGCCGTCGAAGCGGCCGCCGTCCTCGTAGACAGCGCGGATGACGGCGCCGATGCGGCGGTCGCCGCGGGAGAGCAGGCCCTCGACGATGCCCGGCTTGCCGTCGTGGTAGCGGAAGCCGATGGAGCGGCCGTACTTCTTGTCGCCGCGGATCCGGTCGCGGAGCTTCTCCAGGCGGGCGTCCGTCTCCTCCGCGGAGAGCTGCGGGGCCCACTGGAAGGGCGTGTGGGGCTTGGGGACGAAGCCGCCGATCGAGACCGTGCAGCGGATGTCGTTCTGGCCGGAGACCTTGCGGCCCTCGGCGATCACGTTCATCGCCATGTCGGCGATCTGCAGGACGTCCTCGTCGGTCTCCGTAGGCAGGCCGCACATGAAGTACAGCTTCACCTGGCGCCAGCCGTTGCCGTAGGCGGTGGAGACGGTCCGGATCAGGTCCTCCTCCGAGACCATCTTGTTGATGACCTTGCGCATGCGCTCGGAGCCGCCCTCGGGGGCGAAGGTCAGACCCGAGCGGCGGCCGTTGCGCGTGAGCTCGTTCGCCAGGTCGACGTTGAAGGCGTCCACGCGGGTGGAGGGGAGGGAGAGGCCGATCTTGTCTTCCTCGTAGCGGTCCGCCAGGCCCTTGGCGATGTCGCCGATCTCCGAATGGTCCGCCGAGGAGAGCGAGAGGAGGCCGACCTCCTCGAAGCCCGTCGCCTTCAAACCCTTGTCGACCATGTCGCCGATGCCGGTGATGGAGCGCTCGCGGACCGGGCGGGTGATCATGCCCGCCTGGCAGAAGCGGCAGCCGCGGGTGCAGCCGCGGAAGATCTCCACGGACATGCGCTCATGGACCGTCTCGGCCAGCGGAACCAGGGGCTGCTTCGGGTACGGCCACTCGTCCAGGTCCATGACCGTGTGCTTGGACACGCGCCACGGGACGCCCGACTTGTTGGGGACCACGCGGGCGATCCGGCCGTCGGGCAGGTACTCGACGTCGTAGAAGGCCGGGATGTACACGCCGCCGGTCTTCGCCAGGCGGAAGAGGACCTCCTCGCGGCCGCCGGGACGGCCCTCCGCCTTCCACTGCTTGATGATCCGCGTCATGTCGAGCACGGCCTGCTCGCCGTCGCCGATGATCGCCGCGTCGATGAAGTCCGCGATCGGCTCGGGGTTGAAGGCGGCGTGGCCGCCCGCCAGCACGATCGGGTCGTGCAGGCCGCGGTCCTTCGACTCCAGCGGGATGCCCGCCAGGTCCAGCGCGGTCAGCATGTTCGTGTAGCCGAGCTCCGTGGAGAAGGAGAGACCGAACACGTCGAAGGCCCGCACCGGCCGGTGGCTGTCCACCGTGAACTGCGGGACGCCGTGCTCCCGCATCAGCGCCTCCAGGTCCGGCCACACGCTGTAGGTGCGCTCGGCGAGGACGCCCTCCTGCTCGTTCAGGACCTCGTAGAGGATCATGATGCCCTGGTTGGGCAGTCCGACCTCGTAGGCGTCCGGGTACATCAGCGCCCAGCGGACGTCACAGGACTCCCACGGCTTGACGGTGGAGTTGAGCTCTCCGCCCACGTACTGGATCGGCTTCTGCACATGCGGGAGCAGAGCTTCGAGCTGCGGGAACACGGACTCGGCGGCCGCAGCGACTTCGGCAGGCATCTCGCAAACCTTCGGGGGGCTGGACGGAACTGACAGGGGTGACCATCCAGCCTAACGCGACGCGGCGGCCGCCCCGACCGCCCGGATCGCCGCGCGGCCCGTCGGGCCCGGTCGGTCCGCGCCCCCGCCTCACACCCGCATCCCGCCCGTGACCTCCCGCCACGCCCCCGGCAGCTCCGCCTCGGCCGCCGCCGCGCGCGCCTCCTCGCGGCCGTAGAGCAGCCCGTACGTGAAGACGTTCTCCCCCGCCGCGTGCGCCACGGCCGACAGCTCGCGCAGGGTCTGGCGGGTCATGACGCTGTCCTGGTGGACGCCGAGCAGGTTCTGCAGCGACTTCATCGACTTGGCCAGCGCGGTCGCCGGCTCGCCGAGGGAGGCGATGGCGGCTTCCGCCGAGTACCGCGTCCGCTTGGCCTTCTTGCGCGCCTCGTGCAGGGCGAGGTCCCGGTCGGAGCCGCACTCCGCGGCGAGGGCCTGCTCCACCAGGCCGGCCAGCTTGCCGTAGTCCTTGCGTACGGCCTTGACGATCACCTTCTCCGGACTGCCGGCGGCCGCCTGGAGCAGCGGAGGGTCGGAGATCAGCGCGTCCACGCCGTCCAGCAGCGCCAGGTATCGCCTGGAGTCCAGGACGCCGATCAGGCGGCGCCGCGATCCGCTGTGCCGGGCGTGCATCCAGCTGCGCAGCCGGGTGCGCACCGGGCCGTGGACGAGGGTGCGGGGCAGCTCGGTCAGGGCCGCGGTGAGGCGCTCGGTGAGCACCTCCTGGTCCCGGTCGACGCCGAGCTCGCCGGCCAGCCACTTCAGCTCCTCGCCGATGGGGTCGGTCACGGTCCGGTCGAGGACCTTGGCGTACGAGCGGAAGGCGCTGCGCATCCGGCGGGTGGCGACGCGCATACGGTGCACGGAGTCGTACCCGTCCTGCCGCACGGCCGGGTCGAGCTCGACCAGGGCGTCCCGCTGCTCGCGGAGGTAGGCGAGGACATGGTCACCGGCCGTCTCCGGGGACTTCGGCCGCTGCTGACCGCCCGCCTTCTTCCCGGACTTACCGGCCTTGCCGCCCTTTCCGCCCGTCTTGCGCGGTGCCGTCTCCGCCAGCGCCCGGGCCAGCTTCGACGCCGATCCGGAGGGCCGTACACCCGCCTTGCGCAGCCGCTTGTCGACCTTGTCGAGGAAGGTGGGGTCGCCGCCGTCGGCGAGCTCGACCTCCAGCTCGGTCCACTGGGCGACGCCGCCGTCGCCGGTGAGCCGCTCCGCGCGTACGGCGTCCACGCTGACCTCGGCGAGCAGCCGGCCTCCGGCGTCGACGAGGTCGCGGATGTCGCGGTCGGACTGCAGCCGGACCACGGGCAGCAGTTCGGCGTCGCGGACACGGGAGCGGACCAGCCCGGCGAGGCTGCGCGGCAGGCTGTCGGAGAGCGGGGCGTGGATCTCGTCGCGGACGCCGGGGGCGACGGGGAACTTCAGGTGCCAGCCCGCGTCGGCACCGCCGGTGCGGCGGCGCAGCGTGATCGCGGAGGCGGCGAGGCGCTCGTCGGCGGTGTCGTAGTACGTGGCGTCGAGATGCGCGACACCCTTGTCGACGACGGCGTCGACCCCGGTCACGCCGGTCAGGTCCGGCAGGCCACTGTCGTCGGATTCGTACTTCCGTTCGATCTCACGCTTCGTGTCCGCCATGCCCTGAATCTAGTGGGATCCACCCCCGAGCGGCAGGGCCCCTCGGGGGTGAATTGCTGGCGAACCCGGGTGCAACACCAGGTTCACTACGCCGACATGGGCCGCTGCGCCTTGATGGACTGCAACAGCCCCACGGCCATCCAGACGGCGAACATCGACGAGCCGCCGTACGAGACGAACGGCAGTGGCAGGCCCGTGACCGGCATGATGCCGAGGGTCATGCCGACGTTCTCGAAGATCTGGAAGGCGAACCAGGCGACGATCCCGGCGGCGACGATCGTGCCGTACAGCTCCGTGGAGTCGCGGGCGATGCGGCAGGCCCGCCACAGGATCAGGCCGAGGAGCAGGATGATCAGCCCCGCGCCGACGAAGCCGAGCTCCTCCCCCGCCACCGTGAAGACGAAGTCCGTCTGCTGCTCGGGCACGAACTGGCCGGTGGTCTGCGAGCCGTGGAAGAGGCCCGCGCCGGTCAGACCGCCCGAACCGATCGCGATCCGGGCCTGGTTGGTGTTGTAGCCGACGCCCGCCGGGTCGAGGGCGGGGTTGGCGAAGGCCGCGAACCGGTTGATCTGGTAGTCGTCCAGGATGTGCAGCTGCCAGACGGCGACCGCGCCCGTGGCGCCGGCCGCGATGAGACCGAACACCCAGCGGTTGGAGGCGCCGGAGGCGAGCAGCACGCCGAGGATGATCACCACCATCACCATGACCGAGCCGAGGTCGGGCATGAGCAGCACGATCAGGATCGGTACGGCGGCCAGGCCCAGGGCCTGAAGGACCGTGCGGTGGTCGGGGTACTTCTTGTCGCCCGCGTCGACCCGCGCCGACAGCAGCATCGCCATGCCCAGGATGATCGTGATCTTCACGAACTCCGAGGGCTGGAGGGAGAAGCCGCCGCCGAGCACGATCCACGAGTGCGCGCCGTTGACCGTGGAGCCGAGCGGGGTGAGCACCATCAGGATCAGGAAGACCGAGATGCCGTACAGGATCGGGATGACGGTGCGCAGGGAGCGGTGGCCGATCCAGACGATGCCGATCATCAGGCCGATCCCGATGCCGGTGTTCATGAGGTGCCGGATGAGGAAGTAGTACGGGTCGCCCTGGTTGATCTCGTTGCGGTTGCGGGTCGCCGAGTAGACGAGGACCGTGCCGATCAGCGACAGCGCGACGGCCGCGAGCAGTATCGGCCAGTCCAGCCGGCGGGCGAGTGAGTCACGGGCGAAGACCCGTGCCCAGCCCGCCCGCCGGGGCCCGTACCCCGGGACGGAGAAGCTGTTGCCGGTCATGTGAGCATCCTCCGGTTCCCGCGCCTGCGCGGCCGCCTGCGAGTGGTCCGGTTGGTCGCGGTCGGCGAGGCCGTGGTCGCGGCCGGCTGGGTCCCGTCGGGGTTGGCCGCGCCCTTCTCCTGGGCCTTCTTCAGGTCCTTGACCGGGTCCTTGGCGACCTTCGGCGAGTCGATCGTGCCGTCCGTCTTGACCTTGGGCAGGCCCTTCTGCGGTGTGGAAAGCAGCGCCTTCTTCTTGTCGATCGAGCCGTCGCCCTGGACGCCGTAGAGGGAGCTGTAGATGTTGCGCACGGCCTCACCGGATGCGCCGGAACCCGTACCGGCCTGGGCGATCGTCATGACGACCGTGTAGTCCTTGGAGTACGTGGCCAGCCACGAGGTGGTCTGCTTGCCGTAGACCTCCGCGGTACCGGTCTTGGCGTGCAGCGTGATCTTGTCCTGCGGCCAGCCCTGGAACTTCCAGGCGGCGGTACCGCTGGTGACGACACCCGCGAGCGCCTTGTTCATCCCCTTGAGGGTGGCCTGGCTGACCGGGAGCTTCGCCTTGACCTGCGGCTTGATCGGCGTGACCGTCTTGCCGTCGGCGCTGATGACCGCCTTGCCGATGGTGGGGACGTACTCGGTGCCGCCGTTGGCGAGCGCCCCGTAGATCATCGCCTCCTGGATCGGGGTGAGCAGCGTGTCACCCTGGCCGATGGAGTAGTTGATCGAGTCGCCCTCGCGCATCTTGTTGCCCTCGAGGCAGTTCTCGTAGGCGATCTTCTCGACGTAACTGCCGTCCTTCTTGCCGGACTTGCACCAGGCGTCCTTGTTGGCCTTCCAGTAGTCCAGCTTCCACTGGCGGTCCGGGACGCGGCCGGAGACCTCGTTCGGCAGGTCGATGCCGGTCTGCTTGCCGAGGCCGAACTGGTGGGCGGCCTTGTAGAAGTAGTCCTTCGGCTGGCCCTTCTTCGGGTTGATGCCGCCGTCCTTCTTCCACTGCCGGTCGGCGAGACCGTAGAAGACGGTGTCGCAGGAGACCTCGAGCGCCCGGCCCAGCGAGATGGGGCCGAAGCTCTCGCCCTCGAAGTTCTTGAAGACCTGGCCGCCGACCGAGTACGAGCTGGTGCAGGGGTAGCCGCCGTCCCACGGGTAGCCGGCCTCGACCGCGGCGGCCGTGGAGACCACCTTGAAGGTCGAACCGGGCGCGGACTGACCCTGTATGGCGCGATTGAGCAGCGGGTAGTCGGAACCCTTGCCGGTGAGCTGCTTGTAGTCCTTGGCGGAGATGCCGCCGACCCAGACGTTCGGGTCGTACGTGGGCGCGGACGCCATAGCGACGATACGGCCGGTCTTGGCCTCCATCACGACGACGGCGCCCGAGTCTGCCTTGTACTTCTCGCCGGTGACCTTGTCGTACTGGCCCCGGGCGATCTTCATCGCGTTGTCCAGCTCGTACTCGGCGACCCGCTGGACGCGGGAGTCGATGCTGGTGACGAGGTTCGAACCGGGCTGTGCGGCATCGGACTTGGCCTTGCCGATGACGCGCCCGAGGTTGTCGACCTCGTAACGGGTGACGCCGGCCTTGCCGCGCAGCTCCTTGTCGTACTGACGCTCCAGGCCGCTGCGGCCGACCTGGTCGGAGCGCAGATACGGCGAGCTGGTGTGCTCGGCCTTGGTGATCTCCTCGTCGGTGACCGGCGAGAGATAGCCGAGGACCTGGGAGGTGTTGGCCTTGCCGGGGGCCGGGTAGCGGCGCAGCGCCTCGGGCTCGGCGCTGATGCCGGGGAAGTCCTCGGAGCGCTCGCGGATCTGCATGGCCTGGCGGGGCGTGGCCTCGTCGGTGATGGGGATCGGCTGGTACGGCGAGCCGTTCCAGCACGGCTGGGGCGTCTTGGCGTCGCAGAGCCGGACCCGCTGCATGACCTCCGTGGGTGTCATGCCCAGGACCCCGGCCAGCTTGGTCAGGACGGCCTTGCCGTCGTCCTTCATCTTCAGCAGGTCGGTGCGGGAGGCGGAGACCACCAGGCGGGTCTCGTTGTCCGCGAGCGGCACACCGCGCGCGTCCAGGATCGAGCCGCGAACGGCGGGATCGACGACCTGCTGGACGTGGTTGCCGGACGCCTCCTTGGCGTAGGCGGAGCCCTCACGGATCTGGAGATACCACAGCCGGCCGCCGAGGGTCCCGAGCAGGGAGAGGACGAGGATCTGGATGACGACGAGTCGGATCTGGACCCGTGGGGTCCGTCCGGTCTCGGGGATGTTGGTCACTGCGGCTGCCTCCCCCTCTCAGTGTGTGTACGTGTCATATCCGACGGACCTGTGAACGACGGCCGCCAACTCACGCGCCCTCACAGCCGCTTGACCCCCTTGATACGCCCCACGCGCGCGCTGCGGGTTCTGGCCTTGGTCTTCAGGCCGCCCAGGGCACCGCGCTGGCCGCCGACCTTGAGGCCGGTCCCGGCGGAGATCCAGCCGGAGGAGATGTCGGTCGTCTTCTTGGACGAGGAGGCCGCCTCCGCGGCGAGGGGGTCGTTGTCCGCGCGCCGGGCCAGGAACATGACCCCGGGGACCACGAAGGGCGCGAGGAGCAGGTCGTAGAGCGCCGCCGTGAACAGCAGGCCGGCGAGGCCGACATGACGGGCGGCCGTGTCGCCGACGAGGGCGCCGACGCCCGCGTACAGCAGGGTCGAGCCGAGGGCGGCGGCGACCACGACGACCATCGGGCCGGTGGCCGACTTCAGCCGCCCGTGGTCCGGCTTGGCCAGCCCGGCGAGATAGCCGATGACGCACAGCACGAGGGCGTAGCGCCCGGCGGCGTGGTCGGCGGGCGGTGCGAGGTCGGCGAGCAGGCCGGCGCCGAAGCCGACGAGGGCGCCGCCGACATGGCCGTACACCAGGGCCAGGCCCAGCACGGTCAGCAGCAGCAAGTCGGGGACGGCGCCCGGCAGATGGAGCCGGGCGAGGACGCTGACCTGAACCACCATGGCCACCACGATCAGGGCGGCGGAGAGCAGGATCCGGTTGACGCGCATGGGGATTCAGCTCCTACTGCTGCGGGGTCTGGCCGTCGACGGGCGCACTGGCCGAGGGGGTGACCGTGACGGTGACCGTCGGCGTGGGGGTCGGCTTGGGCTTCTGCGGCAGGACCGTGTCGCGCGGGTCCTTCTTCGGGGCCACTACGACGACGCCGACGACGTCGAGCTTGGTGAAGCTGGCGTACGGCGTGACGTAGAGGGTGCGGGTCAGGTCGCCGCCGGACGGGTCGACGCGGGAGACCACGCCGACCGGCACGCCCGGCACGAAGGGCTTGTCGGCCTGGGAGCCGAAGGTGACGAGCCGGTCGCCCTTCTTCACGTCCGCCTTGCTGTTGAGCAGTTCGACGCGCAGCGGGCGGTCGCCCTGTCCGGAGGCGAACCCGAGCTCGTCGCTGTTCTCCATGCGGGTGCCGACGGTGAAGTCCGGGTCGTTGGCGAGCAGCACGGTCGAGACGTCGGGACCGACATTGGTGACTCTCCCGACCAGACCGTCGCCGTTCAGCACGGTCATGTCCCGCTTGATGCCGTCGTTGGCTCCGATGTCGATGGTGATCGTCCAGGAGAAGCCCTGGGCCGCTCCTATGGCGATGACCTGGGCGCCCTTGATGCCGTACTGCCCCTCGGCGGACACCTTCAGCATCTTGTCGAGCTGCTTGAGCCGGCTGGAGTTGCGATCGTCGCTGCCGAGCTTCGCCTTGAGAGCCGCGTTCTCCGTCTCCAGGCGGGCGAGCCGGTCGTGGCGGGTGCCCGAGTCGCGGACCGCGGAGACCGCGTCACCGACCGGGTTGACCGCCGACGACACCCCGTTCTCGACCGGGCCGAACACCGTGGCCGCCACCTGGCGGGCGCCGTCGACCGGTGAATCCTCCCCACCGCGGATGTCCACCGTGATCAACGCGAACGCGATGGCGATCAGCAGCACCAGGAGCAGCCGGCTCTCTCGTGTGTCCCTCACGTGCGGCGGCCGTGCCTTCCTCATAGGAATGTGCAGAGGTCTGGATGTTCAGGTGTTGGGTGTGCAGAGGCTTATGGGTGAGCTTATGCCTCAATATCAACGATCCGCCGCACGAGAAGAGATCGTCTCGTACGGCGGAATCGAAGAGTTACTTCATCTGCGCGGCTGGGCGTCCAGCACCTGCTGGAGCGCCTCGAACTCCTCGACGCACTTGCCGGATCCGAGCGCCACGCTGTCCAGCGGATCCTCGGCGATGTGGATGGGCATTCCGGTCTCCCGGCGCAGCCGCTCGTCGAGTCCGCGCAGCAGCGCCCCGCCGCCCGTCAGCACGATGCCCCGGTCCATGATGTCGCCGGACAGCTCCGGCGGGCACTTGTCCAGGGTCGTCTTGACGGCGTCGACGATGGCGTTGACCGGCTCCTCGATCGCCTTGCGCACTTCGCCCGCGGAGATCACGACGGTCTTGGGCAGCCCGGAGACGAGGTCCCGGCCGCGGATTTCGGTGTGTTCGTCGGCGTCCAGGTCGTACGCCGAACCGATCGTGATCTTGATCTGTTCGGCCGTCCGCTCACCGAGGAGAAGGCTGTACTCCTTCTTGATGTGCTGGATGATCGCGTTGTCCAGTTCGTCCCCCGCGACGCGAATGGACTGGGCGGTGACGATGCCGCCGAGCGAGATGACCGCGACCTCGGTGGTGCCGCCGCCGATGTCCACCACCATGTTGCCCGTGGCCTCGTGGACCGGGAGGCCGGAGCCGATGGCGGCCGCCATGGGCTCTTCGATGATGTGCACCTGGCGCGCGCCCGCCTGGGACGAGGCCTCGATGACGGCACGGCGCTCGACGCCCGTGATGCCCGAGGGCACACAGACGACGACTCGCGGCCGGGCCAGATACCTCCGCTTGTGGATCTTCAGGATGAAGTAGCGGAGCATTCGCTCGGTGATCTCGAAGTCGGCGATGACGCCGTCCTTCAGAGGTCGTACGGCAACGATGTTGCCAGGAGTCCGACCGATCATCTTCTTCGCCTCGGCGCCGACCGCGAGGATGCCACCGGTGTTGGTGTTGATCGCGACGACGGACGGCTCGTTGAGTACGATCCCGCGACCCCTGACGTACACCAGCGTGTTGGCGGTCCCGAGGTCGACAGCCATGTCACGGCCGATGAACGACATTGAGTTCCCCATCAGGATTCGTCTGGCCTTCCTGGGAGCTTTTGAGGGCTTTTCAGGTAGGCGAAGTGGGTGCTGTGACGTGAAGGCTTCCATCGTAATGGCGCCTGCACGAACACTGCGTAAGGGTCTCCGCCATTGTCAGCAGATGCTGGGTGCGTTCGCTTGGTGAGAGGGGCGTTCGGGGGCACTCGTTCCCTCGATCGCCACGCATATGCCAGATGATCGAGGGTAAACGCCTCGACCTCACACTTCTGGCGGCCGGGACGTCACGCGCGGCCGGGGAAGAAGATCTTCACCTCGCGCTCGGCGGACTCCTCGGAGTCGGAGGCGTGGATGAGGTTCTCCCGCACGATCACGCCGTAGTCGCCGCGGATGGAGCCGGGTGCGGCGGCGATCGGGTCGGTCGGTCCGGCGAGCGCGCGCACGCCCTCGACGACCCGCTCGCCCTCGACGATCAGCGCCACGACCGGGCCGGAGGCCATGAACGCCACCAACGGCTCGTAGAAGGGCTTGCCCTTGTGTTCGCCGTAGTGCTGCTCCAGCGTGTCCTGGTCCAAGGTGCGCAGCTCCAGCGCCGTGATCTGCCAGCCGGCCTTGCGCTCGATGCGGCTGATGATCTCGCCGGTCAGGCCACGTCGAACGGCGTCGGGCTTGAGCAGGACGAGGGTGCGCTGAGTCACGACAGGGCTCCTAGGGATCAAGGGCGTTGCGGGTGTTCGAAGATTACAGGGCGTGTCCGGAGCGGAGTTACGCAGCGTCAGGAGTGGAGGAGGCCTCCGCGGCGAACCGTGCCTTCGCCTCGTCGATCTTTCTGCCGTAGTACACCGAGGCCCACCACAGGGCCGCGAAGACCGCGCCCAGGAAGAACATCGTCGGAACGACGAAACCGGAGGCGATCAGCGCGACCTGGAGGATCCAGCCGAGGACGATGCCGCCCGGACGCGTCACGACGCCGCACAGCGCCAGGCACAGGAACATCGCGATGCCGCTGACCGTCCACACCGTCGCCGTGGTCAGGTCGGGGTCCTTCATGGCGACCAGGCCGGCGAAGCCGATCACGAAGAACTCGCCGATCAGGGTCGAAGCACAGAGCGTACGCAAGGGTGGTCAGCGCCTTCCCAGGAGCAGTCGGGCCTCGCCGACGGTGATGACGGAGCCGGTGACGAGCACACCGCCGCCGGCGAACTCGCCCTCCTCCTCGGCCAGCGTGATCGCGGCTTCCAGGGCGTCGGGCAGCCTCGGTTCGACCTGGACGCGGTCGTCCCCGAACACCTCCACGGCGATCGCGGCGAGTTCGTCGGCGTCCATCGCGCGGTGGCTGGAGTTCTGCGTGACGACGACCTCGGCGAAGATCGGCTCGAAGGCCTCGAGGAGGCCGCGTACGTTCTTGTCGCCGCTCGCGCCGACGACGCCGATCAGCCGGCTGAAGTCGAACGCCTCCCCCACGGCCTCGGCGGTGGCGCGGGCGCCCGCCGGGTTGTGGGCCGCGTCCAGGACGACGGTGGGCGAGCGCCGTACGACTTCCAGGCGGCCCGGTGAGGAGGCGGCGGCGAACGCCTTGCGGACGGTGTCGATGTCGAGCGGCTCGGGCCGCTGGGCGCCGACGCCGAAGAACGCCTCGACGGCGGCGAGCGCCACGGCGGCGTTGTGCGCCTGGTACGGGCCGTGCAGGGGGAGGTACACCTCGCCGTACTCGCCGCCCAGGCCGCGCAGGGTGAGCAGCTGTCCCCCGACGGCGACCTGGCGGGCGACGACGCCGAACTCGAGCCCTTCCCTGGCCACCGTGGCGTCGGCGTCGACGGCCTTCTTCAGCAGCACCTGGGCCGCGTCGACGGACTGCTGGGCCAGGATGACCGTGGCGTCCTGCTTGATGATCCCGGACTTCTCCTTGGCGATCTCGCCGGGCGTCCCGCCGAGCCGGTCGGTGTGGTCGAGGTCGATGGGGGTGACGACGGCGACGTCCCCGTCGATGACGTTGGTGGCGTCCCAGGAGCCGCCCATGCCGACCTCGACGACCGCGACGTCCACGGGCGCGTCGGCGAAGGCGGCGTACGCCATGCCGGTCAGCACCTCGAAGAAGGACAGCCGGTACTCCTGCTGGGAGTCGACCATCTCGATGTACGGCTTGATGTCCTCGTACGTCTCGACGAAGCGCTCGGCGTCGATGGGTGCGCCGTCGAGGCTGATGCGCTCGGTGATCGACTGGACGTGAGGGGAGGTGTAGCGGCCGGTGCGCAGCTCGAAGGCGTTGAGCAGGGCCTCGATCATGCGGGCCGTGGAGGTCTTGCCGTTCGTGCCCGTGATGTGGATCGAGGGGTACGAGCGCTGCGGCTCGCCCAGCACGTCCATCAGCGCGGCGATCCGGCTGACCGACGGCTCCAGCTTGGTCTCGCCCCACCGGGTGGCCAGCTCCGTCTCGACCTGGCGCAGGGCGGCGTCCGTCTCGGGGTCCTCGGGGCGCGTCGGCACGTCTGCGCTCGGGGCTCCGCCCTGGGTGCGCAGGGTGCGGCTGCCGGCCTCGATCACCGCGAGATCGGGGTCGCGGCCGGTCTCCTCCGCGATCAGCTCGTCGAAGGGGTCGGGCTCGTTCTGGTCGCTCACGGGGCCAGTCTACGGAGCGGCACCGACAGGTCGCCCAGGGAGTGGGGGGTGCCGGCCGTCGGGCGGGCGCGGGGAACGTCGTGGCTTGTCGCGCAGTTCCCCGCGTCCCTGAAAAACCTACTGCTGGGGCAGGCGGTCCAGCTGGGCCTTGATGCGGGTGATGTCCTCGTCCGCCTTGGCCAGGCGGCCGCGGATCTTGTCCACGACGTTGTCCGGGGCCTTCGCCAGGAACGCCTCGTTGCCGAGCTTCGCCGTGGCCTGGGCCTTCTCCTTCTCCGCGGCGGCGAGGTCCTTGGCGAGGCGCTTGCGCTCCGCCGCGACGTCGATCGTGCCGGAGAGGTCGAGGGCGACCTCCGCGCCGGCCACCGGCAGGGTGGCCGTGGCCGTGAAGGCCTCGCCCTCCGGCTGCAGGCGCAGCAGCTGACGGATGGCGGCCTCGTGCGGGGCGAGGGCCGTGCCGTCCAGGGACAGCCGCGCCGGGACCCGCTGGCCGGGCTGGAGGCCCTGGTCGGCGCGGAAGCGGCGGACCTCGGTGATGACCGACTGGAGGGACTCGATCTCCTTCTCGGCGGACGTGTCACGGAAGCCGCCCGGTGCGTCAGCACCAGGAACAAACACAGCCGCCGGCCACTCGGCGATGACGACCGACTCGCCACCGGTGAGGGTGGTCCACAGGGTCTCCGTGACGAACGGGACGACCGGGTGCAGCAGCCGCAGCGTGACGTCGAGGACTTCGCCGAGGACCCGCTGGGAGACCTTCGCGGCCGCCCCGCCCGCCTGGAACGTCGTCTTGGACAGCTCGACGTACCAGTCGAAGACCTCGTCCCAGGCGAAGTGGAAGAGCGCGTCCGACAACTTCGCGAACTGGTAGTCCTCGTAGAGCGCGTCGACCTCTGCCACGACGGAGTTGAGCCGGGACAGGATCCACCGGTCCGTGGACGACATCGCGGACGCGTCGGGCAGCGGCCCCTCGACCGTCGCGCCGTTCATCAGCGCGAAGCGCGTCGCGTTCCAGATCTTGTTGGCGAAGTTGCGCGATCCCTGGACCCAGTCCTCGCCGATCGGGACGTCGACACCCGGGTTGGCGCCGCGGGCCAGGGTGAACCGGAGCGCGTCGCTGCCGTACTTGTCCATCCAGTCCAGCGGGTTGACCGCGTTGCCGAAGGACTTCGACATCTTCTTGCCGAACTGGTCGCGGACCATGCCGTGCAGGGCGATGGTGTGGAACGGCGGGGTGCCGTCCATCGCGTACAGACCGAACATCATCATCCGGGCGACCCAGAAGAAGAGGATGTCGTAGCCGGTGACCAGGACGGAGTTCGGGTAGAACTTCGCGAGCGACTCGGTCTGTTCGGGCCAGCCGAGCGTGGAGAACGGCCACAGGCCCGAGGAGAACCAGGTGTCGAGGACGTCGGTGTCCTGACGCCAGCCCTCACCGCTCGGCGCCTCCTCGTCGGGGCCGACGCAGACGACCTCGCCGTTCGGGCCGTAGAAGACCGGGATGCGGTGGCCCCACCACAACTGCCGTGAGATGCACCAGTCGTGGAGGTTGTCGACCCAGTCGAAGTACCGCTTCTCCATCTCCTGCGGGTGGATCTTGACGCGGCCGTCGCGGACCGCGTCACCGGCGGCCTTGGCGAGCGGGCCGACCTTGACCCACCACTGCATGGACAGGCGCGGCTCGATGGTGGTCTTGCAGCGCGAGCAGTGGCCGACGGAGTGGACGTAGGGCCGCTTCTCCGCGACGATCCGGCCCTCGGCGCGCAGCGCGGCGACGATCGCCGAGCGGGCCTCGAAGCGGTCCTGACCCTGGAAGGGGCCGTGAACGGTGATGATGGCGTGCTCGTCCATCACGGCGATGGCGGGCAGGTCGTGGCGCCGGCCGATCTCGAAGTCGTTCGGGTCGTGGGCCGGGGTGACCTTGACGGCACCCGTGCCGAACTCAGGGTCGACGTGCTCGTCGGCGACGACGGGGATGGTGCGGTCGGTGAGCGGCAGCTTGATCCGCTTGCCGACGAGGTGCTTGTAGCGCTCGTCGTCGGGGTGGACGGCGACGGCGGTGTCGCCGAGCATCGTCTCCGCGCGCGTGGTGGCGACGACGACCGTCTCGTCACCCTCGCCGTACTTGATGGAGACGAGTTCGCCGTCGTCGTCCTGGTACTCGACCTCGATGTCGGAGATCGCGGTCAGGCAGCGCGGGCACCAGTTGATGATGCGCTCGGCGCGGTAGATCAACTCGTCGTCGTAGAGCCGCTTGAAGATGGTCTGGACGGCCTGGGAGAGGCCCTCGTCCATCGTGAAGCGCTCGCGGGACCAGGCGACGCCGTCACCGAGGCGGCGCATCTGGCCGGAGATCTGCCCGCCGGACTCGGCCTTCCACTGCCAGACACGCTCGACGAAGGCCTCGCGGCCGAGGTCGTGCCGGGACTTGCCCTCCTTGCCCAGCTCGCGCTCGACGACGTTCTGCGTGGCGATGCCGGCGTGGTCCATGCCGGGCTGCCACAGCGTCTCGAACCCCTGCATGCGCTTACGGCGCGTCAGCGCGTCGATGAGGGTGTGCTCGAAGGCGTGCCCGAGGTGCAGGCTGCCGGTGACGTTCGGCGGCGGGATGACGATGGTGTACGGCGGCTTGTCGCTCTTCTCGTCCGCCTCGAAGTAACCCCGCTCCACCCAGCGCTCGTACAGCGGCCCCTCTACCTCGGCCGGCGCGTACTGGGTCGGCAGTTCGGTGCTGGGCGCTGGTGGCTGCTGCTGAGCGTTCTCGGTCACGCGCTCAGTTTAGGGGTGTCACGGGGCAGTCCCGAAACGCGTTTGTTCTGTAACGGTGGGGCCCCCGATGGAACGTGCGCCCCCGGTCTACGCCAGGATGTCGGGGACACACAGAGCATCTGGAGGGGAACCCAGAAATGAGCCACAACCAGCCGGGCCCGTACGGCGGGCAGCCTCAGCAGCCCGGACCGTACGGCCAGCCGGGCCCCTACGGCCAGCAGCCGCCGCAGGCGCCCCAGCAGCCCGGCTACGGCTACCCCCAGCAGCCGCCGGCCCAGCCCGGCTACGGCTACCCGCAGCAGCCCCCGCAGGGCGTCCCGCCGCAGCAGCCCCCCTACGGCCAGCAGCCCCCGTACGGCCAGGCCCCTTACGGCCAGCAGCCGTACGGCGCCCCGCAGCCGCCGCAGTCCGGTGGCGGCGGCAAGAAGACGGGCCTGATCATCGGCGCGGTCGCGGTCGTCGTCGCCATCGGCGTCGGCGTGTACTTCGTGGTGGGCGGGGGTGGGGGGTCCAGCAGCGGCGGAGGCGGTGGCATCGCGGACGACGGGCCGCACAAGCTGGTGGCGCAGTCGACCGTGCTCGGCGGCGACTACAAGAAGAGCGGCAACAGCGAGAGCAACACCATGACGAGCGACGACGTCAAGGACGCGGAGTCGTGGGGGGTCAAGGGCGCCAAGGACGTCAGCGCCACCTACGCCTCGGGGTCCGGTCTCACCGCGAAGAGCCTCATGTTCGCGGGTGTGTACGGCACCATCGACGACCCGGAGAAGGCCGTCGACGCGATGTTCGCCAAGTCCAAGGAGAACTCCGAGAAGGAGTCCTCCTCGTCCTCCGGTACCGACACCAAGCTCGTCGGCAGCCCTGAGGTCGTCAAGCCGGCCGGCTTCTCGAACGGCATCATGAAGTGCCAGTACGCCCAGACCACGTCGTCCGGCAAGACCACCAAGATGCCGATCTGCATCTGGGGTGACCACAGCACGCTGACGTACGTGCTCTCGTACGACCTCGCGGCCATGGCCACCGGCAAGTCCACCTCGATCGACGATGCGTCGGCCCTGGCGGCCAAGCTCCGCAAGGACGTGCGCGTCAAGGCGTAGCCCGAGCGCATCAGTGGGCGCCCGGCGGATCGCCGGGCGCCTCTTTGTTGTTACGTCGGCTGCCTTGTCAGGCCCTGACACAAGCCTCGTACGCGTCACGGTTCTTGTCGGACATGCGAAGTGCCCGGTGCTTTCTCAGCACCGGGCCTTCAGCCGTGGGCGGTTACGCCGTCTTCTGCTCCCCCGGCCCCCGGCCGTTGCGGGCGTCGCGGGGGATGAGGGTCGGGTTGACGTTCGAGTGGACGACGTCCGCCGTGACGACCACGCGGGCCACGTCCTTGCGGGACGGGACCTCGTACATGACCGACATCAGGACCTCTTCCATGATGGCGCGCAGCCCGCGCGCGCCGGTCTGGCGGAGGATGGCCTGGTCGGCGATGGCCTCCAGGGCCTCGCGCTCGAAGTCCAGCTCGACACCGTCGAGTTCGAAGAGACGTTGGTACTGCTTCACCAGCGCGTTACGCGGCTCGATGAGGATCTGGAGCAGCGCCTCGCGGTCCAGGTTGTGGACCGAGGTGATGACCGGGAGGCGGCCGATGAACTCGGGGATCATGCCGAACTTGACCAGGTCCTCGGGCATGACGTCACCGAACTGGTCCTTGGACTGCAGCTCCAGCTTCGAGCGGATCGTCGCGCCGAAGCCGATGCCCTTCGCGCCGGCCCGGGACTCGATGATCTTCTCCAGGCCCGAGAAGGCACCGCCCACGATGAACAGCACGTTCGTCGTGTCGATCTGGATGAACTCCTGGTGGGGGTGCTTGCGCCCGCCCTGCGGCGGCACCGAGGCCGTGGTGCCCTCCAGGATCTTGAGCAGGGCCTGCTGAACGCCCTCGCCCGACACGTCGCGCGTGATGGAAGGGTTTTCACTCTTCCGCGCGACCTTGTCGATCTCGTCGATGTAGATGATCCCGGTCTCGGCCTTCTTGACGTCGTAGTCGGCCGCCTGGATCAGCTTCAGCAGGATGTTCTCGACGTCCTCGCCGACGTAACCCGCCTCGGTCAGCGCCGTCGCGTCCGCGATCGCGAACGGGACGTTCAGCATCCGGGCCAGGGTCTGGGCGAGCAGCGTCTTGCCCGAGCCCGTGGGGCCGAGCAGCAGGATGTTGGACTTCGCCAACTCGATCGCGTCGTCACGGCCGTTGCCCCCGCCGTTCTCGCCGGCCTGGACGCGCTTGTAGTGGTTGTAGACCGCCACCGAGAGGGCCTTCTTGGCGGCCTCCTGGCCGACCACGTAGCCCTCGAGGAACTCGTAGATCTCGCGGGGCTTGGGGAGCTCCTCCCAGCGCACCTCGCTGGTCTCCGCGAGCTCTTCCTCGATGATCTCGTTGCAGAGGTCGATGCACTCGTCGCAGATGTACACACCGGGCCCTGCGATGAGCTTCTTGACCTGCTTCTGGCTCTTGCCGCAGAACGAGCACTTGAGCAGATCGCCGCCGTCACCGATGCGTGCCACGGTGTGCTTCCCCTTCGCCTGGGAGACGCCTAGATCCAGCGGCTCCTGGTGCTGCCTTCATCCGACGGTACCTTGCCGAGCCCCCCGTTCGGGCCCCCCTTGGCGCGGTTCACTTTGACGTGCAGCGTGTCAAAGCACACCAACCGTGCCAAGGGGCGGCAGACGATACAGCGTCCGTGTCCCTCAGTGTCAGCGGACGGACGCGTTGTTCATCTTGCGGGTGGAGATGATCTGGTCGATCAGGCCGTACGACAGCGCGTCCTCGGCCGTGAGGATCTTGTCGCGCTCGATGTCCTCGCGGATCTTCTCGATCGGCGTGGTCGAGTGCTTGGCCAGCATCTCCTCCAGCTGCGAACGCATCCGGAGGATCTCGTTGGCGGCGATCTCCAGGTCGGAGACCTGACCGCGGCCCGTCTCGCTGTAGGGCTGGTGGATCAGCACGCGGGCGTTCGGCAGCGCCATGCGCTTGCCCGGCGTACCGGCGGCCAGCAGGATGGCGGCGGCGGACGCCGCCTGGCCCATGCAGACCGTCTGGATGTCGGGCTTCACGAACTGCATCGTGTCGTAGATGGCCGTAAGCGCGGTGAAGGAGCCGCCCGGGCTGTTGATGTAGACCGAGATGTCCCGGTCGGGGTCCATCGACTCCAGGCAGAGCAGCTGCGCCATGACGTCGTTGGCGGAGGCGTCGTCGATCTGCACGCCGAGGAAGATCACCCGCTCCTCGAAGAGCTTCGCGTACGGGTCGTACTCGCGGATGCCCTGCGAGGTGCGCTCGACGAAGCGCGGGATGACGTAGCGGGACTCGGCGGCGGGACCCGTGTACTCGGCACGCGCGCGGTCGTACAGGCCGCTGCCGGGGATGTCGTTCACTGTCTGTCTCCTAGGAGCTGTGGCGGTCGGCTGGGGGCTGTACGGGGGGCCTCAGGCCGCCCCGGTGCCGCCGCCGCCCGGCATTCCGGCGGCCGTCGGGATGACGTCGTCGATGAGGCCGTACTCCTTGGCCTCGAAGGCGTCGAACCAGCGGTCACGGTCCGAGTCGCGGGTGACCTGATCGACCGACTGGCCGGTGTGCTGCGAGGTGAGCTCGGCCATGCGCTTCTTGGTGTGCAGCAGCCGCTCGGCGTGGATCTTGATGTCGGAGGCCGAACCGGCCAGACCTGCGGAGGGCTGGTGGATCAGGATCTCGGCGTTCGGCAGCGCGAAGCGCTTGCCGGGGGTCCCCGCGCTGAGCAGGAACTGGCCCATCGAGGCCGCGAGGCCCATGGCGATGGTCACCACGTCGTTCTTGATGAACTGCATGGTGTCGTAGATCGCCATGCCGGCCGTGATCGATCCGCCGGGGCTGTTGATGTAGAGGTAGATGTCCTTGTCCGGGTCCGCGGCAAGGAGCAGCAGCTGTGCGGTGATCTTGTTCGCGATGTCGTCGTCGACCGGCTGGCCGAGGAAGATGATCCGCTCGTTGAGCAGCCGGTTGTAGACCTGGTCGCCGAGGCCACCACCGATGGAAGGCTCGCCGGCGGCGGAGGGCATCAGATTCGTCACGTATCCACCTGCTCGTCTTACGACGGCGCCGGGCCGTCTTCACGTGTTCCCATCCGGGGGCTGGGCTGTTTCCGGGACTTCCCTGCCCCCGTACTCATGGACCCTAACGCGCTGGTCCCTTCGGAGAATCCCGGAGAGTGGGGTGTTCGCCGGGGGCGTAGCGCCGCGGGGACGCGGGGTTCGCAGCCGCGTACGGGTTGCGCCGCGGCTGTTCGCGGCACAGTTCCACCGTACGGCGACGGGCCCCCGGGACATCGCGTCCCCAGGGGCCCGTCCTGCGACCTGCCAGGCGCCGTGGGCGTCAGCCCTCGGTCTTCTCCTCGGCCTCGGTGGCGTCGGCCTCCGTGGCCTCGGCGGCGACGTCCGCGGCCGGCTCGGTCTCGTCCTCGTCGTCGAGGTCGACGACCTCGCCGTTGGTGTCCTTGACCGTGGCGGACTCGACGACCACCGCGAGCGCCTTGCCGCGGGCGACCTCGCCGACCAGGAGCGGAACCTGGCCGCCCTCGACGACGGCCTGGGCGAACTGGTCGGGGCTCATGCCGGAGGAGGCCGCACGCCGCATGAGGTGCTCGGTGAGCTCCTCCTGGTTGACGTTGAGCTTCTCCTGCTTGACGAGCTCGTCGAGGACGAACTGCGTCTTGATGCCCTTGACCGCGGCTTCCTCGGTCTCGGCGTCGAACTCCTCGACCGTCTTGCCCTGGATCTCGAGGTACTTCTCGAGGTCGAGGCCCATCTGGCCGAGCTGGTGGTGCTCCAGGTTGTGCTTGCGGGTGTTGATCTCGTCCTCGAGCAGCTTCTCGGGGACGGGCACCTCGACGAGCTCCAGCAGCTTCTCCAGGACGCGCTCCTGGGCCTGCGTGGCCTGGTCGTACTGCTTCATGTTCTCGAGGCGCTTGCGGCTGTCCGCCTTCAGCTCGTCGAGGGTGTCGAACTCGGACGCGAGCTGCGCGAAGTCGTCGTCCAGCTCGGGCAGTTCGCGCGCGGCGACCTGGGTGACCTTGACGGTGACCTCGGCCTCCTTACCGGCCGCCGAGCCGCCCTTGAGCTCGGAGGCGAAGGTGGCCTCGCCACCGGCCTCCAGGCCCTTCACGGCGTCGTCGATGCCGTCCAGCAGCTCGCCGGAGCCGATGGTGTAGGAGACGCCGCTCGCCACACCGTCCTCGAGGACCTCGCCCTCGACCTTGGCCTCCAGGTCGATCGTGACGACGTCGCCGTCCTCGGCGGCACGCTCGACGGGAGAGGTCGACGCGAAGCGCTCACGCAGCTGCTCCACGGACTTCTCGATGTCCTCGTCGGTCACCTCGACGGCGTCGACCTCGACCTCGATACCGGAGTAGTCCGGGATCTCCAGGGCGGGGCGGATGTCGACCTCGGCGGTGAAGTTCAGCGTCTCGCCGTCCTTCAGCTCCGTGATGTCCACCTCGGGCTGACCCAGCACGTTCAGCTCGGCCTCGTTGACGGCCTCGGTGTAGAACTTCGGAAGCGCGTCGTTGACCGCCTCCTCGAGGACCGCACCGCGGCCGAACCGCTGGTCGATGACGCGCGCCGGGATCTTGCCCTTCCGGAAGCCCTTCACCGTGACCTGCTGGTTGATCTTCTTGTACGCCGCGTCGAGGCTGTCCTTGAGCTCCTCGAAGGGCACCTCGACAGTGAGCCGAACCCGGGTCGGGTTCAGGGTCTCCACGGCGCTCTTCACGGTTCGGTCTCCTTGTGGCTGACTTCTGGGTTTCTGCCGGAGCCAGACTGGTCCGGCGGATTTCGCCGCCCGGAGGACTTCTGTAGAGGAGAGACACACGGGCGTGCAGCTTGCATAGTAACGGCAGCGGCGACACGCCCCAAAGGCGATCACGGGACACGATCACCCAAGGTGATCGCGCCTGAGTCCGGTGTTGACCGGTGCTGGTCGGGGTGGCGGGATTTGAACCCACGGCCTTCCGCTCCCAAAGCGGACGCGCTACCAAGCTGCGCCACACCCCGTCAGGTGCGACACGTAGGGTACATGCCCGCAGTCAGTGCGGACGCCGCATTTCCCGGGCGGTGACGCCGGGCCGGTGCGGGCGGGGAAGGGGTGTGCGCCGAGCGCATCCGACCCGCTACGATGCTTACCGTGCCGCGATCACCGATCCGTGGCGCACCTTGTGCGGGCGTAGCTCAATGGTAGAGCCCCAGTCTTCCAAACTGGCTACGCGGGTTCGATTCCCGTCGCCCGCTCCACACGACTCAGGGCCCGGTTCCGCGGAACCGGGCCCTGAGTGTCTGCGCGGGGCGTCACGGCCGGCGAGCGGGGCGTGGCCGGCCCGGGGCGCGGCGCGGTCGCGCGGCGGCCCCGCACAGACCGGCCGGCCCGGAAGCTGCTGCGGTTCAGAAGCTGATCGAGTTGATCGTCTCGGCTATCGAGTTCAGGAACCGGTTGATGGACGGCGCCATGCCGGTCGACGCCAGGAAGAAGCCGAAGAGGATCGCCACGATGGCGGGGCCGGCCTTGATCGAGCCTCCCCGGATCAACACCACCAGGATGATCGCCAACAGAAGCACCACTGACAGTGAAATGGCCACAACTGATCACACCCTAGGTCGGTCCGCTCTCCCGGCCCGGGGGTGCCGGCGCCCGCGCACCCCCGCCAGAACCATCGTGCCACCAACGGGGCCCGGGTATGCGGCACCTGAGGCATCGTCGGCCACAGCATGTCGGACCTTTGCCCGGCGCGGGCGGCCGCGGCCCGCGGGCGGGGCCAACTCGGCTCCCCCGCACGGCATTTCGAGGATGCACCCGCGCAGGGAATTCAACGGGATCGTTTCCATGTCCACACAACGCGTTCGCAGGCATTTCGAATTGTCGTCACGGTTACCCGGCAGCTCTCAACGGCAGCTCCAGCAAAGGCGAATGAAGCGGACATTCCACCAGAGTCGCCCCCAGGTCATATGCCCCATTTAGTCAGGACGAGTCGTGACAACCGGGACATGTAATGGTGTGTTGACCATCACCTACACAGGGAAGTCAACTTCCCTTAATGATGGGTACTCGAAGCCAATAACCAGGAAAGACGTGGGGAGTTTTACGAAAACCCACAGACGACGCTAGGGTTCCTCAGATGTTTCACGCTGCCTCGTCCCCCGCATGTGCAGCGAGGTCCGGGATCGCCTCCCCCCGTTTTCGGGGGGAGGGTCTGTGACGAACTCGTTGCCGCCGCACGGCCACAACAGAACGCCGCTCCCTCCGGCACGCACGCCGGCGTCGGGAGTGCCGAGTCCGCGCCCGTCGCAGGAACGGCAGGCCCGGCCCGCCGGACCCGGGAAACAGCGCGACGCGTTCTTCGACAACGCGAAGTATCTGGCGATCGTGCTGGTGGCCATGGGCCACTCCTGGGAGCCGCTGAAGGGTGACAGCCGCATCCTGGAGGGCGTGTACACCGTCGTGTACAGCTTCCACATGCCGGCCTTCATCATCATCTCCGGCTATTTCTCGCGCAGTTTCGACATGCGCCCCGACCGCCTCAGGCGCCTGGTCACCGGTGTCCTGGTGCCCTACGTCGTCTTCGAGACGGCGTACTCCCTCTTCAAGCGGTACGGCGACCACGACCCGGGCATGGACGTCAGCCTGCTCGACCCCTGGTATCTCACCTGGTTTCTGGTCGCGCTGTTCATCTGGCGCCTGACGACACCGCTGTGGAAGAACCTGCGTCGGCCGCTGCCGATCGCACTCGGCGTCGCGATGTTCGGGTCGGTCTCGCCGGAGATCGGCAACGACCTCGACCTCCAGCGTGTGCTCCAGTTCCTGCCGTACTTCGTGCTGGGTCTGTGCATGAAGCCCGAGCACTTCCAGATGGTGCGCACGCGGGCGATGCGGATCGTCGCGGTGCCGGTGCTCGCGGCCGCGCTGGTCTTCGGCTGGTGGGCGGTGCCGCGGATGAACACCGCGTGGTTCTACCACCGTGACGCCGCCCAGGAGTTGGCCGCGCCGTGGTGGACCGGGCCGGTCATGGTGCTCGCGCTGTTCGGCTGCTCGCTGCTGCTGACCGCGTGCTTCTTCGCCTGGGTGCCGCGCCGCAGGATGTGGTTCACCGCCCTCGGCGCGGGCACGCTGTACGGCTATCTGCTGCACGGCTTCGTGATCAAGGCCGGTGACTTCTACGGCTGGTTCGGCCACAAGTGGATGCACAAGCCGCTCGGTGAGATCGCGGTGACGCTCGCCGCGGCGGCCGTGGTCACGGCGCTGTGCACTCCTCCGGTGCAGCGGATGTTCAGGTTCGCGATGGAGCCCGAGATGAAGTGGGCCTTCAGGCGGGACGCGGCGGAGCTGGCCCGCGAGCGCGAGAAGCAGCAGCGGCAGCGCGAGATGGCGAACGCCTAGACCGACGGCTGCCGAAGACCGAGAAGTGCGCGCATCCGTGTGTACTTCTCGGTCAGTCTTCTACGGGTCGCCTCGTCGGCGAGGCGGGCGAGGCGGGCCGGGTCGGCGTTGTGCGCCAGGTCCGCCTCCTTCACCAGCAGCGCGCCCGGCGTCGCGAGGATCCGTGCCGCGTACTCCTGCGGCTCCTCCCCCGCCCGCTTGGTGACCGCCCGCACGATGTCCTTCGTACGCCGGCTCAGCGCGGCCTCCTCCAGCCACTGGGCGGAGAGCGCGTCGTCCTCGACGGCGTCGTGCAGCCAGGCGGCCGCGATCTGCTCCTCGTCGCCGCCGCGCGCGCGGACGCCCTCGGCGACGGCGCTCAGGTGCTCGGCGTAGGGCCGTCCCGCCTTGTCGGTCTGCCCCTCATGGGCGGCACGGGCGGTGGCCTCGACGGCGGCCAGGGTCATCGGCGTTCGGGATGTTCCGGTCACTCGTCCAGTGTCTCCTTGCGCAGCGCCGCGCGGGCCGGGAGGGTCGCGGCCGTCACCCCGAGGACGACGATCGCGCCGGCGAAGGAGCTGTAGACCATGGGGGGAATGTACGGTCCCTGTCCCGTCAGGCCCTTCATCATCGGGACCAGGGTGGCCAGCGCGATGGCCGTGCCGAGGGCGATGCCCGCGAGGGCGACCAGGAGGGCCTCCCAGCGGATCATGCGCAGCACCTGGCGGCGGGTGGAGCCGATGAGGCGCAGCGTGCCGAGTTCGCGGCGGCGGTCGAGGACGGTCATCACCAGCGTGTTGACGGCGGCGACGGCCGCGAAGCCGCCGAGGACGCCGGCCATCACGGAGTTGGCCCAGGCGTTGAGCTCGCGGTCGAGGGACTGGGCGGTGGTGTAGCCGTCGCGGTCCAGGACCGTGCCGATCCGCCCCAGCCCGGCGGCCGTTCCGCCCTTCGTCCACAGCTCGGTGTCGTAGGCGGAGGTGACATGGGTGGCGAGGTCGGCGCGGGCCATCGTCACCTGGGACAGGCCCATGCCGCGTCCGTACGTCGCCACGACCACCGGGGCTGCCCTGGTGCCGTCGGGCAGCCGGAGGTGGAGGCGGTCCCCGACCTTGACGTGGGCGTTGCCGGCCAGCCGGCCGTCGACCGCGATCTCGCCGCGCTTCAGGGACAGCCGGCCGTGCTCGACGTCCAGGTCCTGCACGGCGGCGAGGTCGCGGGCGGAGCCCGTGACGCCCTGTGCGGAGGCCGACTCCAGGCCGCCCGAGGCCGGGACCAGCACCGAGGTCCTCAACAGGCCGACCGCGGCGGTGACTTCGGGACTGTGCCCGGCCCGTCGTACGGCGTCCGGGGTCAGGCCCGGGTCGGCGGTGACGATGTGGTCGGCGAGGACGCCGGCGTGCTGCTGGTCGGCGGTGACGCGGTCGGTGCTGGTCTGCATGAAGATCAGGACCGAGGAGAACGCCATGGCGAGCACGATCGGGGTGATCGCGGAGGCCAGACGGCGGGCGTTCGTACGGGAGTTGGCTGCGGCGAGCGCGGCCGGGGCGCCGGCGCCGCGCAGCGGCAGGCCGAAGAGGCCGGCGCAGGCGCGGGCGACCAGCGGGCCGAGCAGCGCCACGGCCAGCATGAACAGGAAGACGATGCCCAGGGCCGCGTTGGCCGCGTCGTCGCCGGTCAGGGAGGCGGACAACCCCGCGCAGACGAAGCCGCCGGCCGCGGCGGCGATACCGAGGGGCGTACGGATCCAGCCGATGCGCAGCCGCTCCACGGACGCCTCGCTCAGCGCCTGGCCGGGCTTGATACGGGAGCTGCGGTGGGCGGCGGTGTAGCCGGAGAGCAGGGCGGTGACCAGGACCGCGCCGGCCGCGGAGACGAGGGGGATCCAGGAGACGGACAGGTCGACCGCCTCCGGCACGGCGCCCTTGTCCTTGAGCTGCCCGAACCACCAGCGGGCCAGGGCGATTCCGGGCAGGCAGCCGAGGGCGCCGGCGAGGGGCGCCACCAGGAGTGTCTCGGTGGCGATCGTGCGGCGGATCTGGCGCGGGGTGGTGCCGATGGCCCGCAACAGGGCGAACTCACGGGCCCGTTGGCCCACGGCGAGCGCGACCGTGCCGGCCGCGGTGAACATGGCGACCAGGGTGGCGACGCCGCCGAAGGAGCCGCCGATGCCGGTGAGCATCTCCTTGGCCTCACCGAGGGAGGGGTCCTCGACGGCGCCGCGGTCGTCGCCGGTGTGCACCTTGGCGTGCTTCCCGAGCGCGTGCGCCACCTGGGACTGGAGAGCCGCGGTGGAGACGCCGGCCTCGGGGAACACCGCGATGGCGTCGATGCGGCCGGGGTGGCCGGAGAGGCGTACGGCCTCGTCGTCGGCGAACCAGGCGGCGGCGTCGCCGGTGCCGGCGGTCCCGGAGACGCGGTAGGTGTGCCTGCCCTCGGGCGTGGTGAGGGTGACGTGCGAACCGGCGGTGGCCTTGCCCGCGGCCAGGACGACCTCGCCCGGCCCCGGCGGGCGGCCGGAGGTGAGCTTCTCACCGGTGAAGGTGGTGGAACCCCAGTTGTGGGCGCTCAGGGGGCCGTTCGGGCCGCGGCCGGGGAAGGTGACGTCGGCGACGGCCGTACGGGCGCCGGGCGCCGTGGCCGCCTTCGCCACCAGGGAGTCGTCGAGACGGGCGCGGTCGGGCACCGGCTCGCTGTCGGCGTTGTCGCCGTGGCCGTAGGGAGCGGTCTGGGCGGCGGCCGCGACGACGGGGGCCTCGGCGTAGCGGGCGGGCGGGACGGTGGCGCGCAGGCCGGTCTCCAGCAGGATGCCGCACGCCGACACCACCATCGCGGCCATGACCAGCGCGACGAAGGTGCCGGCGAACCCGGAGGGCCGGAAGCGGAGCGCCGCGCGGGCGAGACCGTTGGGTGTGAACATCACGCCGCCGCCTGTGCGAAGGAGGGGCGCGCGGTCAAGGCCGTCATGCGGGCGGCGATCCGCTCGGCGGGCGCGCGGTCCAGGCGGTCGACGATCTCGCCGTCCGCGAGGAACAGGACGCGGTCCGCCCAGGCCGCGGCCGACGGGTCGTGGGTGACCATGACGACCGTGGCGCCGTGGCTGTCGACGGCCTGGCGCAGCAGGGAGAGGATCTCGGCGGCGGTCGTGGTGTCCAGGGCGCCGGTGGGCTCGTCCGCGAAGACGACGTCGGGGCGGGTGACCAGCGCGCGGGCGATCGCGACGCGCTGCTGCTGGCCGCCGGAGAGCTGGCCGGGGCGGCGCCGCGCCTTGTCGGTGAGACCGACCTCGGCGAGGACCTCGGCGGCGCGGCGGCGGTCGGGGCGCCGGCCCGCGAGACGCATCGGCAGGACGACGTTCTGCTCGACGGTGAGGGACGGCAGCAGGTTGAAGGCCTGGAAGACGAAGCCGAGGCGGGTGCGGCGCAGCGCGGTGAGCTTGTTCTCCTTCATGCCGGTGATCTCGGTGCCGCCGAGGCGGACGGTACCGGCGCTGGGCCGGTCCAGGCCCGCCGCGCACTGCAGGAAGGTGGACTTGCCGGAGCCGGAGGGGCCCATCACGGCCGTGAAGCTGCCCCGGGGCAGGGTGAGGTCGATGCCGCGCAGGGCGTGCACGGCGCCGCCGCCACGGCCGTAGCGCTTGCGGACTCCGTGCAGTTCTACGGCCCAGTCGCCTGACATGCCTGTTTCCTTCCGGTCCGGGATGGTGCTTCGAACCTACGGACCGGAGGTGGGGCGGGCGATGAGGGCGGCTGGCGAATGCGGGCGGGGGTAAACCCCACCCGCCGTCTTCCGGCGGCTCAGCGCAGGGCCGGCGGCTGGGACGTCGCCGTCGGGCCCTCGCGGCAGATCAGCAGCAGCGCGCGGTCGTCGTTGACGTCCTTGGCCACCGCCTCGATGAGGTGCCAGGCGGCGCCGTGGAAGCCGCCGGCGACATAGCGGTCGGCCTCGCCCGTGAGGCGGTCGATGCCCTCCACGATGTCGCGTTCGGAGGTCTCCACGAGGCCGTCCGTGAACAGCATCAGCACGTCGCCGGGGCGCAGCGAGCCCTTCACGGGGTCGAACTGCGCGCCGTCGTAGACGCCGAGGAGCGGGCCCTCGGCGGCCTTCTCCTCCCAGCGCCCGCTGCCCGCGCTCAGCTGGAGGCCCGGGGGGTGCCCGGCGGAGTACAGCTCGTAGTCCCCGGAGTCGAGGTCCAGGACGAGGTGGATGGAGGTGGCGAACCCCTCCTGCCAGTCCTGGCGCAGCAGATAGCCGTTGGCCGCCGGGAGGAAGGCGTGCGGGGGCAGCGAGCCCAGCAGTCCGCCGAACGCCCCCGACAGCAGCAGCGCACGCGACGCGGCGTCCATGCCCTTGCCGGAGACGTCCGTCAGGACGACCTCCAGCGTGCGGCCGCCGTTGGTGCGGGCGGCGACCACGAAGTCGCCCGAGAAGGACTGGCCGCCCGCCGGCCGCAGCGCCATCTCCCGGTGCCAGCCCATCGGCAGCGTCGGCAGCTTGCTCTGCACCCGGATGCGTTCGCGCAGGTCGAAGAGCATGGTGCCGCCGCGCCTCCAGGGCACGCCGACCCTGCTGCGGAACTGGGCGATGAGCAGGCCGAAGAAGCCGCAGGCCGCGACGACCAGCACCACGCCCGGGGTGACCCGGGACGGGCCCTCCGTGTACGGCCCGAGCTTCACCGACTCCACGATCAGGGCCGTGGCCGCGGCCGCGTACAGGCCGAGCAGGCTGGCCGGGCGCAGCAGCAGGCCGCCCGCCACGATCGGCAGGACCAGCACGGCAGGGGAGCACCACACGGAGTTGGCGAGCGTGACGGCCGCGATCACCGGGACCATGATGAGCAGTCCGGCCAGCGCGACCCAGTCCGAGCCGTCCCCGCGGAAGTAGTCGACGGCGCTTCTGCGCAGGCCGACGCGGACCCGGTGCCACTGCATTTTCCACCGGGCCGTGAACGTATCGGCTTCCGCGCGCCGCTCTCGTCCTGCTGCCATCAGTTCGGGACCCTATCCATCGGACCAGCTGCTTGGCACGGGAGGTCCCACTTGTCCCCCGTCCGAGGTTCAACTTCACAGTGAACTTCACAGAAAGCCGTTGCGGGTCCGCCAAGACGAAATTCCCTCGCTCGTCCCGCAACGCCCTGGTAGGCATGGTTCATGGCGACTGACTTGCGCGTGCTGCGGCAGGACGACTGGGACGAGTGGTACGACAACCTGATCCGTGCCTTCGGCGGAATCCCGGAGGCGGCCGAGGAGCGCGCCCTGTTCCGCGAGCTCACTCGGACGGACCGTTCCATAGGTGCCTGGGACGACGATACGTGTGTGGGGACGGCCGGGGCATTCGCTTTCCGGCTGACCGTGCCCGGCGGCGCGGCGGTGCCCGCGGCGGGCGTGACCATGGTCTCCGTGGCCGCCACGCACCGGCGGCGCGGTGTGCTGACGTCCATGATGCGGCGGCAGTTGGACGACGTACGGTCCTGGGGCGAGCCGCTGGCCGTCCTGACCGCCTCCGAGCCCGCCATCTACGGTCGGTTCGGGTACGGCGTCGGCACGTACCACGTCACCGCCGAGATCGACACGACCCGCGTACGGCTGTCCGTGCCGCCCGGCACCGATGACGTACGGCTGCGGTACGCATCACCCGCCGAGGCGCTCGGCGCGTGCGAGGCGGTGTACGCCCGGCTGGTGCCGCGGCGTGCCGGCATGGTGGCCCGGATTCCGGGCTGGGAGCGGATGTGGGTGCTCGACCCGGAGAGCGAGCGGGACGGTGCGTCGCCCCTGCAGTGCGTCCTCGCGCAGCGGGGCGGGGAGACCGTCGGGTACGCCCGTTTCCGGATCAAGCCGGGCTGGGAGTCGGAGGGCCCCAAGGGCACGGTCGTCCTGCAGGACCTGGACGCGCTGGACCCGGCGGCCCAGGCGGCGCTGTGGCGCTTCCTCTTCGACATCGATCTGACGTCGAAGGTGACCACGCGCGGGCGGCCGATGGGCGAGGGCTGGCAGCACCTGGTCTCCGACATCCGGCGCTGCTCACTGCTCGTACGGGACTCGCTGTACGTACGGCTGGTGGACGTCGGGGCGGCGCTGGAGGCGCGGACGTACCAGGCGCCGGTGGACGTCGTGCTGGACGTCGAGGACGCCTTCTGCCCCTGGAACACCGGGCGTTGGCGGCTGACCGGCGACGCGAAGGGCGCGTCCTGCACGCGCACCGAGGACGCGCCCGATCTCGCCCTGTCCGTACGGGAGTTGGGCTCGGCCTATCTCGGCGGCGTGCCCCTGGACGCGCTCGCCGCGGCCGGGCGGGTGCGGGAGCTGCGACAGGGCACGCTGGCGGAGGTGTCGGTGGCCTTCGCGTCCACCGTGGCGCCGTGGCTGCCGCACGGGTTCTAGCCACCCTCCCGGGGCGTCAGCCCTGCTGGCAGGCGGGGCACCAGAACAGGTTGCGGGCGGCGAGGCCGGCGGTGCGGATCTCGCCGCCGCAGAGGCGGCAGGGCAGCGTGGCCCGCCGGTAGACGTACACCTCGCCGCCGTGGTCGTCCACGCGCGGCGGGCGGCCCATCGCCTCCGGGGTGTGCTCGGGCCGGACGGTGTCGATGCGGTTGTTGCGGACGCCTTCGCGCATCAGCTCGACCAGGTCGGCCCAGACGGCGTCCCACTCGGCCGGGGTGATGTCCCTGCCCGCGCGATAGGGGTCGATGCCGTGCCGGAAGAGGACCTCGGCGCGGTAGACGTTGCCGACGCCGGCGATCACCTTCTGGTCCATGAGCAGGGCTGCGATCGTCGTACGGCTGCGGGACACGCGCCGGTACGCCGCCCTCGGGTCGGCGTCGGCCCGCAGCGGGTCGGGGCCCAGCCGGTCGTGGACCGCGACCTTCTCGGCGTCCGTGATGAGCGCGCAGGTGGTCGGTCCGCGCAGATCGACGTACGAGGTGTCGTTCGCCAGCCGGAGGCGGACCGTGTCGGTGGGCGGGGCGGGGGCGTCACCGAAGGCGACCTTGCCGAACAGGCCCAGGTGGATATGGACCCAGTCGGTGTCGCGGAAGCCGAGGAAGAGGTGCTTGCCGTGGGCCTCGGTGCGGGTGAGTTCGGCGCCGTCGAGCAGTGCGGCGGCGTCGGAGAACTTGCCCTGGGGGCTGGTCACACGCGGTGCCGTGCCGGAGAAGCGGTCGGCGTAGTCCGACGCCAGCCGGTGGATCGTGTGCCCCTCTGGCACGGTGCCTGTGTCCTTCCGGCCCCCTGAGGGGCGTCAGTCCTGCTGCGGGTGGTGCGCCGGGATGGGCGGCAGCTCGCCGGTCGTCTCGTAGTCCGCGAGCATGTCGATGCGGCGGATGTGGCGCTCGTCACCCGAGAACGGGGTGCCCAGGAAGGTCTCGACGAACTTCGTCGCCTCCTCCGTGGTGTGCATACGGGCGCCGACCGCCACGACGTTGGCGTTGTTGTGCCGGCGGCCGAGCGACGCGGTCTCCTCGCTCCAGGCGAGCGCCGCGCGCACGCCCTTCACCTTGTTCGCCGCGATCTGCTCGCCGTTGCCGGAGCCGCCGATCACGATGCCGAGGGACTCGGGGTCCGCGGCCGCCTTCTCCGCGGCACGCAGGCAGAACGGCGGGTAGTCGTCCTGGGCGTCGTAGATGTGCGGGCCGCAGTCGACGGGGTCGTGGCCTGCCGCCTTGAGCCACTCGACGAGGTGGTTCTTGAGTTCGAAGCCGGCATGGTCGGAGCCGAGGTACACGCGCATGACTCCGAGTGTGACACGGCTGTTTCCGGCTGGCAGCCCCGGGTGTCGGCCAGGGGGAACCGTGTCTTCAGCCACAGAACCTCAAGGAAACCTCAAGTAACGATCCCATTTCAAAGGTTCACGAATTCCATAGCCTCCGTTTCACTGGTCCGACCCGTACACCGCTCGTACGGCGACCGCTCACAAGGCGCGAAGGAATTCCCCCATGACTGGTCTTCAGGCCGGACTCAAGAACCGTCATCTGACGATGATCGCCATCGGCGGTGTCATCGGAGCCGGACTGTTCGTCGGCTCCAGCTCGGGCATCGCCACCGCAGGGCCCGGCATCCTTCTCTCGTACGCCCTCGTCGGCACCCTCGTCGTGCTCGTGATGCGCATGCTCGGCGAGATGTCCGCGGCCAACCCGACCTCCGGCTCGTTCTCCGCTCACGCCGACCGGGCGCTCGGCCGCTGGGCCGGGTTCTCCATCGGCTGGCTCTACTGGTTCTTCTGGGTCGTGGTGCTCGCGGTGGAGGCCACCGCCGGCGCCACGATCCTCGAGAGCTGGATACCGGCCGTCCCGCAGTGGGGCTGGGCCCTCATCGTGATGCTCGTGCTGACCGCCACCAACCTCGTCTCCGTCGGCTCCTACGGCGAGTTCGAGTTCTGGTTCGCCGGGATCAAGGTCGTCGCGATCGGCGCGTTCATCGTCGTCGGCGCGCTCGCGATCTTCGGTGTGCTGCCGGGCGTCCACAGCGACAAGGCGAGCTTCGGCAACCTCAGCGACCACGGCGGCTTCCTGCCGCACGGGCCGGGCGCCATCCTCACCGGCGTGCTGCTCGTCGTCTTCTCCTTCATGGGCAGCGAGATCGCCACCCTGGCCGCCGGCGAGTCGGAGAACCCGCAGCAGGCGGTAACCAAGTCCACGAACAGCATCATCTGGCGTATCGCGGTCTTCTACCTGGGCTCGATCCTCGTCGTCGTCTCGCTGGTGCCGTGGAACGACCCGACGATCAAGGAGAAGGGCTCCTACGTCGCCGCCCTCGACTCCCTCGGCATCGCGCACGCCGGCCAGATCATGAACTTCATCGTGCTGACGTCGGTGCTGTCCTGTCTCAACTCCGGCCTCTACACGGCCTCCCGGATGGCGTTCTCGCTCGGCGAGCGGGGTGACGCGCCGAAGATGTTCGCGCGGACCACGTCCCGTGGTGTGCCGAGGGCCGCGATCATCGCGTCCGTCCTCTTCGGCTTCGTCGCGGTGTTCTTCAACTACAAGTTCCCGGACTCGGTCTTCCTCTTCCTGGTCAACTCCAGTGGTGCCGTGGCCCTGTTCGTCTGGCTGGTCATCTGCTTCTCGCAGCTGCGGATGCGGAAGATCATCCAGGCCGAGGCGCCGGAGAAGCTGGTCGTGAAGATGTGGCTGTACCCGTACCTGACCTGGGCCGCGGCCGGTGTGATCGTGTTCGTGCTGGGCTACATGCTCACGGACACGGAGCACGACGGACGCGAGACCGTGCTGCTGTCGCTGCTCGTGGCAGCGGTAGTGCTGATCGTCGCCCTGGTCAAGGAGAAGGTGTCGGGCGGGCGTACGGCCGTGACGGCCGAGTCCGCCGCGACGGCGCCGGACGAGGTCAAGACGCGCTGACGCCAAGGACGTTGCGCACGTACGAGTGCGGATGAAGGCAGGGGCTCGCGGCGGACGCCGCGGGCCCCTGCCCTGTGTCCACGTGGTTCACAGCACGATGAAGCTGTCCTTGGTCTTGTCGTAGACCTTCAGGGCCTGGGTCTCGATGTCGGGCTGGTACCACGTGCTGATCTGGTACGACTTCCCCTCCTGGTCGAAGCCCAGCAGCCGGGCGTGCCAGGGGGTGCCCTGCAGGGTGAATGTGTACTCCCAGATCACCGCCGGGTTGCCGCGGAACGTCGTCCGCTCCAGACGGATCTTCTGGTAGTTCTGGCCCTGGTGGGCGTTCTGCTCGGACTGCTTCCAGGTCTCCATCAGGTCGCCGCGGGCGATCGAGGACTTGCCCACCAGTTCCTGCGTGGCGTCGGGTGACGTGTAGTGCACCTCCGACCCCGTCTTCAGATCCCGCCGCCAGCCCTTGGGAGTCGCCCACGCGAACCCGCCCGCCTCGCGATGCACCCCCGGCGGCAGCGTCTGCGGCCTCGCCGTGCCTTCCACGGTGGGCGGAGCACTGCTGGACGACGTGCCGGCGGACGACGAGGAGGAGTCCGCGCGATTGTCGCCGGGCGAGCCGGAGTTCGCCAGCAGGACCACGGCCACGACGGCACCCGCGGCGACCAGGCCGCCGGCCGCGATGAGGCCGGCTCGGCGACGGGGGCGGCGGGGGCCGTCCGGGGTTGCGGGGACGGGGAGTTCGCGCGGCGGCGTGCGGAGCGGGTGCGGGCCCAGGGCGGGGCGGGTGGACAGCTCCGGGACGGGCGCCGGGCTCCGGCGGGCACCGGGTGCAGCCGCGTTCGGGTTCACGGACTGCTGCTCGGGGACCGTAGGGGTGCGGACCAGGGAGACACCGGCCGGCTGCTGGGCCGACGGGGCCTCGGAACGGACCTCCGAGCGCACTTCGGAGGCGACCTCGCTGGAGGCGTTGACGTGGTGGTGGGCGGAGGGCGCCGCGGGCTCCGGCGTCTCCTGCGGTATCGCGTCCCGGACGGCGGCGGGTTCAGGCGCGGGTTCAGGTGCGCGTTCAGGTTCGGGTTCGCGTCGCCTGGGGTCGCGTGCGGCTTGCACGAGACGGGTGTCCAGGTAGACGGGGGTGGGCCGCTCGGGCGGCACGGCGGGCCCGGCTTCAGGCTTCGTCGGCTCCTCGGCCGCGGGTTCACCGGGCTCGTCCGCCTCGTCCTCCTCCGCGCCGCCGTTCCCCTCTCCCGCGCCCACGGGAAGCGTCGGCAGGGTCGGCGGGAAGGCGATCGGGAGCAGTGCCTCCTCCAGGTCGTCCAGGTTCGGGCGGACCGAGGGGTCCTTCTCCAGCAGCGCGGCCAGGACGTCCCGCAACGGACCGGCCGCGGCGGGGAGTTTGGGCTCCTCGTACAGCACCGCGTGCAGCGTGGCCAGGGTCGTGTCGCGGGAGAAGGGGGAACGGCCGCCCAGGGCGGCGCAGAGCGTGGCGCCCAGCGACCACACGTCGGACGGCGGGCCCTGCGGGCGGCCGGAGATGCGCTCGGGCGCCATGTAGTCGGGTGAGCCGACCAGCATCCCGACCATGGTGAGCGCCTTGGCGTCCTGGATCGCGGCGATGCCGAAGTCGGTGAGCACGATGCGCTCCGCGCCGTCCTCCACCAGGACGTTGCCCGGCTTGATGTCACGGTGCAGGACACCGCGCGCATGCACCTGGCGCAGGGCCCTCACCAGCCCCAGGCCGATCCGTGCCGTCGCGCCCGGCGCCAGCGGGCCGTCCTGCGCCACGATCCGTTCCAGGGAGCGGCCGCCGACCAGCTCCATGACGATCCACAGCCGTTCGCCCTCGTCGACGACGTCGTAGACCCGCACCACGTTGGGATGGTCGATCCGGGCGGTCGCCCTGGCCTCGCGCAGTGTCCGTTCGCGGCGGGTGCGCGTGTCCTCGGCGTCGAGTCCGTCGATGCGCATCTCCTTGACGGCGACCGGGCGGTCGAGCATTTCGTCGGCGGCCCGCCACACCCGCCCCATTCCCCCCTGGCCGATACTCTCGACCAGCCGGTAGCGCCCCGTCACCAGCAACCCTGGAACTCCGCCGCTTCTCGTATTCCCCGGCAATCCGCTGCACCCCCTCAATTACCGCTGCAACGTCCCGACTGTCCCACAATGGTCACACTTCAGGCCGTACCAGCATAGTGCGGAGAAATCTTGTGGTAGCTCTTCAAGTACTGCGAATTCAGGCGCAGCCAAGGGGGATGTGAACATGAGTTCTCGTCGCATGACGACCATCGCGGGATCGCTGGTCGCAGCATCTTTTTCGACGGTGATGATCCTTTCGTTCACCGCCAGTGCGGACGACCAGGGACCCGGCAGCAGCAAGGGCGGAAAGGCCGTCGACGAGGCGCCGGCAGGCGTGAAGCTGACCACGCTCCTGCCTTCGAAGATCTCGGTCGACAACGGCTCGCAAAAGACGGCGATTACCGCCACGGTCAAGAACGAGGGGACCAAGGACAGCGGAAAGATCCAGCTTTTGGTCGTCGGTTTCGACGGCCTCACGGTCAAGAGCGTGCAAGGCTGCTCCCAGATTGCCGAAAGTAATCTTCCGAAGGGCTCGAACAGCGGTTTCTCCTGCCCGATCGACAATCTCGCGGCCGGCAAGTCGAAGTCGTACGCCGTCGATGCCACCTACGACCTGAACAAGACCGGCAAGATCTGTCTGCCCGTGACGTCCGGTGACGGGAAGAAGACGTACTGGCAGCAGGGCCCGGTTCCGTTCGGTACGACGAACCCGTCGCCGAACGCCCCGGCCACTCCGCTGCTGCTCGGCACCGACAACAAGCCGGTGGCGCCGGGCGGCGACCAGAAGGAGCTGCCGAAGACGGGCGTCGGGCGGGACGTCCTGCCGCTGGGTGCGGCGGGCGCGGCGCTGATGGCGGCGGGTGCGGCGGGGCTGTGGTGGACGTCGCGGCGTCCCACCCGGCAGCTTCGCGGCTGACACTCCCGACGGCTGCGCAACCTCCGCAAGAGGGCCGGGGCGCCCGCGCACCCCGGCCCTCTTCTCACCCGAAAAGCTGACGGCGGATGTCAGGTAATGCGGGAACGATGCCGTTCATGAACATCGCCGACACGACCGACAACACCGCCGGCCCGCTCGTCCTTCGCCCCGGCGACTCCGGCTACGACGAGGAGATCGCCGGTTTCCAGACCGGGTTCGCACAGCGTCCCGCCGTGGTCCTCGCCGTCTCCTCGGCCGACGACGTGCGCGCCGCGGTACGGTACGCGGCCGCCGAGCACCTGCCGATCGGCGTCCAGGCCACCGGCCACGGGCTGCCCGGCGCGTCCGAGGGCGGCGTCCTCGTCACGACGCAGCGCATGGACAGGGTGAGCGTCGACGCGGTGGCCCGCACCGTCCGCCTGCAGGCGGGCGTCCGCTGGGGCCAGGTCGTGGCCGCCGCCGGACCGTACGGCCTGGCGCCCCTCAACGGCTCGGCCCCGAGCGTCGGCGCCGTCTCCTACACCCTGAGCGGCGGACTGCCCATCCTGGCCAGGGAGTTCGGCTACGCGGCCGACCATGTGCGCTCCCTGGACCTCGTCACCGCGGACGGCCGGCTCCGGCACGTGACCCGGGAGTCCGGCCCCGGCCTGTACTGGGCCCTCCTCGGCGGCGGCCACGGCTTCGGCATCGTCACCGAGCTGGAGATCGGTCTGGTCCCGGTACGGACGCTGTACGGCGGCTCCGTCTCCTTCGACGGCCGCCAGACCGACCCGGCGGCCCTGCTGCGGGCGTACGAGGCGTGGACGCGGACCGTGCCCGACGGGCTGACCTCGTCCTTCGCGGCCGTACCGTATCCGGACGTCCCGGCCCTGCCGCCGCATCTGCGCGGCCGGTACGTCGTCTCCGTACGCGTCGCGTACACCGGCGCCGACGGGCCGGAACTGGCCGCCCCGCTCAGGGAGTTCGGCCCCGTGCTCGCCGACTCGCTGCGGGAGATGCCGTATGCCGAGAGCCGTACCATCCACAGTGATCCGGACTTCCCGCACGCCTACTACGGGGACAGCGCGGTGCTGGGCGAGCTGGACCTCGCCGCAGCCGCAGAGGTGCTCGCGCGTACCGGTCCGGACGCCGGCGGCCCCATGTGCGTCGTGCAGATCAATCACCTGGGCGGGGCGCTCGCCCGGCCCGCGCCGAACTCGGTGCCCCATCGCGACGGGCGCTTCCTGGTGCGGCTGTTGACGGCCGGGGACCGTGAGCAGGCACGTGCGGTGCTGGACCCGGCGTTCGCGCTGCTCGCGGACGTGACCCTGGGCCGGGCCCGCGGCTTCGCGTTCGGCGCCGGTGACCGGACCGAGGGGTTCTACGACGCCGGGACGCGCGAGAGGCTCGCCGGGCTGAAGTCGCAGTACGACCCGGCGAGCCTCTTCCGTGACGACTTCGGCGTCAGCGCTTGCCGATGAGCTTCCAGGCGGTGGGCGTGACGCCCATCGCCAGGGCCGCCTTCAGGGCGTCGCCGATCAGGAACGGCGTCAGGCCGGCCGCGATCGCCGCGGTCAGGGACAGGTGGGCGGCGTAGGCGAGGTACGGGACGCCGACGGCGTAGATGATCGCCTCGCCCAGCAGCATCGTGCCCGCCATGCGCACGACGGAGCGGTCGGCGCCGCGGCGGGCCAGGGCGCCGACGGCGGCGGAGGCGAGCATCATGCCGATGATGTAGCCGAAGGAGACGGAGACGCCGGAGGTGCCGCCCGCGAACCACGGCACACCGGCGAGGCCGGCCAGCGCGTACAGGACCAGCGAGGCCAGGCCGCGGCTCGCGCCGAGCGTGGCGCCGACCAGCAGGGCGGCGAAGGTCTGGCCGGTCACCGGCACCGGGGAGCCCGGGACGGGCACGGAGATCTGGGCCGCGAGGCCGGTGAGCGCGGCGCCGCCGAGCACGAGGGCCACGTCCCGGAGACGGGTCGCGGGCAGGAGGTCGGCGAGGACCTCACGGGGGCGGGCGGTGGCGGCAGCGGTGCTCATGAGGACTCCGCGAGTGACGAGGACATGCTGGGACACGGTGACGCTATCCCAGCGGTCCCGGGCCGATCACCGTCAGCGATCGACAAAGGCTGGACGGCGGGCTTGGTGGGCTCCGGACAAAGGATGCGGCTTACACGGGCTTCGGCGTGACGCCGGTCACGGAGGCAGCGAGGCCGGGCTCACCTGGCGGGGCGGGGGCGGGTCTGTAGGGTCCCGCCAAATGAATCCTAGTGGTCTGGCCGGATTCACCTTTCCCGGTCTACCCTTCCAGCCATGGTTGCCCAGGCCCGGAACTTCACGTCGCGTCGCTATGTCGACCTGCGACGCCAGGGCGCGGCCACCTGTCGCCGCACGCGAGTCATCACCATCGCGTGAGGCGGGCTCCGGCGCGCCTCGGCCTCCGAGACGTGTCGGCCCCGTTCCCCTGGACGGTCTTCCATGCCCCGCACCGCGGCAACCCCGGTCATCTCCCCCTCCATCTCCTCCTCCCCCGCCCCCGCTTCCCGGCGCCGGACGAGCGCGAGCGTCGTCCTGCGGTCCGTGCTCGACCACGGCCCGGTGGCCCGCAGCACGATCGCCCGGCTGACCGGCCTGTCCCCGGCGTCGGTGACGGACTACTGCGCCCGCTTCACCGAACTCGGCCTGATCCGCGAGGCGTCCGTGCCCCGGCGCTCGAACGGGGTCGGTCGCCCGCACGTCCCCGTCGACCTGGACGACACGCGGTTCGTGGTCGGCGGGGTGCATGTGGCCGTGCCGTACACCACGGTCGCGCTGCTCGATCTGCGCGGCCGGGTGGTGGCCCACCGTGAGCTGAAGCACGAGCACAGCGAGCCCGGCCGGGTGCTGGCGCGGGCCGCCGACGGACTGACCGCGCTCCTGGCCGGCCTCCCCGGCTGCCGGCCTCTCGGCGTCGGCGTGGCCGTCGGCGGCTGGGTGGACCGCGCGTCCGGCACGGTCGTGGAGCACCCGCTGCTGGGCTGGCGGGACGTGGCGGTGCGCGAGCTGTTCGCCCGGCGCACCGGGCTGCCCGTCCATGTCGACGGCCACGCACGGGCGTTGGTCAACGCGGAGCGGCTGTTCGGCCTCGCGCGGGACAGCCGGAGCGTGCTGCATCTGTTCGTCGGGAACGTCGTCGACGCGGCCTTCGCCACCAACGACGAGGTGCACCACGGTCCCCGCTCCCAGGCGGGCGCGATCGCCCATCTGCCCGTACCCGGCGGCACGGAGTCCTGCGACTGCGGGCGGACCGGCTGCCTCCAGGCCGAGTTGAGCGAGCGGACGCTGTGCCGCCGGGCACGGGAGGCGGGCCTCGTCGACGGCACGAACCCCATGCACGTGGTCACGGCGGCGGCGACGGGCGACCCGGAGGCGGCCCGGCTGCTCGTGGAGCGGGCGCGCGCCGTCGGGCGGGCGGCCCGGCTGCTGCTCGACGTGCTCAATCCGGAGACGGTGGTCGTGACCGAGGTCGGGATCATCCACCGGGAGGACTGCCTGATCGCGCTGCGCGAAGAGGTCGGCGACCTGCGTGCCGCCTGCGTCGTGCCGACGAGTTTCCCGGAGACGGTGCTCGCGGTGGCAGGCGGCGCGGTGGCACTGGATGTGCTCTACCGCGATCCGCTGGCCGCGTCACCTCGCCTTATTTAATTCAGCAACTCACAATGTTGACAAGGGTCGTGAATAACGGGGAACATCCTGCTCATGAGCCTGTTCGTGAGCTGTCGCACCCTTTGTTGCTGACACGTTGCCGCGTGTGAAGCGCTCATTTCATTCTGCGTAAATCCTGCGCGAATCCTGTACCGATCCCGCGTGCGTTCCCTTTTCCCGGCCTTCTCGGGCCCGGAATTCCGCACGCGTTCCTCGTTCTCGATCCATGGAGTTCTCCCATGCCTGCATCCCCTGTGCCGGGTGTCGACAGACGGCTCTTTCTCACCTCGCTTCTCGGTGCCGCGGCCGGTGTCGCCGGACTGAGCGGCTGCGCGAACGGAAGTGCGGCCGCCGAGACCAAGGGGGCCTCGTCCGCGCCATTGGCCCGTAAGGTCCCGGCCGGTACGAGCCTGAAGATCGCCTCGTACCAGAGCGTCCAGCAGGTCCAGTTCCGGCTGGCGAAACTGGACGTGCCGTTCAAGGTGTCGAACTGGCTGAACATCGGCGCGGGCCCCGATGTCATCAACGCCTTCCGCGCCAAGTCGCTCGACCTCGCCAACAACGCGGGCATTCCGCCGATCCAGGCGCATTACCAGGGCTTCGACGCGAAGATCGTCGCGATCAATCTGACCCGGAAGCCCAACTACCTGTTCGCCACCAAGCCGGGCAGCGACATCCGGACGGTCGCGGACTTCAAGGGCAAGAAGCTCGCCTTCTCGCAGGGCCAGGCCCAAGGGGTGGTGCTGCTGCGGGCGTTGAAGAAGGCGGGCCTCGCCTACGACGACGCCCAGCTCGTCCCGCTGACCAGCAACCAGTTCCTGACCGCCCTGCAGTCCGGCCAGGTGGACATCGCACCGCTCGCCAACAGCCAGGCGCCCGCCTATCTCCAGCAGTACGAGTCCAAGGGCGCCCGCGTCATCACCACGGACGTCGTCGACCTGCTCAACCTGCTGTGGGCGCCGGTCACCGTACTGAACGACCCCGCCAAGGCCGCCGCGGTCGCCGCGTACATCCCCGCCTGGGCCAAGGGCCAGGTGTGGGCGTACGAGCACCCCGACGCCTGGAACGAGCAGTTCTACGTCAAGACGCAGAACCTCACCCTCGCGCAGGCGCAGGGCATCACCGAGCTCGCCAACAAGCCGCTCTTCCCGCCCGGTTGGACCGAAGCGATCAAGTGGGAGCAGGAGACCGCCGATCTGCTCGCGGAGGGCGGCTTCGTGAAGAAGTTCGACGTCTCCTCGCTCTTCGACCACCGCTTCGAGGACATCGCCGCCAAGGCCGTACCGGCGGAGTACCGGAGGTGACCGCCATGACCACCACGACCACCACCACGTCCACCACCGCGCCGGTCACGGACCGCAAGGGCGGCCACCGGCCACGACGGCGGCAACGGCGCGGCCTGTCCCCCGGCCGGCCGCTGCCCGCCTCGGGCCTGATCGGTCCCGCCCTCCTCGTCGGGCTCTGGGCCGCCGCGTCCGCAGCTGGGCAGCTCGACACCGGTGCGATCCCGGCTCCCTGGACGGTTCTGGGGACGGCCGGCCGGCTGTGGAGCGCCGGGACCCTGCCCACCGACATCCTGACCTCGCTGGAGCGGGCCGCGTACGGCTTCGCGATCGGCCTCACCGCCGGGGTCGTGCTCGCGCTGGCGTCCGGGCTCAGCCGGGTCGGCGAGGCACTGATCGACGGGACGGTGCAGCTCAACCGCGCGATCCCGACCCTGGGCCTGATCCCGCTGTTCATCCTGTGGCTGGGCATCGGCGAGACGTTCAAGATCGCGATCATCGCCATCGTCGTCTACATCCCGGTCTATCTGAACACGCACGCCGCGCTGTCCGGCATCGACAGCCGTTTCGTCGAACTCGCCGAGGTGCAGGGGCTGTCCCGGCTCCAGTTCGTCCGCCAGATCGTCATCCCCGGCGCGCTGCCCGGATTCTTCGTGGGACTCCGGCTCGCCGTGACCGGCTCCTGGCTGGGCCTCGTGGTGCTGGAGCAGATCAACGCCACCAGCGGGCTCGGCTACATGATGTTCCAGGCCCAGAACTACGGCCAGTCGGACGTCATCCTCGTCGGCCTCCTCGTCTACGGCGTCTTCGGTCTGATCTCCGACAGCGCGGTCCGTCTCGTCGAACGGAGGGTGCTGTCGTGGCGCCGCACACTGAGCAGCTGACCCGGCCCGCCGTCCAACTGCGCGGCCTGACCCGCTCGTTCGAGGACCGCACGGTGCTCGACGGCATCGACCTCGACATCCCCGCCGGGCAGTTCGTGGCCCTCCTCGGGCACAGCGGATCCGGCAAGTCCACGCTGCTGCGGGCGATCGCGGGCCTGGACCACAAGGTCGCCGGGAGCGGGCAGCTGACCGCCCCGGAGCGGGTGTCCGTGGTCTTCCAGGACTCGCGGCTGCTGCCGTGGCGGCGGGTGCTGGACAACGTACTCCTCGGTCTCGACGGCAAGGAGGCGGCGCAGCTGGGGCGCGAGGCCCTCGCCGAGGTGGGCCTCAAGGGCCGTGAGCGGGCCTGGCCGAACGAGCTGTCCGGCGGCGAGGCGCAGCGCGCCGCGCTGGCCCGCTCGCTCGTCCGCGAGCCCGAACTCCTGCTGGCGGACGAGCCGTTCGGGGCGCTGGACGCGCTGACCCGGATCAAGATGCACGGCCTGCTGCGCGAGCTGTGGCGGCGCCATCGGCCGTCGGTGCTGCTGGTGACGCACGACGTGGACGAGGCGATCGTCCTCGCGGACCGGGTGCTGGTCCTGGAGGAGGGCCGTATCGGCCTCGATCTGCCCGTCGACCACGAGCGCCCGCGCGACGCGTACCGGTCGCGGCTGCTGGCGGCGCTGGGGGTCACGGAGGACGCCGCGTGAACGCCGGAACAGAGCTGCCCGCCCCCCGCCGGAAAGACCCGCAAGACCGGAAAGAAACGGACACCGCATGACTCGCCGGCTCCACCTCAACGCCTTCCTCATGAACACCGGTCACCACGAAGCCTCCTGGCGGCTCCCGGAGAGCGATCCGTACGCGCACGTCGAGCTGGACCACTACGTCGGGCTCGCCCGGACCGCGGAGCGCGGCACCTTCGACTCGCTCTTCCTCGCCGACGGTCCGCAGCTGTGGAACAACATCGCGCAGCGACCCGCGGGCGCTCTGGAACCGCTCACCCTGCTGACCGCGCTGGCGACCGCGACCGAGCACATCGGGCTGATCGCCACCGCGTCCACCTCCTACAACTCCCCCTACAACCTGGCCCGCAAGTTCGCCTCGCTGGACATCATCAGCGGCGGCCGGGCGGGCTGGAACATCGTCACCACGGCGGGTGCCGAGGCCGCGCGCAACTTCGGTCTGGAGGCGGAGCCCGCGCACGCCGAGCGGTACGCACGCGCCGCCGAGTTCCTGGACGTCGCCCTCAAGCTGTGGGACAGCTGGGAGGACGACGCGATCGTCGGCGACAAGGCGGCCGGCGTCTGGGGCGACGACGCGAAGATCCACCCGCCCCGGCACAGGGGCACGTACTTCAGCGTCGAGGGCGCCCTCAACGTCCCCCGCTCGCCGCAGGGTTACCCGCTGCTGGTGCAGGCGGGGTCGAGCGAGGACGGCAAGGCGTTCGCGGCCCGCCACGCGGAGGCGGTGTTCACCGCCCAGCAGACCCTCGCCGACGCGCAGGCCTTCTACGCCGACCTCAAGTCCCGTACGGCGGCGGCCGGCCGCGACCCCGAGCACATCAAGGTACTGCCCGGGATCGTGCCCGTCATCGGCTCGACGGAGGCGGAGGCGCGGGCGAACGAGCAGCTCCTGGAGGACCACATCGTGCACCGGCACGGCGTGGACCGCCTGGAGCGGCTGCTCCAACTCGAACCCGGCACCCTGGAGTTGGACGCACAGCTGCCCGACAGCCTGCCGTCCGAGGACGCCGTGGAGGGCGCCAAGAGCCGCTACACACTCGTCGTCCGGCTGGCCCGGCGCGAACGCCTCACCGTCCGGCAGCTGATCGGCCGGCTCGGCGGCGGCCGCGGCCATCTCACCTTCGCCGGGACGCCCGAGCAGGTCGCCGACGCGATCGGGACCTGGTTCACCCAGGGCGCGGCGGACGGCTTCAACATCATGCCCGCCGTGCTGCCCTCCGGCCTGGAGACCTTCGTCGACCAGGTCGTCCCGATCCTGCGCGCCCGCGGCCTGCTCCGCAGCGAGTACGGGCCGCGCCGCACCCTGCGCGAGCGCTACGGCCTCCCCCGCCCCGCCAACCAGCACGTCCCGCCCGCCCAGCCCGCCCTCGTCTGAAAGGACCCGCACATGTCCGGCATCGAGATCCAGAAGGTCACCGCCCACATCGGCGCCCGCGTCCTGGGCGCCGACATCTCCCGGCCCCTCGGCGAGGAGACCGCCGCCGCGATCCGCGAGGCCCTCAACGTCCACAAGGCGCTCGTCTTCGACGACGTGAACCTGGACGACGACGGCCAGCAGGCCTTCGTCCGCCACTTCGGCGACATCACCACCGCGCATCCGACGGTCTCCTCCGTCGACGGGGTCCCGAACGTGCTGCCCGTCGACAGCGAGCGCGGGCGCGCCGCCAACCACTGGCACACCGACGTCACCTTCGTCCTCAACCCGCCGCAGGCCAGCACCCTGCGCAGCATCACGCTCCCGCCGTACGGCGGCGAGACGCTGATCACCAACTCGGCGGCCGCCTACCGCCAACTGCCGGACTCCCTCCGCCGGTTGGCCGACACCCTGTGGGCCGAGCACACCAACGACTACGACTACGCCGTACCGGAGGAGGACGTGGACGAGGAACAGGCCGCCCAGCGCGCCCAGTTCACCTCGATCAAGTACCGCACGGTCCACCCCGTGGTCCGCGTCCACCCGCTGACCGGTGAACGCGGGCTGTTCATCGGCGGGTTCGCCCAGCGGATCGTGGGCCTCTCGCCCGGTGAGTCCCGCAAGATCCTCGACCTGCTGCAGGCGTACGTCACCCGTCCGGAGAACATCCTGCGCCACCGGTGGTCGCCGAACCAGCTCGTCCTGTTCGACAACCGCATCACCCAGCACTACGCCGTCGACAACTACGACGGGCTGCCGCGCCGGCTGCACCGGGTGACCGTCGCCGGTGACGTGCCGGTCGGCATCGAGGGCAAGGAGAGCTACTCGATCGAGGGCGACGCGTCGCACTACACCTCCGTGGCCGCGTAGCGTCTCGATCACTCAGTGTCTCCGGCGCGTCCGGATAGTGGGCGGCTTCTCCCTCCGAGCGGTGAGGCCGCCCACACTGTGGGCGTTTTTGCCCATCTCACGCATTGGACGAGCCGCGCCCATGCAGAACAGCACCACCACGGCCGACACGCCGTCGGCCCAGGCGGACACCGCCACCCTGTCCCACGGCCTCAAGCAGCGCCATCTCTCGATGATCGCCCTCGGCGGCGTCATCGGCGCGGGCCTGTTCGTGGGCTCCGGCGCGGGTATCGCCGCCGCCGGACCCTCCATCGTCATCGCCTACACCCTCTCCGGCCTGCTCGTGATGCTGGTGATGCGGATGCTCGGCGAGATGTCGGCCGCGTATCCGTCGTCGGGCTCCTTCTCGGCGCACGCCGAGCGTGCCATCGGCCCCTGGGCGGGTTTCACCGCGGGCTGGGCCTTCTGGGTCCTGCTCTGCACGGCCGTCGGTCTGGAGGGCATCGGCGCCGCGAAGATCGTGACGGGCTGGCTGCCGGGGACGCCCGAGTGGGCGTGGGTCGCCCTGTTCATGGTGGTGTTCTGCGCGACGAACCTCGCCGCGGTGAAGAACTTCGGCGAGTTCGAGTTCTGGTTCGCGGCCCTGAAGGTCGGCGCGATCGGCCTCTTCCTGGTCCTCGGCGTCCTGGCCATCGCGGGCGTGCTGCCCGGCACCGACGCCCCGGGGACCGCCCACCTCACCGGCGAGGGGGGCTTCCTGCCGAACGGCAGCGAGGGCCTGGTCATCGGCCTGCTCGCCTCGGTCTTCGCCTACGGCGGCCTGGAGACCGTGACCATCGCCGCCGCCGAGTCGGAGAATCCCGTCAAGGGCGTGGCGAGCGCGGTCCGCACCGCGATGTGGCGCATCGCGGTGTTCTACATCGGCTCCATGGCGGTCATCGTCACCCTCGTGCCGTGGGACTCCGAGGCGGTCGTCGAGGCCGGCCCCTACGTCGCCACCCTGCGACAGCTCGGCATCCCGGGCGCCGGGCAGCTGATGAACGTGGTCATCCTCGTCGCCCTGCTGTCCGCGATGAACGCCAACATCTACGGCTCCTCGCGCATCGCCTACTCCCTGGTCGAGCGCGGCCAGGGCCCGAAGGCGCTGGGCCGGGTCTCCGGCGGCGTCCCGCGCCTTGCGGTCCTCACCTCCTCGGTCTTCGGCTTCGTCTGCGTCGTGCTCAGCTACTGGCGTCCGGACGACGTCTTCCCCTGGCTGCTGAACATGATCGGCGCGGTCATCCTCGTCGTCTGGATCTTCATCGCCGCCTCCCAGCTCCGCCTGCGCGCGCTCCTGGAACGGGAGGCCCCCGAGAAGCTCACCGTCCGCATGTGGGCCTTCCCCTGGCTCACCTGGCTCGCCCTGGCCGCCATGGCGACGATCTTCGTCCTGATGGCCCGCGAGCCGGACACCCGCGTCCAGCTCTACGGCACCGGCGCCATGACCGCGGTCCTGGCGGTGATCGGGTACGCGTGGCAGAAGGCGAAGGCGCGCACCACGGCCTGACCCGCCACCAGCTCAGAAAGGCCCCCGCGGTGCACCCGCGGGGGCCTTCTTGTTGTTAACGTGTACTTGCAAGTTCTTTGCAATAAGAGGTCGGAGGGGACCCCCATGCCCGTCTACACGCTTCCTGAGCTGCCGTACGACTACGCCGCGCTCGCGCCCGTGATCAGTCCCGAGATCATCGAGCTGCATCACGACAAGCACCACGCGGCATATGTGAAGGGCGCCAACGACACCCTGGAGCAGCTGGCGGAGGCGCGGGAGAAGGAGAGCTGGGGGGCGCTGAACGGGCTGGAGAAGAACCTGGCCTTCCATCTGTCGGGGCACATCCTGCACTCGATCTACTGGTGGAACATGACCGGCCCGAAGGAGGGCGGCGGTGAGCCGCTGGCGGCGGACGGGGTGGGTGAACTGGCGGACGCGATCGCGGAGTCGTTCGGCTCGTTGGCCGGCTTCAAGGCGCAGCTGACCAAAGCCGCCGCCACCACGCAGGGGTCCGGCTGGGGCGTCCTCGCCCACGAACCGCTGAGCGGGCGGCTCGTCGTCGAGCAGGTCTACGACCATCAGGGCAACGTCGGGCAGGGAGCGGTGCCGATCCTCGTCTTCGACGCCTGGGAGCACGCCTTCTACCTCCAGTACCGCAACCAGAAGGTCGACTTCATCGACGCCATGTGGGCCGTCGTCAACTGGCAGGACGTGGCCCGGCGTTACGCGGCCGCGAGGTCCCGGGCCGACGTGCTGCTGCCGGCGCCCTGAGCCGCCCGGCCACCCGGAAACGTCCTGCCTCGTGATCGTCTTCTCACCCTTCACCCGGCAGGCGGAATGACGGAGGCCCCCGCGAGGACATGACTCGCGGGGGCTTCCCATGCCCTGCGCCCGCCTTACCCGGGCTCCTGTTCGCACGGCACGTTCAGGGAGATCAGCCCGACCGAACCGGCCTCCACACGGAGTTCGGTGACGGCGGCGTTGCGCAGCCGCGGGAGCACGCGGCGGTAGTCGGCGAGCGGGATCGACACCAGCCGGCACAGGACCAGGCGCAGCAGGGTGTTGTGGGCGAGGACCAAGACGCGCCCGCCCTCGTGCGCGGCCGCGATGCGCCGCAGGGCACCGGCCCCCCGTTCGGCGGCCTCCGTCGGGTCCTCGGCGCCGGGAAAGGGGTGCGCCACCGGGTCGGCGCGGAAGGCCGCCGCCGCGTCGGGGTCCTCCTTCGCGAACTCGGCGAGCGTGCGGCCCTCCACCACCCCGAAGTCGCACTCCCGCAGGGCGTGTTCGCGGTGCGAGGTGAGCCCGAGGGCCCGGCAGGCGGGCTCGGCGGTGAGGATCGCGCGGGAGACGGTGGACGTCCAGATCGCGTCGACGGGATGGGCGGCGGCCCAGCGCCCGAGCGCCTCGGCCTGCGCGCGTCCCGTGTCGGTGAGGGCCACGTCGCTCACCCCGGCGTAGCGGTTCTCGGCGTGCCAGACGGTCTGCCCGTGCCGGGCCAGCAGCAGCGTCGTACTCATGAGTCCGAAGTATCGCGGTGCGCGGCGCCCTCCAGGGTCTGCCGGAGCCGGGTGCGGGCGTGTCCCGCCACCGCCGACGGGAGCCAGCCGCGGGCCGTCAGCTCGTCGATCAGACGGGCGTACGGCTCGGCGAAGCGGGCGGTGCGGTCGGAGCGCGGTTCGAGGCGGGTGCCGATGCGGACCATGCGGTCGGTGATGTCCACCAGGGGACCCGAGCCCGTCCCGTGCGCGGCCAGTGCGGCCATGCCCAGTGCCGGTTCGGTCTGCTCGGGTACGCGGGCCGGACGGCCGAGGATGTCGGTGCGCAGCTGGTTCCAGTACGGGCTGCGGGCGCCGCCGCCGGTGAAGGTGAGCGGGCCGTCCAGCGGGGCGCCCAGGTGGTGCAGGTAGTCCAGGCAGAGCCGTTCGGTGAAGGCGACGCCCTGGAGCAGCGCGGCCCACAGGTCGGCGTCGCCCGCCGGCTCGCCCAGCATCAGGGTGGAGGCGCCGGGCGCCAGGAACGGGAACCGCTCGCCGGGCGACACCAGAGGGTAGGCCACCGCGCCCGCGGGCTCGAACGCGGCCGCCCGCGCGTCCATCGCCACCGGGTCGGCGCCCGCGAAGACCGCGGTGAGCACCCCCGCGCCGACGCTCGACGCGCCACCCGGCAGCCAACTCCCGTCCGGCGCCCGGTGGTTGTAGACCACCCCGGACGGGTCGTGGACCGGCTCGGCGGCGGCGCCCTTGAGGACGAGGGTCGTGCCCAGCACGGAGTTCCAGGAGCCGGGTCGCAGCGCCCCGGACGCGATCTGCGCCGCGCAGCCGTCGGTCATCCCGGCGACGACGGGCGTGCCGGCGGGGATGCCGGTGGCTTCGGCCGCGGCCGGGCAGACCTCGCCGAGCGGGGTGCCGGGCCGGACGACGTCGGGCAGTGCCTCCCTGGGCAGGCCCATGACGTCCGGCCAGGCCTCCCGCCCGACGTCGTAGGCCGTCTTGAGGGCGTGGCTGGAGTCGGTCGGCACCGGCTTGCCGACGAGCCGCGCGGTGATGACGTCGGGCTGGTGGGTGATCCGCCCCCGCCCGTACTCCTCGACGAGCCAGCGTGCCTTCGGCAGCGCCCACGTGTTCTGCACGGCGAGGCCCGACTCCCGCGCCCGTGCCGCCTGCTCCGCGGCCCGCCCGTCGTCGTACATGAGCGCGGGGCTCAGCGGCCGTCCCGTCCCGTTCGTCAGCAGTACCGTCCCGGACGTCCCGCACACCGCGAGCCCGCCGATCCGCAGGCCCGCGACCGGGCCGAGCGCGGCCCGGGAGGCGGCACACACCCCCTGCCACCAGTCCCCCGGATCCTGCTCGTGCCGCTCCCGCTCGCGGCGCCCGCCGATCGGGGCCGAGCCGCCGCCGAGGACCGTGCCGTCCCCGGCGACGGCCAGCACGCGGACGCTCTGCGTACCGAGGTCGATCCCCAGCCACGCCTCCTGCTCGTCCCGCATCCCTGCCTCCCGGACATCTCGGACCGTCCTGTGAACTTCACGCCACTCTCCGATATTGACGCGTGGTTTTCGCTTGCGCGAGGGATTGACGCGCAACTTCCGCCGTTACACCCTCTGTTAACGAGTCGACTCGACGTGTTTCCCCCCACCGCCACAGCGCACCGGACCCGCCCCACTCGGAGGTCACGGATGGACACGCACGCGCACGACCGCAGACGCTTCCTCGCCCTCACCGCCGGGGCCGCCGCCACGCCCTTGCTGGCAGCCTGCGGCGCGGGTTTCGGCGGCGACGACGCCAAGAAGGGCGGTGGCTCGGCCGCGGACGACGTCACCGGCTCGTTCGACTGGAAGAGGGAGAAGGGCACGACGGTCAAGGCGCTGCTCAACAAGCACCCCTACACCGACGCCCTGATCGCCGACCTGAAGTCCTTCACCGCGAGCACCGGCATCAAGGTCGAGTACGACGTCTTCCCCGAGGACAACTACTTCGACAAGCTCACCGTGGACCTCTCCAGCGGGCGGGCCTCCTACGACGTCTTCATGCTCGGCGCCTACATGGTGTGGCAGTACGGGCCGCCCGGCTGGCTGGAGGACCTGGGGCCCTGGATGCGCAACTCCTCGGCCACCGGCGCCGAATGGGACCAGGCCGACTTCTTCCCCAACCTGCTCCGGTCCGACCAGTGGTCGCTGAAGGCGGGCGCCCCGCTCGGCCAGGGCGGCCAGTACGCGCTGCCCTGGGGCTGGGAGACGAACGTCGTCGCCTACAACACCGAGGTCTTCGGGAAGCTCGGCCTGAAGCCGGCGGAGACCTTCGACGACCTGCGCGAGATCGCCGGGGTCATCAAGAGGAAGGCGCCCGGGGCCGGTTACGACGGCATGTACGGGATCGCCGTGCGGGGCTCGCGCAGCTGGGCCACCATCCACCCCGGCTTCATGACCATGTACGCCCGCAACGGCCTGCACGACTTCACGGTGGAGGGCGGCAGGCTCAAGCCCGCCATGAACACCCCCGAGGCCGTCGCCTTCACCCAGGACTGGGCGGGCATGGTCAAACAGGGCGGGCCGCCGTCCTGGACGTCGTACACCTGGTACCAGTGCTCCAGCGACCTCGGCGCGAAGAAGGCGGGCATGCTCTTCGACGCGGACACGGCTGCCTACTTCCAGGCCGTGAAGGGGGCCAGTCCCGCCTCCGGGAAGATCGCCTTCCACCCCGGCCCGAAGGGGCCGGACGGTTCGCTCGCCACCAACATGTGGATCTGGTCGCTCGGCATGAACGCCAAGAGCAAGAAGAAGAGCGCCAGTTGGCTGTTCTTACAGTGGGCGACCGGTAAAGAGCACCTGCGCAAGGGCGCGATCGCCTACAACCACATCGACCCCGTGCGGAAGTCGATCAGCCAGGACGCCGCGTACAAGGACAAGATGCGGCATCTGCCGGGCTTCATCGAGACCTTCGAGACGGTCGTCGACCAGACGAAGATCCAGTTCACTCCGCAGGCGCAGTTCTTCGACGCCACCACCAGCTGGGCCGCCGCCCTCCAGGAGATCTACGGCGGCAAGAACGCCAAGTCGGTGCTGAACGGGCTGGCGAGCGACCTCGCCACCAAGGTGGACTGAGCGCCATGGGTTGGCGGCTCACCCTGCGCCCGTACCTTCTGATCGTTCCGGCACTCCTGCTGACCTGCGGAATCCTCTACCCGTTCGGACTCGGGCTCTACTACACGCTGTTCGACTTCTCGGCGAGCAAACCGCAGCCGGACATGGTGCGGTTGCAGAACTACGAGACCGTCTTCACCCAGGAGGCCTTCTGGAACTCGGCCTGGGTGACCGTCCTCTACGCGGTCGGGGCCGCCGCCGTCGAAACCGTGCTCGGGGTCGCCGTCGCGCTACTGCTGCACCGTTCCTCACGCGTCGGCCGGGTGCTGGAGAAGATCCTCATCCTGCCGTTGATGATCGCCCCGGTGATCGCCGCGATCATGTGGAAGCTGATGCTCCAGCCGTCGGTGGGGGTGGTGAACCATCTGCTGAAACCCTTCGGGCTGGGGGGAGTTCAGTGGACGGACACCCCGACGGGCGCGCTGCTGTCGTCGATCGCCGTGGACGTCTGGGTCTACACCCCGTTCGTGTCGATCCTCGCCCTGGCCGGTCTGCGGTCGCTGCCCACCTCCCCGTTCGAGGCGGCGGCCGTGGACGGCGCGGGCCGGTGGTACACCTTCCGGCGGCTGACACTGCCGATGCTCTGGCCGTACGTGCTGGTCGCGGTCATCTTCCGGTTCATGGACTCGCTGAAGGTCTTCGACATCATCTACGCCCTCACCGAGGGCGGGCCCGGCGACTCGACCGTGGTCCTGCAGATCCGGGCGTACCTGGAGGCGATCCGCTTCCAGCGCTACAGCTTCGGCATCAGCTACACGATCGTGCTGTGGGCCGTGGTGTACCTCGCGGCGATGGTGCTCGTACGCCATCTGGGCCGTATCCAGCGGAAGGCGGCCGAGGCGAAATGACGTTCAGGAAGCGCCTGTTGGGGTGGCTCGCGGACGCCGCCCTCGTCCTCTACTTCGTCTTCGCCCTGTTTCCGATCGCCTGGATGGTGATCCTCTCGCTGAAGCCCGCCGACCAGCTCTTCAGCACCTACTTCTCGTTCACCCCGACCCTCGGCGCCTACCGGACGGTCCTCGGCGACAGCGAGGGCATTCCGTTCGTGCGGTTCTTCGTGAACAGCCTGGTGGTGTCGGTGGGGGCGGTGCTGCTGTCGCTCGTGGTCGGGCTGCCGGCGGCGTACGCGTCGGCGCGCTGGCGGTTCAAGGGCTCGGAGAACCTGATGTTCACGCTGCTGTCGTTCCGGTTCGCGCCCGAACTCACCGTGATCATCCCGCTGTTCGTGCTGTACCAGAAGCTCGGTCTCTTCGACACGTACGTCGGCATGATCTGGGTCCTGCAACTGGTCACCCTGCCGCTGATCGTGTGGATCATGCGGTCCTACTTCGCCGATCTCACCCCGGAGCTGGAGCAGGCGGCACTGCTGGACGGCTACACACGCAAGCAGGCGTTCTTCAAGGTGGCCCTGCCGCTGGTCAAGCCGGGCGTCGCGGCCGTGTCGCTGCTGGCCTTCATCTTCGCCTGGAACAACTTCGTCTTCCCGCTGATCCTCACCTCCAGCGAGGCCCAGACGGTGACCGTCGGCGCCCTGTCCTTCCTCGGCGGCGACCGCCCCAAGTACAACCTGACGGCCGCGGCGGCCCTGGTCTCGGTCGTACCGCCGCTGCTGCTGGCCCTCACCATCCAGCGGTATCTGGTGCGGGGGCTGTCGTTCGGGGCGGTGAAGTCGTGATCGGGCTGCGCGGCATCAGGAAGGCGTACGGGAAGGTCACCGCGCTCGACGGGCTCGAACTGGACGTCGCTGAAGGGGAGTTCTTCTGCCTCCTCGGCCCGTCCGGGGCCGGCAAGACGACCACGCTCAAGACGATCGCCGGGCTGGAGCGGCCCGACATGGGCACGGTGCTGCTCGGCGGCGAAGACATGGCGGGCGTCGAGCCGTACGACCGGGGTGTGGCGATGTGCTTCGAGAGCTACGCCCTCTACCCGCACCGCTCGGCCTACGACAACCTCGTCTCCCCGCTCCGCTCGCCGCGCCACCGCCTGCCCGCCGCCGAGGCTCGCGACCGGGTCGGCGCGATCGCCGAACTCCTCGGCATCGGCGGCCTGCTGGACCGGCAGGTCGGTCAGCTCTCCAACGGGCAGCGGCAGCGTGTCGCCCTCGGCCGGGTGCTGGTCCGGCCCGCCCGCGCCTTCCTGCTGGACGAGCCTCTGAGCCACCTCGACGCCAAACTCCGCCAGCAGATGCGGGCCGAGCTGAAGGCGATCGGGGCCGTGCAGCACACCACCACGCTCTACGTCACCCACGACTCCGTCGAGGCGCTGGCGCTCGGCGACCGGATCGGGGTGATCCGGGACGGGCGGATCGTGCAGACGGGGACGCGGGAGGAGATCTGGTACCGGCCGCACGACACGGAGGTGGCGCGGGCGTTCGGCCGGCCGCGGATCAACCTGCTGCCGGGGGCGCTCGCCGAGGACGGGAGCTTCCGGTCGGCGGACGGGAAGGTGGAGCTGCCGCTCGCGGCACGGGCGCGGCCCGGCACGGACGTCCTGGTCGGCGTACGCCCCCGGGACGTCGCGCTGAAGGGCACCGGCGGTCATGAGCTGACCGGCACCGTCTACGTCACCGAGGTGCTCGGCCGCAGCGTCGAGGTGACCGTCCGGCTGGGCGGGCAGCACCTGTCGCTGGTGGCCCCGCGGGGCGACACGGCGGGACTGCGTCCCGACGATCCGGTACGTCTCACGGTCCGGCCTGAGAACCTGCTGCTGTTCGAGGCCGACCGGCCCGGGCGCCCAGGACGACTGATCGGGACACGATGAGCAACAACAGCGGTGCGCATCAGCAGGGACCCGCGGCCCGGCAGGCCGCCATGGCCGAGCAGGTCCTGGCCGACGGCTCGGCGACCGCGGCCGAGCTCGCCGGGCGCTTCGGGGTGAGCCTGATGACCATCCACCGTGACCTCGACGAGCTCGAACGGCAGGGAATCGTCCGCAAGTTCAGGGGTGGCGTGACCGCGCAGCCGTCCGGCGTCTTCGAGTCCAACGTCCAGTACCGGCTCAAGACGATGCGCGCCGAGAAGGCCGCCGTCGCCGAGCACGCGCTGAAATCCATAGAGCCCGGCATGGCGATCATGCTGGACGACTCCACCTCCACCCTGGAGATAGCCCGCCGTCTGCGGCTCGGCGAGATCACACCGCTGACCGTGGTCACCAACTTCCTGGAGGCGATCAACCTCCTCGCCGACCAGCGAGGCATCCATCTGATGGCGCTCGGCGGCGACTACGACCCGCTGCACTCCTCCTTCCTCGGGGTGTCCTGCGTGGAGGCGGTCGGGCAGCTGCGCGTGGACGTGTGCTTCACCTCGACGTCCGCCGTGCACGGGGGTTACGCATACCACCAGGAACAGCACATCGTGTCGGTGAAGCGGGCCATGCTCGACGCGGCCGCCCGCAACGTCCTGCTGATCGACCACACCAAGCTCGCCCGGGTCGCGCTGCACCGGGTCGTCCCGCTGTCCCGCTTCGACCTGCTCCTCGTCGACGACGGGGCGTCGGCCGAGGCGCTGCGGGATCTGGACGAGCACAAGGTCCCGTACGAGATCTGCGCCACGAGAGGCACGAAGGGCAGCGATGACCGAGCTGGAACTACGTGATCTGCGCAAGACGTACCGCTCCCGGGGGCGGCCGCCGGTGGACGCCGTACGCGGCATCGACCTCGCACTGCGCTCCGGGGAACTGATCGGGCTGCTGGGCCCCTCGGGGTGCGGCAAGTCCACCACCCTGCGGATGATCGCCGGTCTGGAGAGGGTGACCGGCGGGGACATCCTGGTGGGCGGAGAGTCGGTGATCCACCGCCCCGCCCAGGCCCGCAACATCGGGGTCGCCTTCGAGAACTACGCGCTGTACCCGCCGCTGACGGTCGCGGAGAACCTGGCCTTCGGGCTGAAGGCACGCCGGCGAGGCGTCAGGGGGGACGTGCGGCGCAAGGTCGCCGAGATCGCCGACCGCGTGGACCTCACCGGCGTCCTCGACGCCCACCCGGCCGGCCTGTCCAGCGGCCAGAAGCAACGCGTCAGCCTCGCCCGCGCGCTCGTCCGCGAACCGGACGTCCTGCTCCTGGACGAGCCCCTCTCCCACCTGGACGCCGCCCAGCGCGACACCACGCGCCGCGAACTCAAGCGCATCCAGCGGGACTTGGGCCATACGACGATCCTGGTCACCCACGACCAGGAGGAGGCCCTGTCCCTCGCCGACCGGATCGCCGTGATGAAGGACGGCGTCATCCAGCAGCTCGGCAGCCCCTACGAGATCTACGACAGCCCCGCGAACCTGTTCGTGGCGGACTTCGTGGGCGAGCCCGCGATCAACCTGCTGCCGGGGGTCGTCGCGGACGACGGCCGCGTCCGCCTCTCGGACGCCGTACGGATCGCCCTGCCCGTGCCGGTCGCCGAGGGCCGCGAGGTGGTCGTCGGCATCCGGCCCGAGGATCTGCGCCTGGGCGGCGACGAGGGTCTGCCCGCCAAGGTCGTCGCCCTTGAGCCGCTGCTGGAGGCGGGCATCGCCACCCTCGCCCTGGACGGCGTGGAGCGCCCCCTCGTCGTCCTCACCGGACCCGAGGTGCGCCTCGCCCACGACGAGCCCGTTCGGGTCACCGCCGAGGCGCGCCTGACCCATGTCTTCGACGCCGAGACAGGAGACTTGCTGCGATGAGCGAACCCGTGCGTGTCGTCGCCGCCGGCGACCACTTCATCCTGCCGTCGCTCATCACCGCGGCGGTCACCCGTGAACTCGACTGCGATGTGCGGGAACTGACCCTCGGCTGGCCGCTGGAGCCGTTCGGGCCGGTGGCCGAGGTGACGGAGGCCAGCGACGCCGAGGACGAGCTGATCGAGGCGCTCGCCGGTGCCCAGGTACTGGTCACGCAGATGGGCCCGGTGACGGAGCGCGTCCTGGCGGCCTGCCCGGAACTGCGGCTGGTGGTCGTCTGCCGGGGCGGCCCGGTCAACGTCAACCTGGACGCGGCCAAGCGGCACGACGTGCGCGTCTGCTACGCCCCCGGCCGCAACGCCGCTGCGACCGCCGAGTTCACCGTCGGCCTGATGCTGGCGGCCCTGCGCCGCATCCCGCAGGCGCACAACCTGCTGGCGGGGCAGGGCAGTTGGGAAGGAGCGACGTACTACACGTACGAGCACAGCGGTCTGGAGCTGGAGGACCTGCCCGTCGGGCTCGTCGGCTACGGCGCCGTCGGCAGCCGGGTCGCCCGCGCGCTGTGCGCCTTCGGCGCGCAGGTGATGGTGTACGACCCCTATCTGCGCGGCCAGATCTTCGGTCTGCGCATGAAATCGCTCGACGAGCTCCTGCGCCGTTCCCGGGTGATCACCCTGCACGCCAGGCTGACCGCGGAGACGCGTGGCCTGATCGGCGCCCGTGAGCTGACGCTGCTGCCTCCGGGCGGGGTGGTGGTGAACGTGGCGCGCGGGCCGCTGATCGACGAGGAGGCGCTGTGCGACGCCCTGGAGAGCGGTCATGTGTCGGCGGCGGCCCTGGACACGTTCGGGGAGGAGCCGGTGCCCGCCGACTCACGGCTGTTCGGCCTGGCCGACCGTGTGGTGATGACGCCGCATCTGGGCGGGGCCTCGCGCGCGGTGGCGGAGAAGGCGGCCCGGATCGCCGCCGAGGAGGTGGGGCGCTGGGGGCGCGGAGAGCCACCGGCGCACTGTCTGACCTGACTCATCGCCCCGCCCTGACGAACTGCCACCCTGAGGAACTGCCTGACCTGACGAGCCGGGAGGCGACATGTACGTCGGTATCGATGTGGGCACGTCCATGGTGAAGGCCGCCGCCTTCGACGGCGACGGGCGTGAACTGGCCGTCGAGGCACGCCCGGTGGGCCTCGCCCTGCACGGGGGCGTGGCCGAGCAGGACATGGAGGAGGTGTACGCGGCCGTCCTCGCGGTCCTCGGGGAGCTGACGTCCCGGGTCGGGGAGCCGGTGGAGCTGGCCGGGCTGACCGGGCAGGGCGACGGGGTGTGGCTGGTCGACAAGGAGGGGCGCCCGGTGCGTCCCGCGGCCTCCTGGATGGACGGCCGGGCCCATGAACTGCTCGACCAGTGGCTGGCGGACGGCACCTTCGAGACGGTGTTCCGGCGCACGGGCAGCGCCATGTTCCCCGGGTGCCCCGGCCCGCTGCTGGCCTGGTTCGACCGCTACGAGCCCGCGTCGCTGGACGCCGCGAGCACGGCCCTGTACTGCAAGGACATGGTCTTCCGCCGGCTGACGGGCGCGCCGGCGACCACGGACGTCTCCGACGCGTCGATGCCGTTCCTCGACCCGCGCACCCGGGCATACGACAACCGGGTCGTGGAGCTGCTGGGGCTCACTCACCGGCGTGGGCTGCTCGCCCCCGTCGGCGACCCGATCACCACGGCCGAGGCGGTCGAGGGACTGCCGCCGGGCACCCGCCTCGCGAACGGGCCGTACGACCTGCCGTCCTGCGCGCTCGGCGCGGGGGTGACCGCTCCCGGTGACGGTCTGCTGATCGTCGGCACCTGCCTGGCCAGCCTCGTCGCCACCACCGACCTGGACCTCACCGGGGAGCCGGCCGGCCTGTACATCTCCACCGACCGTCCCGGCCACTGGCTGCGCGCCATGCCCGCGATGGTCGGAACCGCGGCCCTGGACTGGGTACTGACGACGACGGGCGTCCACCACGACGAGGTCGACGCGCTGCTCGCGGACACCCCGCCCGGCGCGAACGGCGTCCGCGTGCTGCCGTACTTCGCGCCCTCCGGCGAGCGCGCCCCCTTCGTCGAACCCCGGCTGCGCGCCGAACTCACCGGAGTCTCCCTGGAGTCCACGAAGGCCGACCTGATCCGCGCGACCTGCGAGGGGATCGGCTACGCGGCCCGCCATTGCCTGGAGGCCGCCGGCCTCACCGGCTCCCTGGCCGTCTGCGGCGGCGGCACCCGCAGCCCCGCCTGGATGCGCCTCCTCGCCGACGCGCTCGGCCGCCCGCTCCGGGTCGTCGAGGGCGAGGTGGGTGCGCGGGGGGCGGTGCTGGCGGCGGCGGAGCGGTACGGGGTTTCCCTCGACGCACCGGCCTGGACGCGCCCGACCACGGTGGTGGACCCCGACCCGACCCGGGCGGCGTACTACACGAAGGCCTACGAGGCCCACATGTCCCGCCTGGCGGAGGCCCGCGGCCGCGCCCGCGCCTGACCGACTCGGCGATTCGGGGGGCGCCTTCACCGAGTACGCGCTGTACTACCGCCGGGGAGTCAGCGGCGACCGCGAGGAGGCTTCGATGACCGAGATCGAACGGGAGTGCCCGACCTGCCACAGCAGACAGAAGTTCCGTCCACTCAACCCGGCGGAGAAGACAGCGGTCCGCGAGAAGAGGGGCGCCCGCTTCTACGTGGGCAACCTCTGGCGCTGCACCGCAGGGCAGTGCCTCTGGTACCAGCCGTATCTGAACAGGGGAAAAGGCGGCCTCCTTCCCGAGAGCTTCCGGAAGGAGGCCGCCCCCAAGTGAGTCCTACAGGTTGCTGAAGTCCGGGCCCGCCGTGCGGGTGCGCTTGATTTCGTAGAAGCCGGGGACCGAGGCGACCGCGAGGGTGCCGTCCCAGAGTTTGGCGGCGGCCTCCCCCTTGGGGGCCGGGGTGACGACCGGGCCGAAGAAGGCGATCTGCTCGCCGTCCGCGCCGGGGACGGCGATGACCGGGGTACCGACCTCCTGGCCGACCTTGTCGATGCCCTCCTTGTGGGAGGCGCGCAGCTCAGCGTCGAACTCGAAGTCCTCCTGGTCGGCGTAGTCGATGAGGTCGGCGGGCAGGCCGGCGTCGGCCAGGGCGCCGGCGATGGCCTCGGTGGTCGGGCCCTCGCCGTTGTTGTGGAAGCGGGTGCCGAGCGCGGTGTAGAGCGGGCCGAGGACGTCCGCGCCGTGCTTCTGCCAGGCCGCGGTCACCACGCGCACCGGCTTCCACGCCTTGGTCGCGAGCATCTCCCGGTACTCGTCGGGCAGCTTGTCCAGCTTGTCCTCGTTGAGCACCGCCAGGCTCATGATGTGCCAGCGCACCTCGATGTCCCGGACCTTCTCCACTTCCAGCACCCACCGGGAGGTCATCCAGGCCCAGGGGCACAGCGGGTCGAACCAGAAGTCGACGGGGGTCTTGGCGGAGGTGGTCGCGCTCTCGGACATGGCTCTCCTCGGAAAAGTGTTTGTTTCAACTGACAACGCCGCGCATCACCCGCCCCATTCCCGAGCGACCGCCCGATTCCCGGTGCCCACTGTCAGGAGCACATGGCAGGATCGGCCCTGTCCACATACCGAACGCCAGCCGAGGGAGTACCGCCCGTGCCCGGTGAGAATCTGACCCGCGACGAGGCCCGGGAGCGGGCCGCCCTGCTGTCCGTCGACGGGTACGAGGTCGCCCTGGACCTGCGTTCGGCGGTGGGCGAGGACGCCGGGGACGGCCCCCGCACCTTCCGCTCCGTCACCACGATCCGCTTCCGCAGCAACGAGCCCGGTGCCACCACCTTCGCCGACCTGATCGCACCGAGTGTGACCTCCGTCTCACTCAACGGCCGCGACCTCGACCCCGGCCAGGTCTTCGACGGCTCCCGCATCCTCCTGGAGGACCTCGCCGCCGAGAACGAGCTGGTCGTGGACGCCCAGTGCGCCTACTCCCGCACCGGCGAGGGCATGCACCGCTTCGTCGACCCCGAGGACGGCGAGGTGTACCTGTACACCCAGTACGAGCCGGCCGACTCCCGCCGCGTCTTCGCCAACTTCGAGCAGCCCGACCTCAAGGCCCCGTACCGCTTCGAGGTACGCGCCCCCGAGGAGTGGACGGTCTGGAGCAACGGCGCGGGCGAGCCCTCGGACGGCGTGTGGCGGTTCGCGGAGACGAAGCCGATCTCGACGTACATCACCTGCGTGGTGGCGGGCCCCTACCACTACGTGACGGACTCCTACGAGCGGACCTTCGAGGACGGCACGAAGCTTCAGATCCCGCTCGGCGCCCTGTGCCGCAAGGGCCTCGCGCCCTACTTCGACGCCGACGACGTCTTCCTCGTCACCAAGCAGGGCCTGGACTTCTTCCACGACCACTTCGACTACCCGTACCCCTTCGGGAAGTACGACCAGGCGTTCGTCCCCGAGTACAACCTCGGCGCGATGGAGAACCCCGGACTGGTCACGTTCCGCGAGGAGTTCATCTTCCGCGGCAAGGTGACGCGCGCGTCCTACGAGGGCCGGGCGAACGTCATCCTGCACGAGATGGCCCACATGTGGTTCGGCGACCTGGTCACCATGGAGTGGTGGGACGACCTGTGGCTGAAGGAGTCCTTCGCGGACTTCATGGGCGCGTTCTCCCTGGTCGGCGCCACCCGCTTCACCGACGGCTGGATCACCTTCGCCAACCGCCGCAAGGCCTGGGCCTACCGCGCGGACCAGCTCCCCTCCACCCACCCCATCACCGCCGACATCCGCGACCTGCAGGACGCCAAGCTCAACTTCGACGGCATCACCTACGCCAAGGGCGCCTCCGTCCTGAAGCAACTCGTTGCGTACGTCGGCCAGGACGCCTTCCTGGAGGGCGCCCGCCGCTACTTCAAGCGGCACGCCTACGGCAACACCCGGCTGGGCGACCTGCTGTCGGCGCTGGAGGAGACCAGCGGCCGGGACATGGGCACGTGGGCGCGCGGCTGGCTGCAGACTGCCGGCGTCAACTCGCTCACCCCGCAGGTGCTGTTGACCACCGACGGCCGTATCGACGAGCTCGCGGTGGTGCAGGACGCCGTCGAGTCACACCCCGAACTGCGGCCGCACCGCGTGGCGGTGGGCCTGTACCGCCACGAGGACGGACGCCTGGTGCGGTACGCCCGCGCCGAGCTGGACGTCGACGGCCCGCGCACGGTCGTGACGGAGCTGGCCGGACAGCAGGCACCCGAGCTGGTCCTGGTCAACGACGACGACCTGACGTACTGCAAGATCCGCTTCGACGAGACCTCCCTGGTCACGCTGCGCGAGCACCTGGGCGCGATGACCGACCCGCTGGCCCGCGCCCTGTGCTGGTCGGCGCTGTGGAACATGACGCGGGACGCGCTGCTGCCCGCCCCCGACTTCATCGACCTGGTGATGCGGTTCGGGCGGCGCGAGTCCGACATCGGCGTGCTGCAGATGCTGCATGCGTGGGCCGGCTCGGCGCTGGTCCACTACTCGCCCGCGTCGTGGCGGCCCAGGGGCGGGGAGATGCTGGCCCACACCGCGCTGCGGGACCTGCGGGCGGCCGATCCGGGAAGCGAGCACCAGCTGGCGTGGGCACGGTTCTACGCCTCGGTGGCCTCCGCGCCGGACGACCTGAACCTGCTGCGGGGCCTGCTGGAGGGCACGGAGAAGATCGAGGGCCTGGAGGTCGACCAGGAGCTGCGCTGGACGTTCCTGGAGCCGCTCGCCGCGCACGGGGCGGCGGACGAGCCGGTGCTGGCGGCCGAACTGGCCCGCGACGACACGGCTTCGGGCAGGCGCCATCAGGTCCGCTGCCTGGCCGCGCGGCCGGCAGCGGCGGTGAAGGCGCAGGCGTGGGCCCAGGTCGTGGAGTCCGACGCGCTGTCCAACGCCCTGGTGGAGGCGACGATCGCGGGCTTCACGCAGTCCTCGCAGCGCGAACTGCTCGCGCCGTACGCGGAGAAGTACTTCGCGGTGATCGAGCGGCTCTGGACGGAGCGGTCCATCCAGATCGGCATGGACGTGGTGCGCGGCCTGTTCCCGGCGCTCCAGGACTCGCCCGCGACGCTGGAGGCGACGGACGCGTGGCTCGCCGCGCACGAGGGCGCCGCGCCCGCGCTGCGCCGGCTGGTGCTGGAGGCGCGGGACGATCTGGCACGGGCCCTGCGCGCCCAAGCTTTGGCCAACGATTGATCGGCCCGTGACCGTTACGGAATCCGGTCAATAGGACCCGTAACCCCTGGCCCAACCCGAATGGACCAGGGGTTTTCCGTGCCCTATCGGCATCCGAACACCCGTCCTTTAGCGATGCCTTGTCCGCATTCGTCGACGGGCGTGTAACAGCGGTTAAAGAACCGACCGGGCGCGGGAAACCCCGAGTCATGAACCACAACGCACCGCTCCCCCCGGCCTCCCCCCGCCCCCTGCGTCACCTCTCCGAGGTGCACCGCCGCGTTCTGACGACGGCTCAGCTGCGCGCCCACGGGGTCTCGTCGGCGGAGATGAACGACCAGTGCCGGGCCGGCGGCGCCTGGCAGCAGATCCTCCCGGGTGTCTTCCTCCTCCACCCGGGTCCGCCGACCAGCGAGGAGCGGCTGCACGCGGTGCTGATGTACGCCTCGCGCGAGTCGGCGCCGGGTGTGCCGGCCCAGCCCGGCCCGGACGAGCCGCACCGGCCCGTCTACGAGGAGGCCATGGTCACCGGCCTGGCGGCCCTGGCGCTCTACGGCTTCACCTCCGCGCCGCCGCTGCTCTCGCTGGAGAAGATCGACGTCCTGGTCCCCCGGCTGCGCCGCCTGCGCTCGACGGGCTGCGCGCGCATCGTCCGCACGCCGGCCCTGCCGACTCCCCAGGCGGTGACGGGAGTTCCGGTCGCGCCGGTGCCGCGCGCCCTGGCGGACGCGGTGTCGGAGCTGGCGGACGCCTCGACAGTGCGCCGGCTGCTGACGGAGGCGGTGCGCGGCGGCCACTGCGAACCGGCCTCGGTGGTGCGGGCGTTGAACCAGGCCAAGCTGCTCGGCCGCCCGCACGTGGTGGACGCGGTGGACTCCTTGCTGGCCGAGGGCCGCGCGATCGCGGAGGACCGCTTGTACCGGATGGTCCAGGAGTACGGTCTGCCCGACCCGGTGTGGAACGTCGACCTCCGCCTGCCCGGCGGCCCCCACCTCGGCGGCCTGGACGCCTACTGGCCCGAGCAGGCCGTGGCCGTGGAGCTGGACACCCGGGCCCCGCGGCAAGGCCTTCGGCAGGACGATGACGCGCTGTGGTCCGAATACGCCCGCAAGCGCGAGCACTTGGAGCGCCTCGGCATCACGGTCGTCCACGTCACGCCCAGGAAGCTCCGTGACTCCATGGAGCAGCAGGCGGCGGTCGTCCGCACGGCGCTCATGGCGTCCGGCGACCGGGAACCCGCCGCCTACGTCGTGGTGCTGCCCCGGTAGTGACGGACCGGGCCGGCATCAGGAGGGGAGAGGAGGGGCCGCCGGACCGACCGGGCGGCCCCTCCTCGTGCTCAGCCTCCGCAGAACTCCGCCTGGATCACGGTGCCGGTGTCGCCCGTCCAGTCCCCGTTGAGGTTGAGCGCCAGGGAGTGCCGGCCGTCCGCCGTGGTCACCGCGTCGGACGAGGAGCCGTGGATGCCGCCGTCGTGGCCCCATACGTGGACCTCGCGGCCGCCGCCGCAGGACAGGGTGCGGTCCATCAGGCCAAGCCCGTAACGAACGTTGGGCGCGCCCTCGATCTTCACCGTGGTCTTCATCTCCTTCAGCTGGTGGGGCGGGAGGAGGCGGCCGCCGAGCAGGGCCGAGTAGAAGCGGTCGAGGTCGGCGGAGTCCGAGATCATCTCGCCGGAGCCGTAGGCGATGGCCGGGTTCAGGGTGGTGACTTCGTACGTCGGGCCGGTCGTCGTCTGCGCGAGCTTGGAGTAGGCGCGGCTGCTGGGCTGCGGGACGGTGACGCGGGTGCCGGGGACCGAGGTGGCGGTCAGGTGCAGCGGCGCGATGACGCGGTCGCGGATCTCGGCGCCGTAGGGACGGCCCGTGGCCTTCTCGATCACCATCGCGGCCAGCAGGTAGTTCGTGTTGGAGTAGTTCCACGAGGTGCCCGGCGCGAAGTCCGGCTTGTGGGACATCGCGATCGCCAACAGGTCCGCGGGGGATGTGCGGTCGTAACGGTGCTCGAAGAACCCGTCCTTGAGGAAGTACTTGCGGCCGAAGCCCTCGTCGGCGGTGTAGTTGAAGACTCCGCTGGTGTGGTTGAGGAGCCGGCGGAGCGTGATGGTGCGGCCGTCGTGGCCGTGGCCGCGGACCTTGCCCGGCAGCCACTTGTCCACCGTGTCGTCGAGCGACAGCCGGCCCTCCGCCTCCAGCTGGAGCAGCACGGTGGAGACGAAGGTCTTGGTGATGCTGCCGACGCGGTAGCGGTCGTGGGCCGAACGGGGCGCTTCGGTGCGGAGGTTGCCCACACCCGCGGTGGTGGACCAGGTGGCGTGGCCCTCCCTCGCGGTGAGCGTCACCCCGGGCACGCCCTCCTGCACCACGGCCTCGACGGCCCGCCGGGTCGCGTCGTGGCCGCCGGCGGTTCCGGCGGGCGCGGCCGCGATCGCGGGGCCGGCCAGGGCGGCGGACAGCGCCAGGGCCGTCGCCGCGACCAGGGTCGTACGGACGCCTCTGTTCATGTCTTCTCTCCCCCATCTCACTCTGCGCTCGCCCTGCGGCGAGCTCGGACGGGGGATCAGACCCGGCCCGCGGTGCGCGGGTTGACGCGTCGCGGGCCGGTTGGGCCGCTTTCAGCCCTTCTTCAGCACCAGTTCCGTGTTGCGGTCGTTCGCGTCGCCGCCCAGGCTCGTGCTCGCGCCCGGCGCGTTGTACGACACCTCGCGGTACAGGGCCGCGAGACCCGTCTGCGTGAGGTCGGAGAAGTCGGTGCGGTGCGGGGCCGCGGACTCGACGAGCGTGGTGAACAGGGAGATCGTGCCGTCCTTGTTGTCCGCCAGCTCGATGACCCGGGCGAGCTGCGGATAGTCCACGTGGGACGCCGTGGAGATCTCCCAGAAGGAGCCGCCGGCCGTCGACGAGTGCGCGGTGATGTCGTTGCGGTGGATGTGGCCGTTCACCCAGGCGAGGACGTTGCGGTGGCGGCCGAGGGTGGCGAGCACCTCCTGGCCGCCCAGCCGGCGCTCGTTGGGGCGGGCCGGGTCCACATGGCCGGTGTTCGTCATGGTCTTGCTGGTGTGGTGGCTGAAGACGACGACGTACGAGTCCTTATTGTCCTTCAGCTGCTTCTCCAGCCAGTTCAGCTGGGCCGTCCCGATGGAGCCTTCGTAGTGGCCGCCCGGGTCGGTGGTGTCGATGCTGATGCCCACGACGTCGTCGGCGATGCGGAAGGTGTAGTACTGCGTGCCCGACTGGAGGTTGGCGGTGGAGTAGCCGTGGCCGACCGGGCCGAGACCGCGGTACGCCGGGTCGAGATGGGCCCTGAGGTAGTCGGCCGGGGTGTACGGCGCGCGCTTGGGGTCGGGCGTGACCGAGCGCATGTCGCGGGCGTGGGCCTTCAGCAGGTCGCGGAAGGCGAGGCCCTTCGGGTCGTTGCCGCTCTTGATGTGGTTCTGCAGCTTCGTCGCCTCGGACGCGGACAGCGACATCAGCTTCTTGCCGCCGAACGCGTACTCGGCGAGCCAGGAGTCGCCGTGGCCGTAGCAGCCGAGCGGCATGGCGTCGTGGTTGCCGACCGTGGAGTACCAGGGCAGGTTCAGACCGGGGCTCCGCACCTCGCGGATCGCGGCGGCCAGGTAGCCCTGAAGGTGCGGGAAACCGAGCTGCTTGTCGCCGTCGCGCACGGTGGAGTCGGGCTGCCAGTAGGTCTTCAGACCGCTGTTCTGGACGCCCTCGTAGTGGCGCGGGTCGCCGGTGTTGGGCGCCATCCGCCCACCGCTCATGATCTTGAGGAACCACTCCAGCTCGGACTTGGCGTTGTTGTCCGTGTTGTCGCCGGTGGTCATGGCGAAGTGCAGCGCGGAGCCGGTGACCGGGGCGCCGCGCAGCGCGTTGATCCGCTCGACCAGCGAGATGGCGCCCTGCACGGTCAGCGCCTCGTGCGGGCGCCAGGCGTGCTTGTCGGTGGAGCGCAGGTACTCCAGGCGCATCGGGTGCTGGGCGTCGATCAGATGCAGGTCGGTGAGCTGCACGAACGCGGCGAGCGCGGTACGGCGGCCGGCCCGGCCCGACTTGGCGGCGGCCAGGTCGCTGCGCACCACGCGGGTCCAGCCCGGGCCGTCGCCGAGGCGGCGGTAGCCGGAACCGGAGCGCGGGGCGGCGACGCTCGCGAGGGTGGTGCCCTTGGTGTACGGCGCGAGAGGCGCGGCCGGGGCCCGGCGCGACTGCGCCACCACCCGGGTCGTCTCCGTGCCGGCTTCGGTGGCGGCGTGGCTGTCGGTCGGCCGCAGGGCGTAACCGACGCCCGCGGAGACGGCCGCCGCGCCGGTGGCGGCGAGGACGGTACGGCGGTTGACCGCCGGGATGCTGGCGGCGACAGAGCGTATGCGCGACATGGCGCGATCTCCCCGAGTGCGAACGCGTCGGCAGTGGTCGCGGGCGATCGCTGTCGCGAACATTCCCGCTCGCTCTGGATGCTTGGCACCGGGAATGACCTGCGCGTGAACGAGACGGCAACGCGCAACACCGATCACCGTACGTGGATCTTGGCCCACCCGGCACGCCCCCGACCGCTCGTCGCGCGGCCGGGGGGCGGTCACTCCGTGTTCATCTTTCGGGGTACACAAGGCAGTTCACGGCCTTGTGGAAGTGGCCTCCGTCACTCTTCGGCCGTTGCCGTCACCCGTCCCGTCACCGGCCGCTCCCGCCACAGCCTCAGTCCGACGTCGACCAGGCCGACGCGGTTCAGCGTGCTGACCTCCGTGAGGGGGTGCCAGGCCGCCATGTCCGTGGAGCCGCCGATCTCGGGGCGGAGGACGCCTGCGGTCACGCGGGCCTCGTAGACGAGGCGCAGCCCCTGGTGGTCGACCTTGCGGCCGAAGCGGCGGGAGGCGGTGCGGCTGATCGAGTTCACGCCGAGCAGGCCGGTGATCTCGACGAGGTAGCCGGTCTCCTCCTCCACCTCGCGGAGCACGGTGTCGTAGGGATCCTCACCGTGCTCCATTCCGCCGCCGGGCAGGGTCCACTCGGGGCGGCCCTCGTCGTCGAGCCAGCGGGCCAGCAGGATCTTCTCGTCACGGATGCACATGGCGTAGGCCGCCACCCTCAATTTTCGGCGCACACAAGGAAGTTAGTGCGCCCGGGTGGGATTGGCAGGCGAGTATTCCGGCGCCGACCAGCGCAGCGGGACCGCGGACGGCGTCCGGACGGCTTCCGTCACCACGAACCGCACCCGCAGCTCCCCGTCCTCGCCGCCCTCCGTCCGTGCCTCGCCCGTCAGTTGCAGCACCGTGCCCGTCTGCCAGTCGAGGAACAGCAGGCCCGCCCGCGGGTCGGAGGCGATGTTGCCCAGGGTCAGGAACATGGAGTTGCCCGGGTAGTCCCGCCAGCTCAGCTCGTGCGGTGAACCGGCCCGTACGAAGCCGGGGTTGCCGCCCTTGTGGCTCACCTCGACCCGCCCCTCGTGGACGGTCGCGACGAAGAAGGTGTCGGCCGTCTCGATGAACTCCCGCTGGAGGCAGGAGAGTTCGCCGCTTCTTGCGGTCCGGCCGGGAGCGGGGCCCGCCACCACCTCGTACGACTCCCTGCGCTGGATGTACTTGGGGCAGTTCGCGAACACCCGTTCCGCCGTCACCGCGAAGCCCCGCGCCGTCGGGCGGAGGCGGCCGTTGAGGCGCATCCGGCGGCGGGTGCGCGGGTCGAGGGCGATGGTGGCCACCTGGGTGCCCTCGGTCGCGAGCGCCGCCGCGAGGGGGTCCGCCGGGAGGACGCCGCCCGTCACCGACATCTGGAGCGGGCCCGTCGCACGGACGAAGCCGGGCGGACCGGCCAGCGGCGACGCCCAGACCGCACCCGTCGACGGGTCGGCCGCGCCCAGCACCAGCAGCGGCTGGAGCTCCAGGAAGGCGGCCGCAACCGGCTTGATCCCCTCGCCGATCGCCCGGCCCACGTGATCGGCGCTCTCGCGCACGCCGGCCCGGTCCTGAAGCGCCCGCGACCCCGCGTGATAGACGCCCGTCATCAGAAGAATCCGCAGGTCGGGGCCGCCTCGTGGGGCGCGGGAGCGCCGTTTGCGCCGCTCGGCACCGAGATCTCCAGGCGGGTGCCGTCCGGGTCGTGGAAGAAGATGCCGCCCGACGCCGCGCCCTCGCGGTGGGCCACCACGCCCTCGTACGCGAAGTCGGCGCCGTACGCCCGCAGCGCCTCCTCGTACTCCCTGATCCGTTCGATCGACTCCGCCTCCAGGGCCAGATGGTGCAGGCCCGCGCGGCCGCCGTCATACGGCTGCCCCGCCTGCTGCCAGAGGGTGAGGACGAGCCGCTCGCCGTCACCGAGGAACGCGTACCGCCGGTCCTCCTCCTTGCCCTCGCCGACGAGGACGAAGCCCAGGACGTCGCGGTAGAAGGCGAGCGAGCGGTCGAGGTCGGTGACGTTCAGGCCGATGTGGCCGGTGTTCAGGGTCATGGGTCTCCCCCAGTCCGTTGTAACCGTCGTACTCAAACTTAGCGGTTATAATCGAAGAACGTCAACCGGTCACGTACTCTTCAGTGGTTAGCCCGGAAGGAGCCCCCATGTCCGCCACCGACCCGCGCCCCCTCACCGGCGAGCCCCTCGCGCTCGACCTGCTCAACACGCGCTGGAACAAGGAGGGGGTCACGCAGGATCTGCTCGACGACCTCGACGGGCTCACCGTGTGGCTCGCGGCGAACGGGCTCGACGGGCGGTTCACGGCCGACGAGGCGACCCTGCGGCACACGCTGGCGGCCCGCGACGCCCTGAAGAAGGCCGTGGACGGATCACTCGCACAGGGGGCGGACGCCGTCGACGCCGTCCTCGCGCACGGGCGCATCCGGGCCACGCTCACCACCGGCGGCCCCGGCGAGGTGCCCGAGTTCGTCGACCCGTCCTGGGGCCCGGCCTGGCTCGCCGCGCGCGGCTACCTGGAGCTGCTCTCCGCCGCCCCCGACCGCATCCGCGCCTGCTCGGGGCACGCGTGCATCCTGCACTTCTTCGACACGTCGCGGAACGGCACCCGCCGCTGGTGCTCGATGGCGGCCTGCGGAAACCGGGCGAAGGCGTCCCGGCACTACGCCCGCTCCAAAGAATCCTGAACCGCCGCACCATTTGGTGCTATTGGGGACTCATCCAGCTAAAGGGCATCGGGGGTTTTCCCCATACCTGCCCCTCGTTTCGGTCAACACTTCCCAAACAACTGTCCCTTGGGTAAAGCTGTGCGCTCGTCCGGCACAGGAACTTCACGTACGAGGGATGCCGATGACCCACCCCCAGCGCGATCCGATATCCGGCGCGAGACGCGTGGCCCGCATAGCCGTGGCCGCCGGTCTGGTAGCCGCGCTCTCCGCGGCCGGCCCGATACCCATGGCCTTCTCCGCCGACGGTCCGTCCGCCGCCACGCCCGCGGACGCCACCGTCAAGTCCGCGCAGGACAAGCTCGGTTCGGACGACGCGGACCTGCTCGCCGAGGCTCAGGCCGAAGGCGCCAAGAACGTCACGATGATGATCGCCACCGCGCCGGGGCAGACCGAGCAGGTCGCCGGCAAGCTGGACGCGGTCAAGGGCGGCTCGGTGGGCCGCACCTACGACAAGCTCGGCTACGTCCGCGCCACCGTCCCGACCTCGAAGGCGGAGTCGGCCATCGCCGCCGCCGCGAAGCTCTCCTCCGTGCACGGCATCGACCTGCGCAAGGAGATACCGCTGGACGACCCGAGCGCCAAGAGCGCCGCCAAGTCCGCCTCCACCACGAAGACTTATCCGGCGCCGGGCAGGAACACCCCTGCCGAGAACCCCTACAACCCGTCCTTCGAGACGGGCGCCGTCGACTTCGTGAAGGAGCACCCGAAGTCCGACGGCCGCGGTGTCACCATCGGCATCCTCGACTCGGGCGTCGACCTCGGCCACCCGGCCCTGCAGAAGACCACCACCGGCGAGCGGAAGATCGTCGACTGGGTGACGGCGACCGACCCGATCGTCGACGGCGACGCCACCTGGCGGCCGATGGTGACCCCGGTCTCCGGCCCCAGCTTCACCTACGGCGGCCGGACCTGGACGGCGCCGGCCGGCTCGTACGAGGTCAGCACGTTCAGCGAGTCCGCCACCGCGGGCGGCGACGCCAAGGGCGACGCGAACCGCGACGGTGACACGACGGACAAGTGGGGCGTCCTCTACGACCCCGCCGCCGGGACCGTCCGCGTCGACCTCGACAACAACTACGACTTCGGCGACGACGAGCCGATGAAGCCGTACAAGGACGGGTACCAGGTCGGCTACTTCGGCACCGACGACCCGAAGACCGACGTCGTGGAGCGCCAGCCGTTCGTCGTGCAGATCCGCAAGGACGTGCCGATGGACCCCTACGGCGGCGACTGGGTCGGCAAGAAGGCCGACTTCGTCAACATCGGCGTCATCGAGTCCGAGCACGGCACGCACGTCGCCGGCATCACCTCCGCCCACGGCCTGTTCGGCGGGAAGATGAACGGTGCGGCCCCGGGCGCGAAGATCGTCTCCTCCCGTGCCTGCACCTGGACCGGCGGCTGCACCAACGTCGCGCTCACCGAGGGCATGATCGACCTCGTCGTCAACCGCGGTGTCGACATCGTCAACATGTCGATCGGCGGCCTGCCGGCACTCAACGACGGCAACAACGCGCGCTCCGAGCTGTACACGCGCCTCATCGACACCTACGGCGTGCAGCTGGTCATCTCGGCCGGCAACTCCGGCCCGGGCGCGAACACCATCGGCGACCCCGGCCTCGCCGACAAGGTGATCTCCGTCGGCGCGACCATCTCCAAGCAGACCTGGGCGTCCAACTACGGCTCCGCCGTGGAGAAGAAGTACGCGATGATGCCCTTCTCCTCGCGCGGCCCGCGTGAGGACGGCGGCTTCACGCCGACCCTGTCCGCGCCGGGTGCCTCGATCAACTCCACGCAGACCTGGCTGCCGGGCTCCCCGGTCGCCGAGGCGGGCTACCCGCTGCCGGCCGGCTACTCCATGCTGCAGGGCACCTCGATGGCCTCCCCGCAGGCCACGGGCGCGTCCGCGCTGCTGCTGAGCGCCGCCGAGCAGAAGCACATCGACTTGAAGCCGGCCACCCTGCGCACGGCCCTGACCTCGACCGCCGACCACGTCAAGGGTGTTCAGGCGTACGAGGAGGGCGCGGGCCTGATCGACATCGTCGACGCCTGGGACGCGATCCGCGACGGCGCCTCCGCGCACGAGTACACGGTGAAGGCGCCGGTCGACACCGCGATCGACTTCGCACTGAAGACGCCGGGCTTCGGCACCGGCCTCTACGACCGCGAGGGCGGCCTCAAGGCCGGGCAGAAGAAGACGTACGACGTCACCGTCACCCGCACCTCCGGCCCGGACAAGGCGATCCGGCACGAGCTGCACTTCGCGAACAACGCCGGTGACACCTTCCGCATCGTCGGCTCCGACGAGGTGAGGCTGCCGCTGAACCAGCCCGTCACCGTCAAGGTGCAGGCGGGCCCGCGGTCCGCGGGCCTCAAGAGCGCGATCCTCGAGGTCGACGACCCGAGGACGGAGGGGGTCGACAAGCAGATCCTCACCACCGTGGTGGTCTCGACGCCGGTGAAGTACACCTACTCCGCGTCGAACACGGTGCAGCGCAACAGCACGCAGTCGTACTTCCTGACCGTGCCCGAGGGCGCCAAGGCGCTGGAGGTCGCGATCGGCGGGCTCAAGGACAAGAGCCAGACCCGCTTCATCTCGATCCACCCCTACGGCGTACCGGTCGAGGACACGGGCACCCCGTACTGCTACAGCAACTACCCGAACACCAACGGCTGCAAGCCCGACGTGCGTTCGTACGCGGACCCGCAGCCCGGCGTCTGGGAGATCGAGGTCGAGTCGCGCCGCACCTCGCCGCTGCTCGACAACCCCTACAAGCTGGACGCCGCCGTCTACGGCGCGGCCTTCGACCCGGAGACCGTGACGGTCCCCGAGGCCAAGGTCGGCACCCCGGCCGCCGTCTCCTGGAAGGCGACCAACGCGTTCGCCGCCCTCGACGGCCACCTGGTCGGCGGCCCGCTCGGCTCCGCCAAGTCGGCCCGCCCGTCCATCAAGGAGGGTGACACCCGGACCACCACGGTCGAGGTGCCCGCGGGCGCCAAGTCGCTGGACGTCGCCATCGGCAACGTCTCGGACACCGCCGCCGACCTCGACCTGACGGTCAAGAACGCGGCCGGCACGGTGGTCGGCCAGTCCGCCGACGGCGACTCGGAGGAGGCGGTCTCCATCGCCTCGCCCGCCGCCGGCACGTACACGATCGAGGTCGCGGGCTACTCGGTACCGTCCGGCTCCACGGCGTACGACTACCGGGACGTCTTCTTCTCCTCCTCGCTCGGCACCGTCAGCGTCGACGAGTCGGCGCCGGTCAAGCTCGGTACGGGCGACTCGGCGACCGTCTCCGGCAGCGTCACCGCCGCGGCTGCCGCCCCGGAGGGCCGTGAGTTCTTCGGCCGGGTCCAGCTGGTGAACGCGCGCGGCACGGTCGCGGGCCTCGGCAGCGTGCAGATCGAGAAGGTCACGCCGTAGTCCTGACCACGGCAACGGGGCGGGCGTCCGTACGGGCGCCCGCCCTTTCTCATTCGCCGCAGCGCAGGGCGGCCGCGCCGGGGAGCGCCCGGACGAGCCCGGCGCGCTCGCGCGTGATCTCCTGCGCGCCGACGACCACACGGTCCGCGATCGCCGAGTGCTCCGGCAGGGCCACCAGGATGCGGTCGCCCTTGTGCAGGCCCTTGTCGACGAGGCCCTGGTCGAGCACGAAGACCACCTCCTTCGCGCTCTTCGCCGGCTTGTACGGGCGGGTCACGTGCAGGGTGATCCGCTCCTGCCCGGTGACCGCGGGCACCGGCTGCACGTCCGTGACGTCACCCTCCGCGATCAGACGCATGCAGGCCAGGTAGCCGGGGCTCGCGAGGGAGGCGCCGTCCGCGGCCGGCGACGGCGCCGCCTTCGCGTCGCTGCTCGCGGAGTCCGCGGAACCGCCGTCCTGCGCCATCAGCCACCCCATCCCCGCCAGCATCCCGCCGACGGCGGCCACGGTGACGGCGGCGAAGGCGAACCTGCGCGCCCGGTGCCGGTCCCGGGGCGCCCGTACGGGAGCGGGCTCCGGCCGGGGCGGCGCCTCGGCGGCCAGCGCGTCCCCGATGAGCGCGAGCTGCTCCCGGAGCAGCGCCAGGTCGGCCCCGGCCTCGCGGTACCCGGTCATGAAGGCGGCGTCCGCGCGGGCCTCCCCGGACAGGTCCTCGCCGGTGAGCGCGGCCATGAGCGCGTCGGCGCCGTTGTGTTCCGTGGCCATGTTCACACCACCTCGTCCTCGTGCAGGCGGGCGCGCAGGGCCCGTACCGCCGTGTGCAGCCGGCTCTTGACCGTGCCCTCCGGGACGCCGAGCTCCTCGGCTATCGAGCGGACCGGCAGGTCGGCGTAGAAGCGCAGGACGACGACCTGGCGCTGGGCGTCGGGCAGCTCGTCGAGGCCCTGGGCGACGGCGAGCGAGAGCACGCTGGTGTCCTCGCCCGAGGGGTGCTCCAGCTGCCGCAGCGAGGCCAGCCGCTCGCCGATCCGCTCCTGGCGGCGCTTGGCGCGGTGCCAGTCCATGGCCAGGTTGGAGGCGACGACGGCCGCCCACGCGGAGACGTCGCGCGGCGCCTCGTACCCCTTGGCCGCCCGCTCCAGCAGCCGCAGCCGCACCTGCTGCACCCCGTCCGGCAGGTCCGCCTGCGGCACCCCGCCCAGCGCGAGCACCGCCCGCACCCGGCGTTCCTGAGCCGTGTCCAGAGGATCGTCGCCCTCCGGCGCACGGCGGGCCTTGCTGCGCAGCACAAGCCACCCCCCTCACCGCGTTTCCTCTACGACGTCGCAGCGCACGGAAACGTTCGGCGCACGCAGGAGAACTTGTCCAGAGGCGGACGTCACACCCCCGGGCGTTCCACTCCTCGAGCATGGAGTGCAAAGAATTGGACAGGCGGACCCGGGTCGGCCGCATCATGGAAACGCCGCAGACACGCAGAAGCCGCACCAGGCATGAACACGCAGAGGGAGTCACCGTGAGGGTCGGAATCGTCGGAGCCACCGGTCAGGTCGGCACGGTCATGCGCAGGATCCTCAAGGAGCGGAACTTCCCGGTCACCGAGCTGCGGCTGTTCGCCTCGGCCCGCTCGGCGGGGACCGAGCTGGACGGCGTGACGGTGGAGGACGCGTCGAGCGCCGACTACTCCGGCCTGGACATCGTCCTGTTCTCCGCGGGCGGCGCGACCTCGAAGGCGCTGGCCGAAAAGGTCGCCTCGCAGGGCCCGGTCGTGATCGACAACTCCTCCGCCTGGCGCAAGGACCCCGAGGTCCCGCTGGTCGTCTCCGAGGTGAACCCGCACGCGATCGCGAACCGCCCCAAGGGCATCATCGCCAACCCGAACTGCACGACGATGGCCGCGATGCCGGTCCTGAAGGCGCTGCACGCCGAGGCGGGCCTGGAGGCGCTGATCGTCGCCACGTACCAGGCGGTGTCCGGTTCGGGGCTCGCGGGCGTGGCGGAGCTGCACGGCCAGGCGCAGAAGGTCGTCGCCGACGCGGACAAGCTGACGCACGACGGCGGGGCGGTCGACTTCCCGGAGCCCGGCGTCTACAAGCGCCCCATCGCCTTCAACGTGCTGCCGCTGGCCGGCAACCTCGTCGACGACGGCCTGAACGAGACCGACGAGGAGCAGAAGCTCCGCAACGAGTCCCGCAAGATCCTGGAGATCCCCGGGCTGAAGGTCTCCGGCACCTGCGTGCGCGTCCCGGTCTTCTCCGGCCACTCCCTCCAGGTCAACGCCCGCTTCGCCCGCCCGATCTCCCCGGAGCGCGCGACGGAGCTGCTGAAGGACGCCCCCGGCGTCGAGCTCTCCGACATCCCGACCCCCCTCCAGGCCGCCGGCCAGGACCCCTCCTACGTCGGCCGCATCCGCCGCGACGAGACCGTCGACAACGGCCTCGCCCTGTTCATCAGCAACGACAACCTCCGCAAGGGCGCGGCCCTGAACGCGGTACAGATCGCGGAGCTGGTGGCGGCGGAGCTGAAGGGCTGACGCGGCGGGGGTCAGGCCCGCCTGACCTCGTAGAGGAAACAGCCGTACTCGACGGCCCGGACGTGGAGCAGTGCCACGGTCGGGTCGTCGAACGCGTTCTTGAAGGCGTCGTCGTCCGGGGCGGCGACCAGGGCGCCGCCCAGGATGTGGCCGTCGGCGGAGTAGCGGCGGACCGTGCGGTGGGCGCCCGTGAAGGGGTAGCCGGCGCCGCCGTCCGGGCCCGGGCAGTCGTCCGCGTGGACGAAGACGGGGCCCTGCTCGTCGTAGGCACCCGGCCGGGCGCCCGTCTCGGCGGCCCAGCGGCGCAGCGGCGCGTACGACACGAGGGCGATCCGCTCCCCCGCCTCGCTGCGGCGCAGGCAGCAGCGCAGCGGGGCGCCTCCCTCGTCGTCGGTGAAGGGGGCCGCGGGGCGGCCCGCGTCGTCGGCGGTGCGCAGTTCCTTGAGGACGGACGGGGCGATGGGTCGTGCCGTGTAGGTCGTCATACGTCCAGGCTGGCGCGGGCGCCGCAGGATGACCGGCGGGAAACGGACGTGACCCTGCTCGGGGGATACGAGGGATAGCCCTCGGTTCACGCGCCCCGCCACATGGAAGGATGGCGCAACCGACACATTGACGAGGAGATGACCCGGTGCCTGGCACAAACCTGACCCGCGAAGAGGCGCAGCAGCGGGCGAAGCTGCTCACCGTTGACTCGTACGAGATCGATCTGGACCTCTCCGGCGCGCAGGAGGGCGGCACCTACCGGTCCGTGACCACGGTGCGCTTCGCGGTGGCCGAGTCCGGCGCCGAGTCCTTCATCGACCTGGTGGCCCCGGCCGTCCACGAGGTGACACTCAACGGCGACGCGCTCGACCCGGCGGAGGTCTTCGCCGACTCCCGCATCGCCCTTCCGGAGCTGCTCGAGGGCACCAACGTCCTGCGGGTCGTCGCCGACTGCGCCTACACCAACACCGGCGAGGGCCTGCACCGCTTCGTCGACCCGGTCGACGAACAGGCCTACCTCTACACCCAGTTCGAGGTCCCGGACGCCCGCCGCGTCTTCGCCTCCTTCGAGCAGCCGGACCTGAAGGCGACCTTCCAATTCACCGTGAAGGCGCCGACCGGCTGGACCGTCGTCTCCAACTCCCCGACGCCCGAGCCCAAGGACGACGTCTGGGAGTTCGCGCCGACCCCGCGGATCTCCAGCTACATCACCGCGCTGATCGTCGGCCCGTACCACTCCGTCCACAGCGCGTACGAGAAGGACGGGCAGAGCGTCCCGCTGGGCATCTACTGCCGCCCCTCCCTCGCGGAGTACCTGGACTCGGACGCGATCTTCGAGGTCACCCGGCAGGGCTTCGAGTGGTTCCAGGAGAAGTTCGACTACGCGTACCCGTTCGAGAAGTACGACCAGCTCTTCGTGCCGGAGTTCAACGCCGGCGCGATGGAGAACGCGGGCGCGGTCACCATCCGCGACCAGTACGTCTTCCGCTCCAAGGTGACGGACGCGTCCTACGAGCTGCGCGCCGAGACCATCCTGCACGAGCTGGCCCACATGTGGTTCGGCGACCTGGTCACCATGGAGTGGTGGAACGACCTGTGGCTGAACGAGTCGTTCGCCACCTACACGTCCATCGCGTGCCAGGCGCACCACCCCGGCTCGCGCTGGCCGCATTCGTGGACCACCTTCGCCAACTCCATGAAGACGTGGGCCTACCGGCAGGACCAGCTGCCCTCCACGCACCCGATCATGGCCGAGATCAACGACCTCGACGACGTGCTCGTCAACTTCGACGGCATCACCTACGCCAAGGGCGCCTCGGTCCTCAAGCAGCTCGTCGCCTACGTCGGCATGGACGAGTTCTTCGCGGGCGTGCAGGCCTACTTCAAGCGCCACGCCTTCGGCAACACGCGGTTGTCGGACCTGCTCGGCGCGCTGGAGGAGACCTCCGGCCGCGACCTGAAGACCTGGTCGAAGAAGTGGCTCCGGACGGCGGGCATCAACGTGCTGCGCCCGGAGATCGAGACGGACGCCGACGGGGTGATCACCTCATTCGCCATCCGCCAGGAGGCCCCGGCGCTCCCCGCCGGCGCGAAGGGCGAGCCCACGCTGCGCCCGCACCGCATCGCCGTCGGCCTGTACGAGCTCGACGCCGACAGCGGCAAGCTGGTCCGTGACGACCGCATCGAGCTGGACGTCGACGGCGAGCTGACCGCAGTGCCGCAGCTGGCCGGCCGGCGCCGCCCGGCCGTCGTGCTGCTCAACGACGACGACCTGTCGTACGCCAAGGTCCGCCTGGACGAGCAGTCGCTGGCCTTCGTCACCGAGCACCTCGGCGACTTCGAGTCCTCGCTGCCGCGCGCCCTGTGCTGGGCCTCGGCCTGGGACATGACCCGCGACGCGGAGCTCGCCACCCGCGACTACCTCTCGCTGGTCCTGTCGGGCGTCGGCAAGGAGTCCGACATCGGCGTCGTGCAGTCGCTGCACCGCCAGGTCAAGCTCGCGATCGACCTGTACGCGGACCCGTCCGCCCGCGAGGCCCTGCTCACCCGCTGGACCGACGCCACGCTGGCGCATCTGCGCGCGGCCGCGGCGGGCAGCGACCACCAGCTCGCCTGGGCGCGGGCGTTCGCGGTCACGGCCCGTACGCCTGAGCAGCTGGACCTGCTGGAGGCGCTGCTGGACGGCTCGCAGACGATCGAGGGCCTGGCCGTCGACACCGAGCTGCGCTGGGCGCTCGTGCATCGGCTCGCGGCGGTCGGCCGCTACGACGAGACGGAGATCGCCGGCGAGTACGAGCGGGACCGTACGGCCGCCGGTGAACGGCACGCGGCCGGCGCTCGCGCCGCCCGCCCGACCGCGGAGGCGAAGGCGGAGGTGTGGGCCTCGGTCGTCGAGTCCGACAAGCTGCCGAACGCCGTCCAGGAGGCCGTCATCGGCGGCTTCGTCCAGACCGACCAGCGTGAGCTGCTCGCGCCGTACGCCGAGAAGTACTTCGAGGTCGTCAAGGGCCTCTGGGACTCCCGCTCGCACGAGATCGCCCAGCAGATCGCGATCGGCCTCTACCCGGCGGTCCAGGTCTCCCAGGAGACGCTGGACCGGACGGACGCCTGGCTGGCCTCCGCCGAGCCCGGCGCGGCCCTGCGCCGCCTGGTCTCCGAGTCCCGCTCGGGCGTGGAGCGCGCGTTGAGGGCGCAGGCGGCGGACGCGCAGGCGTAGTCGCCCGTACGAGAAAGGGCGCCCGGTGCTGCACCGGGCGCCCTTTCTCGTTCGCGCGGTCCGCGTTCCCGCGGTCGGCGTTCCCGCGATCGACGCTCCCGCGGTCAGCGCGCGATCATGCCGCCGGTGACGTTGACGAACGTGCCGGTGATGCCGGCCGCGTGGTCGGAGGCGAGGAACACGGCCGCGGCCGCGACGTCGGCGAGCGTGGGGTTGCGGCGCGTCATCCGCATCCCGGCCAGGCCCGCGACGATGCCCTCGACAGCCGCCTCGTCGATCGCCGGGTTCACCGCGGAGAGCTTCTCGACGGTGAACGTCTCGGGCACCCCGGCAGCCCACAGCCCCACGGCCCGCACGCCGCGCGGCCCGCACTCCACCGCGAGGTTGCGCACCAGCGTGTCGATCGCGCCGTCGGCCGGGCCGGTGCCGCCCATCATCGGACTGCCGTGCGCGGAGCCGCTGTTGAGGGTGAGGATCACTCCGCAGCCGCGCTCGGCCATCCGGCGGGCGGCGCCGCGCGCGGTGATGAAGTTGGCACGGACGCCGTTGACCACGGGCCGCATGAAGTCGTCCACGGGCATGTCGGTGAGCGGGGCGCCCTGCACATCGCCGCGCGTGACGAGGTTGAAGGAGATGTCGACGTCGCCGGCCTGGTCCAGATGCTTCTCCACGGCCGCCTCGTCGAGGGCGTCCACGACGGCCACGTCGGCGTTCCCGATGTCCGCGGCCACCGCCTCCAGGGTCTTCCGGGTGCGCCCGACGAGGTGCACCCGGGCACCCTCGGCGGCGAAGGCGCGGGCGACCGCACCGCCGATGGAGCCGCCGGCGCCGTACACGATCGCGGTCTTGTCGGTGAGCTGCATGATGATCTCCTTGAGAGGTGTTCCGTACGAGGTGCTCATACAGACGCACGCTGTCGCGGACGCTCATCGGCCGGCCGTTCACAGCCGCAGCGGCAGCCCGAACGCGGGGAAGAGGTGCGGCTCGAAGGACGTGATCTCCACGACGCGGTCCTCGGCGTCGAAGCGCAGGACGTCCAGGACCTGGGCGCGGTAGACGTTCGTGCCGGGCCTGCGGACGTAACCCCCGGCCGCGAGCCGGCCGTTGGCGCGGGCGGGCAGGTGGCGCCAGTGGCCGAGGAACATCGGTGACGCCGGGTCGAGCGTGGGGCGCAGGAACTCCAGGAGGGCGTCCCGGCCCGCGAACCAGAACGGGTTCGGCGGCATGGTGAGCCGGACGTCCTTGCTGAGCAGCTCGGTCATCGCGGCGAAGTCGAGTCCCTCGGCGGCCGCCATGTACCGCTGCAGGGCGGCGCGTTGGGCCTCCGTCGGCTCCGTGGCGGTCCAGTCGGCGCGCTGCCGGGGCAGGTGGTCGCGCAGGGTGGGCCGGGCCCGTTGCAGGGCGCTGTTGGCCGAGGCCACGGTCAGGCCGAGGGCCTCGGCGGTCTCGGCGGCGGTCAGGCCCAGCACGTCCCGCAGGACCAGCACGGCCCGCTGGCGGGGCGGCAGGTGCTGGAGGGCGGCGAGGAAGACCAGCTCCAGCGTCTCGCGGGAGACGGCGGCGGCCTCCGGCTGCTCCTCCGCCGAGGGCAGCTGGTCGTCGGGGTAGGGCTGGAGCCAGGTGAGGCGGTCGGGGGCCTCGCCGGTGCCGTGGTTCATGCCGGCGACCGGCTCGTAGCGCTGCGGGCGGCGGGCGGTGCGGCGCTGGAAGTCCAGGCAGGCGTTGGTGGCGATGCGGTACAGCCAGGTGCGGGCGCCGGCCCGCCCCTCGAAGGCCTCCCGGGCCCGCCAGGCCCGCAGGAACGTCTCCTGCACGAGGTCCTCGGCGTCGTCGTAGGAGCCGGTCATGCGGTAGCAGTGGACCTGGATCTCGCGGCGGTGGGACTCGGTGAGGACGGCGAAGTCGGACTCGGTGAGCAGGGACTCGGCGGCGCCGGGGTGTTCCGTCACGGGGCCCGGCATGACGGATTCCTTCGCCGTGTCCCGGGCCAGCCGCGCCACCCGTCTGAGCCGTGCGACCGACGACGACAGGTCGGTCACGCCCGAGTACAGGACGGAGGGCGGCTGCGGCGCCAGCTCCTTCACCTGCCGGGCGATGTCCTCGATCAGACCGTCCACCCCGGCCGCTCCGGGCTCCTCGGAACCCTGCCGCCTGCGGTACGCCTTCTGCCGGCACGCCGGCGAGCAGTACAGGGAGCTGCGGCCGGTGCGGCCGGCTCGGGCGGGCAGGGGTTTTCCGCAGCTGGCACAGACGTCGGCGACCACGGGCACCTCCGGGAATCCGGGAGCGACGTCCCGGGGAATTGCGTCACGCGGGGACGGGGTGACGCTATCGCGCGCCGGGGCCGACGGCACCGGAATACCCCGCGGCGACCGTCCGCAGCGCCTCCAGCACCCGCCCCACGGCCGCGCCCTCCCCGGCGCCCTTGCGCACCGCCGCCACCACGTGCCGGCGCGGCCGGTCCGCGGTGAGCTCCCGCATCGCCACGCCCCCCCCCGGCGCACCGCCGCCGTGCGCGGCACCAGCGCGACCCCCATCCCGGCCTCCACCATCGCCAGGATCGCCGTCCACCCGGCCGCCGAGTGCGCCTGTACGGGGCTGAACCCGGCCGCCTCGCAGGCTCCGCGGGTGATGTCCGACCAGGGCCCGCTGCCGCCGAAGATCCACGGCTCCTCGGCGAGGTCGGCGAGGCGCAGCCCGTCCGCGGCGGCGAGGGCGTGGTCGCGGGGCAGGGCGACGTCGAGGGGGTCGGCGAGCAGCGGGACGCGGGTGAAGCGCGGGCCGGCCGACGTCGGCGCGTGCGCGGCGAGGGACAGCGCGAGGTCCACGTCCCCGGCGGCCAGCAGCTCGTACGCCTCCCCGGCCTCCGCCTCCCGCACCCGCACGCGCACCCCGGGGTGCGCGTCCCGCAGCGCCCGCACGGCCGGTACGACGAGGGCGGGTACGGCGGTGGAGAAGGCGCCGACCCGCACCTCGCCCGCCTCACCGTGCAGGTAGGCCGCCAACTCGGCGTCGGCGCACTCCAGTTGCTCGAACACCGCCTCCGCATGGCGCAGCACCAGCCGCGCCGCGTCCGTCAGCCGCACCCGCCGCCCGTCCGCCTCCAGCAGCGGCACCCCGAGCTGCTTCGCCAGATTGGTCAGCTGCTGCGAGACCGCCGACGGCGTCATCCGCAGCGCCTCGGCGGTCGCGGTCACCGTCCCCCGCTCCCTGAGCGTGCGCAGGATCTGCAGCTTCCGGATGTCCCACTCGGCCATGGCGGCAACCTATCGGCCGTGGCGGCAACCTATACGGCGGCGCCCAGCACCACGCCGCCGAGGATCAGCGCCATGCACAGGGCCTGTGCCGGGCCGACCCGCTCGCCGAGCACCGCCCAGGACAGCAGGGCCACGCAGACGGGCTGGAGGTGGTAGACCGCTCCCGCGCGGGCCGCGCCGACCAGGGCGATCGCCTTGTTCCAGGCGAAGAAGGCGATCGCGGAGGAGGCCACGCCGACGTAGAGGAGGGGCAGGACGGTGCCGGGCGTGGGCGTGAAGCCGCCCTGGACGGTGAGGCTCACGGCCTGGGCGGGCAGCAGCAGGGCGGCACCGAACAGGAATGTGGTGAACAGGAAGGCGCTGCCGCCGAGTTCGGCCGGCTTGCGGCGCAGCAGCGCACTGTAGGAGCCGAAGCAGCAGGCGGCGGCGATCATCCACAGGTCGCCGAAGGAGAAGCCCGCGCCGCCGCCGACCAGGAGCATCACTCCCCCGCACGCCATCAGCAGCCCGGCGGTCCTGCGGACTCCCGGTCGCGCACCCCCCGCCCGCTCGAAGGCCGCCATCAGTACCGGCGAAGCGGCCATGATCATGCCCATGTCGGCGGCGGGGGTCGTCAACCCGGCCTGGTTGACGAGGGTGTTGTAGACGGTCACGCCGAGGAGCGAGGCGAGGAGCACGAAACCCGCGTGCCGCCGGATCGCCCTCCGCTGCCGCCAGGCCTGCCGGGCGCCGAAGGGGGCGACCGCCACCAGCGCCACCAGCCAGCGCCAGAAGGCCTGTTGCACCGGGGGCACGCTGTCGTGCAGGGCGCGGGAGGTGACGAAGCTGCCGGACCACACGACGGTGGCGAGGGCGGCAAGGGTGATCCCGAGGGCGGCAGCCCTCGGGATCGGGGTGGTGCGGGTGGTCCTTTCGAGGACGGCGGTCACGCAGTTCCTTTCGCTGGTCGGTGGTTCCTGTGGTCCTTGTGCGTCCACCGTCGCAGCGCCGTACCTGTCACGTCCATCGAATGTTTTCGATTGATTTTTTCAGTTGTACTGAACGATTGAGGGTGGATGCCCGTCATCCGACGTGGGCGTCGATCGCCTCCTCGATCGCGGTGCCGTCCGCCGAGTCCGCCGCCCAGGCCACGTACCCGTCGGGGCGGACCAGGACGGTCGTGCGCCGGTCGCTCGCCCAGCGCTCCGCGGTCAGGCGGTCCTTGCGGGCGCCCGCGGTCTCGTACGGCTCCGGGGTGATCAGCACGAACCGGCCGCCGCGCAGGGCCTCGTAGAGGCGGCCGCCCTCCAGGGCCACGTCCGGGACGCGGGTGCCGGTGAGGCGGTGGGCGCCGCGCGGTGCGGGGTAGCGGAAGCCGATGCCGGTGATTCCGCCGACCGCCTTGCGCCGGGCCGGGCCGACGTTGCTGAGGAAGGTGGTGAGCGCGGCCCGCAGCGCCAGCGTCCAGGGGCGCTTGGCCATCGCCAGACGCACGATGCCGCCGCTGCTGCGCAGCACCGACCTGCCGACGGGGTGCCGCTCGGCCTGGTAGCTGTCGAGCAGGGCCGGGGCCGCGTGGCCCTGGATGACGGCGGCCAGCTTCCAGCTCAGGTTGGCCGAGTCCTGCAGCCCGGTGTTCATGCCCTGGCCGCCGGCCGGGGTGTGGACGTGCGCGGCGTCCCCGGCGAGGAAGACCCGGCCCACGCGGTAGGCGGGGGCCTGTCGTTCGTCGCTGTGGAAGCGGGACATCCAGCGGGCGTCGTGCATCCCGAAGTCGTGGCCGAGGGCGAGCCGGGTGACCTCCTTGACCTCGTCGAGGCCGAGGGGCTCGCTGTCGGGCACGTTGCGCGCGCGGTTCCAGGCGATGACGCGGTGGTAGCCGTCGCCGAAGGGCGCGAGGAAGGCGAAGGCGTCACCGGCGGCGTTGACCGTGAGCAGGTTCTCGGGCTGCTCGGCCAGCCGTACGTCCGCGAGGACGACGGAGCGGATGACGGAGTGGCCGGGGAAGGGCAGCCCGATCGCCTCGCGCACGGCGCTGCGCATGCCGTCGGTCCCGACGACGTACGCGGCGCGAAAGGTCTGGGCCTCCCCGCCGCCCGTGCGGACCTCGACCGTCACGCCGTCGCCGTCCTGGGCCAGTTGGGTCACCTCGGTCTCGTAGCGGAAGTCCACGCCGGCCTCGACGGCGCGCTGCTGGAGGGCCTTCTCCACCTCGTACTGCGGGATGACGAGGAGGTGGTTGTAGCGGGAGGGCAGCGTGCCGAGCTCGATGCTCAGGCGGCCGAAGAGGCGGAGGCTGTCGAGGGGCCGTCCGGCCTTCTCCAGGCCGTCGGCGAGGCCGCGGGCGTCGAGCTGCTCGAGGGTGCGGGCGTGCAGGACGAAGGCGCGGGAGAGGTTGCTGATCCTGTGCGGCCGCTTCTCCAGCAGGGTGACGGGGACGCCGGCGGCGGCGAGGTCGCCGGCCAGCAGAAGACCGGCGGGGCCCGCGCCTACGACGATCACGGAGTGCTGGTTCCGCATGATGACCTCCGGGTTGCCAACGCTTGTTTGCCTACGGATGTTTGCCAACGCTCGTTGACCACCGTAGAACCGCTTCACAATGAAAGTCAACACTTGTTGGCCAACGCATGTTGGCCTACGCTTGTTGATGTGAAAGTCAGCGACAGCAGCAGCACGGCTTCCGGTTCCGGGGCCCGTCGGCGCTCCGCCGTCACCCGCGACGCGATCCTCGCCGCGGCCCGCGAGCACTTCGCCGCCGACGGGTACGAACGGGCCACCATCCGCGCGATCGCCAAGGACGCGGGCATCGATCCGTCGATGGTGATGCGCTACTACGGCAACAAGGAGGGCCTGTTCGCGGCGGCGGTCTCCATCGACCTGTCGATGCCGGACGTGGCCGCGCTGCCCCGGCGGGACGTCGGCCGGGCGCTCGTGGAGCACTTCCTCGGCATGTGGGAGGAGAACGAGGTGCTGACGGCCCTGCTGCGGGTCGGGGCGACCAACCGGGCCGGGGCGGAGCGGATGCAGGGCGTCTTCCGGGACCAGCTGGTCCCGGTCGCCTTCACGGTGTGCCCCGATCCCGAACAGGCCCCCGCGCGGGCCGGGCTCGCTGCCGCGCAGCTGCTGGGGCTGGCGCTCACGCGCTATGTGCTGCGGCTTCCGCCGACCGTGTCGCTCGGCCGCGAGGAGATCGTGGCGTGGCTGGCGCCGACGCTCCAGCGTTATCTCACGGCGCCGAGCCCCTGACGGCGCCCGACGCCCGTGAACACACCGAGGGCGTCGTCCCCGCCGTCACGGCGCGGGGCGACGCCCTCTGAAGCAGGGGGATCAGGCCTTCGCCTTGGCCTTCGGCTCCCGGTCCTTGGACTTGTCCAGGGCGAAGACCAGGCCCGCGATCACGGCGAACAGGCCGACCGGGATCAGCACGTAGAGGCCGAGCGTCTCGATGACGCTCAGGCCCTTGCCGGGATCGTCGCCGTCGTCGCGGGTCAGCGCGAGCGCGGGGGACGTCATGAGCAGCATCATCAGCGTCGTACCGGCAGCCAGGGCGCCGGCGCGCAGGGCGTTCTTCTTGTCCACGGTCCCAAAAGTAGCGAACGCCGATCGGGGGCGCTCGTCCGGGGTGCCGTACGGGACCCCGCGCCCGCCGGCGCCCTGCTCGCCGCTACTCCCGCGGCGCCGTCCGCAGCACCTCCATCAGCGCGTGCAGCCGGGGTGAGCGTGCCAGTTCCTCCAGCGTCACCGGGCGGCCCTCGGCGTCCGCGATCGGCAGCCGCCAGTTCGGGTACTGGTCCCAGGTCCCCGGGAGGTTCTGGGGGCGGCGGTCGCCGACCGTGTCGGGCAGCCAGACGCCGACCATGCGGGACGGGGTGCGCAGCAGGAACCGGTGCACGGCCTGGATCTGCGCCTCCTCCTCCGACACGGCGTGGCCACCGCCCGTGCCGTGCAGCAGGCCGAGAAGGCCGAGCAGGGCCAGCCATTCCCCCGCGTCGGCCGCCGCCTCCGCGCGCTCCTCCTCCAGCGGGCGGGTCAGCAGGTCCAGGCGGTGGCGCAGTTCCACGTGCTCGCCGGTCAGGCGCGCCGCGGTGGACGGCAGGTCGTGGGTGGTGGCGGTGGCGAGGCAGTCGGCGCGCCAGCTCTCCGGCGGCAGCGGGCGGCCGTCGCCGTCCCAGTCCCGCTCGAACCACAGGACCGAGGTGCCGAGCACCCCGCGCTCGCGCAGCTTCTCGCGCACGCCGGGTTCGACCGTGCCCAGATCCTCGCCGATGACGATCGCTCCGGCGCGCGAGGCCTCCAGCACGAGGATCGCGAGCATGGCCTCGGCGTCGTAGCGGACGTAGGTGCCCTCGGTGGGCGGATGGCCCTGTGGCACCCACCAGAGGCGGAACAGGCCCATGACGTGGTCGATGCGCAGGGCGCCCGCGTAGCGGAACAGGGCCCGCAGCAGGCGGCGGTAGGGCGCGTAGCCGGACTCGGCGAGGCGGTCCGGCCGCCAGGGCGGCAGGCCCCAGTCCTGACCGCGCGCGTTGAAGGCGTCCGGCGGGGCGCCGACCGACATCCCGGCCGCGAAGTACTCCTGCTGCGCCCAGGCGTCGGCGCCCTGCGGGTGCACGCCGACCGCGAGATCGTGCACGATCCCGATCGGCATCCCGGCCTCGCGCGCGGCCCGCTGGGCCTCGGTGAGCTGGGTGTCGGTGAGCCAGGCGAGACGGCAGTGGAAGTCGACACGGTCCATCAACTCGCCGCGCGCCCGGGCCGTTTCGGCCGAGCGGGGGTCGCGCAGCGCCTGGGGCCAGCGGCTCCAGTCGGAGCCGTGCACCTCGGCCAGTGCGCACCAGGTGGCGTGGTCCTCCAGGGCCTCGCCCTGCTCGGCGAGGAAGTCGACGTAGGCGGCGCGCCGTCCGGGCCCCAGCTCCACCTCGCGGATCAGCTCCAGCGCCTGGCGCTTGAGCTCCCACACCGCGTCCCGGTCGATCAGCGCGCCCTTCTCCAGGACCGAGGCGCGCAGTTCGGCCGCGCGGGCCGGCAGCGCCCGCAGCCGCTCGGGGTCCTCCACATAGGCGTACTCGGGGACGTCCTCGACGCGCAGGTGCACCGGGTCGGGGAAGCGGCGGGAGGAGGGGCGGTAGGGCGAGGGGTCGGTGGGGGCGCCGGGCACACCCGCGTGCAGCGGGTTGACCTGGACGAAGCCCGCACCGAGCGCGCGTCCTGCCCAGGCACCGAGTTCGGCGAGGTCACCGAGGTCGCCCATGCCCCAGGACCGCTGCGAGAGCAGGGAGTAGAGCTGGACGAGCAGGCCGTACGAGCGGGCGGTGGGCGTGGGCAGCCGGGGCGGGGCGACGACCAGGTGGACCTCAGCAGTACGGCCGTCGGGTGCGGTGGCCGTCAACCGGTGGACACCGGGCGGGAGTTCGTCGACCGAAAAACGGCTCTCGCCCTCTTCGGTCTCGACGTGCAGCCGGGTGCCGGCCGGGAGGTCCGTGAGCGCGGGTGACGTGGCGCCGCTCCAGATCACCACCGTCGGAGGCAGCAGCCGCTCGCTCAGCTCCTGCTCGCGGGCGGCGAGCGCGGCGCGGACGGCCTCGGGGACGGAGGCGTCGACGCCGAGGGCGGCGAGGGCGAGGGTGACGGCGGTGGCGGAGGCCGCGACCGTGCGGTCCGGGGAAGGGCTGTAGGAGGTGGCGACGCCGTGCAGTGCGGCGAGCCGGGTCAGGTCCTCGGAGGGCGGTTCGGCCGGCCCCTGCGCTGTCATCTAGGGCCTCGTGGTGTCCGGCTCGAGGCCCACCGCCTCACTGGTCAGGGGCGTGGCGTCGGCGAGCGGCGGTTCGCTGGTGAGGGGCTCGGCGTCCGGCAGGGGAGGTTCGCTGGTCAGCGGGGTCTCGACGCAGGTGCCCTCCGCGCTGAAGGCGCACAGATGGGGTTCGTAGCCGGCGAACTCCTCGCGTTTGGAAAGGGCCGAGAGCAGAAGATGTGCCGATGCGGCCACTGGGGCCTCCTTAGGTCGAGTACGGCGACGGTTACCGCAGCCCTACCCCGTCCGCGCGAGGGCAGACGTACGGGACGGAACATCGTGCCTCTCATCACATTCTGCGCCGGACGTTCTGCGCCGGTCGGACGCCTCAGGCTCGGATCTTTGTGCGGGCGGCCCTTCGCGCGCCCCGGAGCCGGCCGCGCAGCACGACGTCGGGCCCCGGGGACACAGGGGTGCCCCGGGGCCGGGCGCCAGGTGCCGCGTGTCCTGGGGGCCACGGGTGTGCGAAGGCCCGGACGTCAGGCGGAAATGCCGTCGATCCGGGCCATGGCGTCTTCCGCGCCGTACGGCTGCAAGTAGGGCAGCCAGCGCGGGTCCCTATGACCGGTGCCGATGATGCGCCAGGCCAGACCGGTGGGCGGAGCGGGTTTGTGGCGCAGCCGCCAGCCGATCTCGAAGAGATGCCGGTCGGCCTTCACGTGGTTGCAGCGGCGGCAGGACGCCACCACGTTGTCCCATACGTGCTTGCCCCCGCGGCTGCGCGGAATGACATGGTCGACGCTGGTTGCGACGCCACCGCAGTACATGCACCGGCCCCCGTCGCGTGCGAAGAGCGCCCGCCGGGTGAGAGGAACGGGCCCCCGATAGGGAACCCGGACGAATCGCTTGAGCCGGACCACGCTGGGTGCGGGGACTGTGACGGTTGCGCTGTGCATGAAGGCGCCGGACTCCTCGAGGCAGACTGCCTTGTTCTCGAGGACGAGGACGAGCGCGCGGCGGAGCGGTACGACGCCGAGTGGCTCGTACGACGCGTTGAGGACCAGGACATGCGGCACGGATGCCTCCTTGTGCGTCGGCGGCGCGTGGCTCGCGCCGGGACGATCTGCAGTCAGTCTCTCCTCTGGCCTGGTGGAAGCGCCACCATGTCCCGGTAACGGGCTGGGAGTGTTTTCGACCACATCTCGTTCATCCTCAGGACGGCGAACTCTTCATCCCACCTGTTCATCCCCACGTGAGCGCCATCTCTCCCCAGAAGATGGCAAGGATCCACACACCAAGCCCCGCTAGTGTGGTGCCCCCGCACCGCCGGTGACCTTTTCGTGACCTTGACCATCTGCCGGTGGAGCGGATCGTTGCACCTGGAGGTTCCCGCCGTGTCCTTGCCCGCCGTCCTACTGGCCGCCGGTTCGTCGCCGTCACCGACCCCCTCGGAGTCGACGACACCGGCGGTTCCCACGCTCCAGGACGCCCAGGAGGGCGCGACCAACGCGGCCAGCTGGGTCGAGCAGAACTGGTCGACGTGGCTGGCGATCGGGCTGAGAGTCCTGCTGATCGCGGTGATCGCGATCGTGCTGCGCGTGATCGTGCAGCGGTCGATCACCAAGCTGATCGACCGCATGACCCGCACCGCCCAGGCCGCGGAAGGCACCGCGCTCGGCGGGCTGCTGGTCAACAACGAGCGCCGCCGCCAGCGCTCGCAGGCGATCGGCTCCGTGCTGCGCTCGGTCGCTTCCTTCCTGATCCTCGGCACCGCGGCGCTGATGATCCTCGGCACGTTCCAGATCAACCTCGCACCGCTGCTGGCCTCGGCCGGCGTCGCGGGCGTGGCGATCGGCTTCGGCGCCCGCAACCTCGTCACGGACTTCCTCTCCGGCGTCTTCATGATCCTCGAGGACCAGTACGGCGTCGGTGACTCCATCGACGCGGGCGTCGCCTCCGGCGAGGTGATCGAGGTCGGCCTGCGCGTGACCAAGCTGCGCGGCGCCGGCGGAGAGATCTGGTACGTCCGCAACGGCGAGGTCAAGCGCATCGGAAACCTCTCCCAGGGCTGGGCCACGGCCGGCGTCGACGTGACCGTGAAGGCGTCCGAGGACCTGGACAGGGCCAAGGCCGTACTCGACGAGGTCACCGAGAAGATGAGCGCGGAGGAGCCCTGGAACGAGCTCCTGTGGAGCCCGATCGAGGTCCTCGGCCTGGACAGCGTGCTGCTGGACTCGATGGTGATCCACGTCTCCGCGAAGACGATGCCCGGCAAGTCCCTCACCGTGGAGCGCGAGCTGCGCTGGCGCATCAAGCGCGCCTTCGACGCGGCGCACATCCGCATCGTGGGCGGCGCGACGGCCCCGCCGGAGGAGGAGATACCCGACCCGACGGCCGCGGTCGCGGCCCCTTCGGTGTTCGCCAACAGCGAGTCCCCGCAGGCCGCGGCGGCGTCCCCGATCGTGCAGCAGCGGCCCCCGACGAAGTAGCGGCCACCGGCCCGCCGGCACCACCACCGCCCCCGAGGTAACGAGTCTGTTGCCTCGGGGGCGGTTTCTATTGACGCCCCCTTCGCCCTGGGCTTACGTTCCTTTCCAGCCAATAGGAAACTTTCCTAACAGTGATCAATGAGAAGCTTCGGGCAGTCGAAAGGCAGGTGGCGCCCCCATGGCAGGAACGGCCGGCACGCCGGGCACCCCGCGCGTCCTGCGCGCCATGAACGACCGCGCCGCGCTCGACCTCCTCCTGGAGCACGGCCCGCTGTCCCGCACCCGGATCGGCAAGCTCACGGGCCTGTCCAAGCCGACCGCCTCCCAGCTGCTCGCCCGTCTGGAGGCGGCCGGCCTCGTCCTCGCCACCGGCACCACCGAGGGCCGGCCCGGCCCCAACGCCCAGCTGTACGAGGTCAATCCGGCCGCCGCCCACGCCGCCGGGCTCGACGTCACCCCGGAGCGCATCCTGGCCGCCGTCGCCGACGTCACCGGCCGCACGGTGGGCTCCTACGAACTGCACACCCCGGGCCGGCGGCCCGCCCAGCCCGTCGTCCGGCAGGTCACCGACGCGCTCGACGGCGCCGTGAAGGCCGCGGGCCTCGCCCGGGACGACGTCCACCGCATCGTCATCGGCACCCCCGGCGCCTTCGACCCGAACACCGGGCGCCTGCGCTACGCCTCGCACCTGCCCGGCTGGCACACCCCGAGCCTGCTCGACGAAGTCGCCGCCGCGCTGCCGATGCCGGTCGAGTACGAGAACGACGTCAACCTCGCCGCCGTCGCCGAGCAGCGACTCGGCGCGGCCCGCGGGCACGAGGACTTCGTGCTGCTGTGGAACGAGGGGGGCCTCGGTGCCGCCCTCGTCCTCGGCGGGCGGCTGCACCGCGGCTGGACCGGCGGCGCCGGCGAGGTCGGCTTCCTGCCGGTGCCGGGCGTCCCCCTGGTCCGCCAGGTGACCAAGGCCAACAGCGGCGGCTACCAGGAGCTGGCGGGCTCGCAGGCCATCCCGAAGCTGGCCCGCAGCCTGGGCATCGAGGACATCCCGGCCGGACCGTACGCCGAGTCCGCCGCCGCTCTCGTCGCCCGCGCCGCCGAGTCCGACGACGGCCCGCACCGGCAGCTGCTCCAGACCTACGCCACGCGCCTCGCCACCGGTCTCGCCTCACTCGTCTCCGTCCTCGACCCCGAACTCGTCGTCCTCAGCGGCAGCGCCCTCACCATGGGCGGCGAGGTGCTGCGCGCCCTCGTCCAGGCCGAGCTGGAGGAGCTGGCGGCCTCCCGGCCCCGGCTCGTGGTCGGCGGCGTACCCGAACATCCCGTGCTGCGGGGCGCGTTGGAGAGCGCGCTCGCGGCCACCCGCGACGAGGTCTTCGACACCTCCCGCTGAACCTCTGCCCCTTCGGCCTCACCCCGCGCCTCCCCTCTCACCCACCCCGTCCCGCACCTGGGAGACCTTGCCATGCCCGGAAAGTCCTGGAAAGTCGCACCCGGAGCGTCCCGGAAGGCGGTCGTCGCCCTGGCCGCGTCCGCCTCCCTCGCCCTCCTCGCCACCGCCTGTACCGGTCAGTCCTCCTCCGGTGCCGACGACGACGCCTCGAAGCAGACGACCATCAACTTCTGGCACGCCTGGAGCGCGCCGAACGAGGTGAAGGCCGTCAACTCCCTGATCGCCGGCTTCGAGAAGGCACACCCCAACATCCATGTGAACGTCGTCGCCAACATGACCGACGACAAGATCAACCAGGCCCTGCGCACCGGCGGCGGCAAGGCCCCGGACGTCATCTCCTCCTTCACCACCAACAACGTGGGCAAGTTCTGCTCCTCGGGCGCCCTGGTCGACCTCAACCCCTTCTTCAAGAAGGCGGGAATCGACCCGGAGACGACGTTCCCGAAGGCGATGAACGAGTACACGCAGTTCGACGGCAACCGCTGCACCGCACCGCTGCTGGGCGACGCCTACGGGCTCTACTACAACAAGACGGCCTTCGCGAAGGCGGGCATCAAGGCCCCGCCGAAGACCTGGTCCGAGTTCGAGACCGACGCGAAGAAGCTGACCATCGCCCAGGGCGACAGCTACAAGCAGCTCGGCTTCATGCCGAACTACCACGGCTGGGAGACCACCACCGAGCACTACTTCGGGCAGTTCTCGCCGACGTACTTCGACAAGTCGGGCAAGTCCGAGCTCGCCACGGACCCCGCCTTCCAGGCCGGGTTCACGCTCCAGAAGAAGCTCGTCGACGACCTCGGCGGCTTCAGGAAGCTGGAGACCTACCGCTCCAAGCTCGGCGACGAATGGGGCGTCAAGCACCCCTTCCACACCGGCCAGGTGGCCATGCAGCTCGACGGAGAGTGGCGCCTGGGAATGGCCCTGGACGCCAAGCCCAAGTTCGACATCGGCGTGGCCCCGCTGCCCGTCCCCGACGACCAGGCGAGCCAGTACGGCAAGGGCTACATCACCGGCACCATCACCGGCATCGCCGCCACCAGCCACAAGCAGAACGCGGCGTGGGAACTGGTGAAGTACATGACCACGGACACGGACGCGGTGGTGAACTTCTCCAACGCCATCCACAACGTCCCCTCGACGCTCACCGCCCTGAAGTCGCCGAAGCTGAAGTACGACCCGCGCTTCAAGACGTTCCTGGACATCGCCGCGAACCCGAACTCCACGACGTCTCCCGCCTCCATCAACGGCGGCGTGTACCTGACGACGATCCAGAACTTCGGGTACGACTACGAGAGCGGAAAGGTCACCGACCTCAAGGCCGGCCTGAAGAAGACGGCCGCGCAGATCGACACGGACATCGCGCAGGCGAAGTAATGACCACGATCACCCTGGCGTCGAAGCGCCGCAGGTCGGCGCTGCGCACCCTCGCCTTCATGTCGCCCTGGCTGATCGGCTTCGCGGTCTTCTTCGCGTATCCGCTGATCTCCACGGTCTACTTCTCCTTCATGCACTACGACGGCTTCAAGCCGCCGACGTGGAGCGGGACGAAGAACTGGACGTACGTCTTCGAGCACTACCCCTTCTTCTGGCCGGCCCTGCGCAACACCCTCTGGCTGGTGCTGGTGATGGTGACGCTGAGGGTCGTCTTCGGCCTCGGCGTCGGCCTGCTGATCACCAAGATCAAGACGGGCACGGGCGTCTTCCGCACCCTGTTCTACCTGCCCTACCTGGCCCCGCCGGTGGCCGCGACGATGGCCTTCGCCTTCCTGCTCAACCCCGGCACGGGCCCGGTCAACTCGATCCTGGAGAAGGTCGGCATCCCGGCCCCCGGCTGGTTCAACGACCCCAGCTGGTCCAAGCCGGCCCTCACCCTGCTCGCCCTGTGGGGCATCGGCGACCTGATGGTCATCTTCATGGCCGCCCTGCTCGACGTGCCCCAGGAGCAGTACGAGGCGGCCGAGTTGGACGGCGCCTCCGCCTGGCAGCGGTTCCGGTACGTGACGCTGCCGAACATCTCGCCGATCGTCATGTTCGCCGTCGTCACCGGCGTGATCCAGACGATGCAGTACTACACACAGCCGCTCATCGCCGGGAAGGTCGCCTCCGGCGTGATCCAGGGGGCGGGCACCCAGTTCGAGCCCGGCTACCCGGAGAAGTCGACCCTGACCCTCCCCCAGCTCGTCTACAACCTCGGCTTCCAGCGCTTCGACTACGGCTCCGCGTGCGTCGTCGCCCTGGTCCTGTTCGCCCTGTCCATGGTGTTCACCGCGTTCCTGATGCGGCGCCGGGGCGGTCTCAACCTGGCAGGTGACTGACCATGGCCCAAGTCCTGGACAAACCGGTGCAGTTGAAGGCACCGGTCTCGCCCGCGGAGCGCACGGCCCGGCGCCGGACGATGCTGGAGTGGATAGCGATCCACTCGCTCGGCGTCGCCGCCGCGCTCTTCTTCGTCCTCCCCTTCGTGTTCGTGCTCCTGACCTCGCTGATGAGCGACACCCAGGCGCTCAGCCGGGACCTGATCCCGCACACCTGGGAGTGGTCCAACTACAAGAAGGTCTTCGACACCCCGGGCTTTCTGACCTGGTGGAAGAACACGCTGATCTACGCCGGGCTGGGCACGGTCCTGACCGTCGCCTCCTCGATCCCGGTGGCGTACGCGCTCGCCAAGTTCCGCTTCCGCGGCCGCAGTCTGTCGCTCATGCTGGTGATCTCGATGATGATGCTGCCGCCCCAGGTGGTCATCATCCCGATGTACCTGTTCTGGGCGAAGCAGCTGGACCTGTCCGGCACGCTGTGGCCGCTGATCATCCCGATGGCGTTCGGCGACGCGTTCTCCATCTTCCTGCTGCGCCAGTTCCTGATGACCATTCCGAACGAGTACCTGGACGCGGCGAAGGTGGACGGCTGCAGCGAGCTGCGCACCCTGCTGAAGGTCGTCCTGCCGATGGCGAAGCCGGGCATCGCGGCAGTGGCCCTGTTCCAGTTCTTCTACGCCTGGAACGACTACTTCGGCCCGCAGATCTACGCGTCGGAGAACCCCGGTGCCTGGACCCTGTCCTACGGCCTGGAGTCGTTCAAGGGCGCGCACCACACCGACTGGAACCTCACCATGGCCGCGACCGTGCTGGTCATGGCCCCCGTGATCCTCGTGTTCTTCTTCGCCCAGAAGGCGTTCGTCGAAGGCGTCACGCTCACCGGAGTGAAGGGTTAACCACGTATGAAACTCACCGTGGTCGGCGGAGGCTCGACCTACACCCCCGAACTCATCGACGGTTTCGCGCGGCTCAGCGACACCCTGCCCATCGAGGAGCTGGTGCTGGTCGACCCGGCCGCCGAGCGCCTGGAGCTGGTCGGCGGCCTCGCCAGGCGCATCTTCGCCAAGCGGGGCCACAGCGGCCGTATCGTCACCACCTCCGACCTGGAGGCGGGCGCCGACGGCGCCGACGCCGTGCTGCTCCAGCTCCGCGTCGGCGGGCAGGCGGCCCGCGAGCAGGACGAGACCTGGCCGCTGGAGTGCGGCTGCGTCGGCCAGGAGACGACCGGCGCGGGGGGCCTCGCCAAGGCGCTGCGCACGGTCCCGGTGGTCCTGGACATCGCCGAACGCGTCCACCGCGCCAACCCGGACGCCTGGATCATCGACTTCACCAACCCGGTCGGCATCGTCACCCGCGCCCTGCTCCAGGCCGGCCACAAGGCGGTCGGCCTGTGCAACGTGGCGATCGGCTTCCAGCGGAAGTTCGCGGGCATGCTGGGCGTCGCGCCCTCCGACGTGCACCTCGACCACGTCGGCCTCAACCACCTCACCTGGGAGACCGGCGTACGCCTGGAGGGTCCCGAGGGCGAGAACGTGCTGCCCAAGCTGCTGGCCGAGCACGGCGACACCATCGCCGGCGACCTGCGGCTGCCCCGGACCCTGCTCGACCGCCTGGGCGTGGTCCCGTCGTACTACCTGCGCTACTTCTACGCCCACGACGAGGTCGTACGGGAGCTGCGCACCAAGCCCTCCCGGGCCGCCGAAGTCGCGGAGATGGAACGGCAGTTGCTGAAGATGTACGGCGACCCGGCCCTCGACGAGAAGCCGGAGCTGCTCGCCAAGCGGGGTGGCGCCTACTACTCGGAGGCGGCCGTGGACCTGGCGGCCGCGCTGCTGGGCGGGGGCGGCAGCCCGTACCAGGTGGTCAACACCTACAACCGGGGCACGCTGCCCTTCCTGCCCGACGACGCGGTGATCGAGGTCCAGGCCGCCGTGGGTTCGAAGGGAGCGCTCCCGCTCGCGGTGCCCGCCGTCGACCCGCTGTACGCGGGCCTGATGGCGAACGTGACCGCGTACGAGGACCTGGCCCTGGAGGCGGCGCTGCGCGGCGGCCGCGACCGGGTCTTCCGCGCCCTGCTCGCCCACCCCCTCATCGGGCAGTACGCGTACGCGGACGCCCTGACCGACCAGCTGATCGCACACAACCGGGAGCATCTCGCGTGGGCATGACCGCACGTGTCCTCGCCGTCGACGCGGGCAACAGCAAGACCGACGTCGCGGTCGTGGCGGCCGACGGAAGCGTCCTCGCCACCGCCCGCGGCGGCGGGTTCCGGCCGCCGGTGGTGGGTGTGGAGGCGGCCGTGGACGCCCTCGCCGAGGCGGTGGGCACCGCGTTCGCCGCGGCGGGGGTGACCTCCGTGGACCAGGTCTCCGCATGCCTGGCCAACGCCGACTTCCCCGTCGAGGAGGAACAGCTGGCGGCCGCGCTGCACGCACGCGCGTGGGGCACGGCCGTGCAGGTCCGCAACGACACCTTCGCCATCCTGCGCGCGGGCATCACCGAGCCGCGCGGCGTGGCCGTCGTCTGCGGCGCCGGCATCAACTGCGTCGGTATGCGCCCCGACGGCCGCACCGCACGCTTCCCCGCGATAGGACGCATCTCCGGTGACTGGGGCGGCGGGTGGGGCCTGGCGGAGGAGGCCCTGTGGTTCGCCGCGCGCGCGGAGGACGGCCGCGGCGGGCCCACGGAGCTGGCCCGCACGCTCCCGGCCCACTTCGGCCTGCCCACGATGCTCGCGCTGATCGAGGCGCTGCACCTGGAGCAGGTGCCGCACGACCGCCGCCACGAACTGACGCCGGTGCTCTTCGCGACGGCGGCGGACGGCGACCCGATCGCCCGCGCGATCGTCGACCGGCTCGCCGACGAGGTGGTCACGATGGCGACGGTGGCCCTGACCCGCCTGGACCTGCTGGAGGAGGAGACCCCGGTCCTGCTCGGCGGCGGCGTCCTGGCCGCCCAGCATCCCCAACTCGGCGACGAAATCCGCGAGTTGCTGGCGGTGCGGGCACCGAAGGCGGTGCCACGGGTGGTGACGGCGAGTCCGGTGCTGGGCGCCGCGCTGCTGGGCCTGGACCGGGTGGACGCGGGGACGGAGGTGCACGAAAGGGTGCGCGCCCACTTCGAATCCTGAGCTCCGGCCAGCCATAATCAGCCGGGCCGCAGCAAGGGTCCGGGGCACCGGCCCCGGACCGGAACCGAACTGATTCCCCAGGCGTATTCATGGGCAGGGTGATGCGGAACCCTGCCCTGCCGCCGGCAGCACCCGCCAGGGATACTTGCGGCGACGGATGACCATGGGGGAGGTCGAAGTGACACACCCGCCGAAGAGCAGTGCGGCGCCACCGGGATCCGGCGTGCCCACGATGCCGGCCGTACCGCCGCAGCAGGGGCAGCCCGCTGCCCCGCCGCCCCCGGGCCCCGCCGTCACGCCCGCCCCCGCACCCGCACCCGCACCCGCCGCCACGCGCCGCACGGCCTTCGCCGAAGGCGCCGACCGGCTGCGTGAAGCGGCGACGACGGAGCCCGGCCGGCTGCGCATCATCGGCGCGCTCGTCGCCCTCCTCGTCGTCGCGTTCGGCGCGGTCACCGCCTGGCAGATGACCGACCGCGCGACGGCCGCCGACGACGTGCTCACCAGCAGCCAGCCGCTCAGCTCCGACGCGGCCGACATCTACCGCTCCCTCGCCGACGCCAACACGGCGGCGGCCAGCGGCTATCTCGCGGGCCCGCAGGAGAAGCCGGCCATGCGCAAGCGGTACGAGGACGACATCCGCACCGCCGCGCAGAAGCTCGTCACCGCCGCCTCCAACTCCAAGGCGGGGTCCGACTCGGCGAAGACCATCGAGGACCTCAACACCCTGCTCCCGCAGTACAAGGGCCTGATCGAGACGGCCCGGGCCAACAACCGCCAGGGCTACCCGGTGGGCAGCGCCTACCTGCGGGCGGCGAACGAGCAGATGCAGCAGCAGATGCTGCCCAAGGCCGAGAACCTCTACCAGAAGGAGAACCAGCGGCTCCAGTCCGACTACGCCGACGCGAAGTCGTTCCCGTGGGCCGCGATCGGCCTCGGCCTCCTCGCGCTCGGCGGTCTGGCCTGGGCCCAGCGCCGCAACTACCTGCGCACCAACCGGGTGCTGAACCACGGCCTGGTCACCGCCTCGGCCGCCTCCGCGGTGGTGCTGCTCTGGCTGGTCGTCGGCCACACCGTCGCCCGCTCCGGGCTGAACGACTCCTACGACCACGGCGTCCGCTCGCTCAACGTCCTGCACGACGCCCGCATCGCGTCCCTGACCGCCCGCAGCGACGAGAACCTCAGCCTGATCCGCCGCGGCGCGGACACCAAGGACGTGAGCGGCAAGCCCGTGGACGCCTACGCGTTCGGCTACGACGACCAGATCGGCCGACTGGCCAAGTCGCTGACCAAGGCCGACGGCCTCGCGGACGACTCGGCGGGCAAGAAGCCGGTGAAGGACGCCAACAGCTTCATGCAGGCGTGGAAGGACCGGCACGGCGTCGCCCAGGGCCTGAACGACAAGGGCGAGTACCAGCAGGCGCGTGACAAGGTCATCGGCGTCGGCAAGGATCCGACGAGCGTGTGCTTCGACAACGTGGACAAGGCCCTGCAGACGGCGCTCCTGCACGAGCAGGCGGAGTTCAAGCAGGCCGCGGGCAACGGCAAGGACGCGTTGACCGGACTGCCGTACGGCGCCGCGGTCCTGGCCGTGCTGGGCGCGGTCGGCGCGGTGCTGGGCATCGGGCGCAGGCTGTCGGAGTACCGGTGAGAGGGGGCGTGAAGATGGATGCACACCGTCTGGCCCGACGTCTGCGAGCCGGGCTGCGGGGCTGGGGCGGGGTCGGCGCGATGGCGGCCGTCTGCGTGCTGGCCCTGGCCTTCGTCCTGCTGCTGCCCCGCACCCAGTCGAGCGGCACCCCGGACAGCGGCGGCCAGCGCCTCGCCCACGGCACCCAGGCCAGGGCGGACACGAAGTGCGACAACGGCGTGGCCCCGCAGGACCAGAGCCTGTCGCCGTCCGGCGGCGGCACGGACGTCGTCGACAAGATCAAGGCCCGCAAGGACCGGCGGCTGATCGTCGGCGTCGACACCAACAGCTACCGCTGGGGCTACCTCAACCCGAACAACACCTCCGGCGCGCTGGAGGGCTTCGACATCGACCTCGTCCACCAGATCGCCAAGGACCTCCTCGGCGATCCGAACGCGGTCTCCTTCAAGGCCATCCCCACCAACCAGCGCGTTCCGGCGATCCAGAGCGGTGAGGTCGACATGGTGGTGCGCACCATGACGATCAACTGCGACCGCCTGAAGGACGTCGCCTTCTCCGCGCCGTACTTCAGGACCGGCCAGCAGGTCCTCGCACCCAAGACCTCGACGATCACCGGTTACGACGGCAGTCTCGCCAAGAGGAAGGTCTGCTCGGCCGAGGGGTCCACCGCGCTCGACAGCCTGCGGGCGGACAAGGGCCGCAAGATCCCCGCCTCCACCGACATCAGCACCGTCGTCCCCAACCAGCTCGACTGCCTGGTGAAGTTGCAGCTCGGCGAGGTCGACGCGGTGGTCACCGACGGCGCGCTCGCCGCGAGCCAGGCCGCGCAGGACCCCACGGTCGAACTGAAGGGCGGTCTGTTCACCGACGAGTACTACGGCGTGGCGATGAAACGGGGTTCCGACGATCTGGTACGCCAGGTCAACCGGACGTTGCAGAACTACATCAAGAACGGTGGATGGGCCGCCTCGTACGCGAAGTGGCTGCACCCCACCATGGACCAGGGCGACAAGAAGTCGACGTCGGCGACCCCTCCCGCCGCCCACTACAAGTGACCGATCATCAGAGGGACTTCACAGACCGGACGGCACGGACCACACGACGGCACACGACAGCAGCGAGAGGTGATCGATGGGCGTCACGGACCCCGCCGGGCCGGTGATGGACCGGGACGAGGTGGACCGTGCGCTGGCGCGGCTCGGCGCGGAGCACGAGGCGATCGAGACCTCGCTCCTCGCCCTGCAGGACCACGCGGGCCGCAGACTCCTCGAGGGCGCGGAGCTCACCGGCGTCACCGAGGAGCGCTGGGCTGCCGCGGACGCGTCGATCACGCTGCTGTGGACCTACTTCGACGCCTACACCGACGCGTTGCGCTCCGCCCGGAACATCCGCTCCCGGCGCCGCTGGTCCAGCCACGAGGACCTCGTGGAACTGACCGAACTGCTGCGCGGCGATGCCGTGACCGTCGCGGGCTCCGCCACGGTCACGGCGAACGCGCCGACCCTGCACGGCGGTTCCGGCAAGCTCAGCCGGCGGTTCTCGCTGGCCGCCCTGGTCGACGTGATGAACGAGCTGTACGCGACGAGCCTGGACATGGTCGTCACCGCCGACGCGGTCTGGTCGGCGCTGCCCGCGAGGATCGATCTACTGGCCGCGGAGCTCCAGCGCACCCGTAAGCTCGCCCACTCCGTCGGCGTGCGCCCCGGGGAGCACCCGGCCGGCGACGACCTCGAGCGCATCACGCGTACCCTGACCTCCCTGCGCGAGCAGGTGATCTCCGACCCGCTCGCGTACTGGCTGCCCGCGCAAGGGAGTTCGGCGCCCGGCGGCGGCCGTCCGGACACCACCGTCTACGACCGTGAGGCGCGTGCCCTGGAGGACGTGCGCCGGGAGATCGACGCCGTGCTCACCGTCCGGCAGGACGCCGAGCAGCGGCTGGTGCGGCTGCGGGACGTGCTCAGCCGGGCGGACCGCACGCTCGCCGAGGCGCGCACCGCGCGCGGGGAGGTCCTCGCGAAGATCGCCGCCACGGAGGTGCCGGTCGTCAGCGGTCCGCCGACCCAGCTCCAGGAGCAGCTGGCGACGGCCGCCGACTACCGCAGGCACGCGCAGTGGCACCGGCTCTCCCCGCTCCTGGAGTCCCTGGAGGAGAAGGCGGAGGACGAACTGCTGCGCGCCCGCGAGTCGCTGACCGCGGTGACCGCGCCGCTCGCGGTCCGCGCGGAGCTGCGCGGCCGCCTCGACGCGTACAAGGCGAAGGTGGCCCGGCACGGGCTCGCCGAGGACCCGTTCCTGATCGAGAGGTACGACGCGGCGCGCCGCATGCTGTGGAGCGCGCCCTGCGACCTGCGCGTCGCCGAACAGGCCGTGCTGCGCTATCAGCACGCGGCCGCCGAAGCGCTGAGCACCCCGCGGGTGCCGGGTCAGAGCGGACCCGTGGACCGCAGGGGGCCGGGAGCGTGAGTGACGAAGGGGGTGCTGTGACGTCATGAGCCAGGCACAGCAGCAGTGCCAGCGGCCGGGCTGCGAGGGCAGTTACGAGGACATGGGCGGCGGTGAGCTGTACTGCGACACCTGCGGCCTCGCACCGGTCGTCTCGGCCGGGGGTCCCCCCTCCGGGGGAGGCATGCTGAGCTCGCCGGCCACCGGCATCACGGGCGGCGGCAAGGGCTCGCGGGGCAGCGGCAGTTCGCGGTCCAGCAGCCGCAGCAGCTCGCGTACGTCCTCGCAGTCGTCGAAGTCGCGGCGCTCGGTCTCCGGGCGGCTCTCCCGGTCCCTGTCCGGCCGTTCCTCCAGCCGTTCCGTGTCGGTGCGCAGCTCCGGTTCCAGCACCAACACCAGCGGCCGCGGCCGGCTGGGCGTGGGCCTGGTGCTGGTGCCGGACGTGCCGCGGCCCGACCCGCGCGCGATGGTCCTGGACAATCCGGAGGTCCCCGAGCGCAAGCGGTTCTGCTCGCGCTCCGACTGCGGGGCTCCGGTCGGCCGGGCGCGCGGTGAGCGGCCGGGCCGTACGGAGGGCTTCTGCACCAAGTGCGGCCACCCGTACTCCTTCGTGCCCAAGCTGAAGACGGGCGACGTGGTGCACGGCCAGTACGAGGTCGTGGGCTGTCTGGCGCACGGCGGGCTCGGCTGGGTCTACCTCGCTGTCGACAAGGCGGTCTCCGACCGGTGGGTGGTCCTCAAGGGCCTGCTCGACACCGGCGACCAGGACGCGATGGCGGCGGCGATCTCCGAGCGGCGCTTCCTGGCCGAGATCGAGCACTCCAACATCGTGCGGATCTACAACTTCGTCGAGCACCTCGACCAGCGCACCGGCTCCCTGGACGGCTACATCGTCATGGAGTACGTCGGCGGCAAGTCGTTGAAGGAGATCGCCAATTCGCGCCGTACGTCCGCGGGCAAGCGGGATCCGCTGCCGGTGGAGCAGGCGTGCGCGTACGGCATCGAGGCGCTGGAGGCGCTCGGCCATCTGCACAGCCGCAACCTGCTGTACTGCGACTTCAAGGTCGACAACGCCATCCAGACCGAGGACCAGCTCAAGCTCATCGACATGGGCGCTGTGCGCCGGATGGACGACGAGGAGTCGGCGATCTACGGCACGGTGGGCTACCAGGCGCCCGAGGTCGCCGAGGTCGGCCCGTCGGTGGCGTCCGACCTCTACACGGTCGCCCGTACGCTCGCGGTCCTGACCTTCGACTTCCAGGGCTACACGAACGTCTTCGTGGACTCGCTGCCCGACCCGGACAACATCGAGGTCTTCCGCACCTACGAGTCCTTCTACCGCCTGCTGGTCCGCGCCACCGACCCCGACGCGGCCCGCCGGTTCGCCTCCGCGCAGGAGATGGCGGAGCAGCTGACGGGCGTGCTGCGCGAGGTCGTCTCCCTGCAGTCGGGGCGGGCGCGGCCCGCGCTGTCGACCCAGTTCGGACCCGAACTCAGAGTCACCGACACGGAGTTGTTCCCCAAACTGCAGGGGGACGTGTCGCTGCTCGGGACCCGTGCGCTGCCGAAGGCCAAGCAGCAGCCCCGGCTGGCCTCCTCGCCCGACGGCTCCCCGTCGATCGTCAAGTCCGTCGACTCCCCCGCCGCGGCCCTCGCCCTGCCGGTCCCCCGCGTCGACCCCTCCGACCCGAACGCCGGTTTCCTCGCGGGCCTGATGACGACCGCGCCGGCCGAGCTGCTCGGCGCGCTGGCCGCCGCGCCCTCGCCGTCGATCGAGACACGGCTGCGGCAGATCCGCGCCTGGCTGGAGAACGGCGACTCGTACACCGCGCTGGAGGCCCTGCTCAACCTGGAGGAGGAGCGGCCCGACGACTGGCGCGTCGTCTGGTACCGGGGCGTCGCCGCGCTGGTGACGGGCGACCACGAGGGCGCCGCGCTCGCCTTCGACGCGATCTACGACGCGTTCCCGGGTGAGCCCGCGCCCAAGCTGGCGCTCGGCCTGTGCGCCGAGGTGCTGGGCCAGTTGGACAACGCGGCCGAGTACTACCACCTGGTGTGGGCGACCGACCCGAGCTACGTCAGCGCCGCCTTCGGCCTGGCCCGCGTCCAGCTCGCCACCGGGGACCGGCCGAGCGCCGTACGGACGCTGGAGTCGGTTCCGGAGTCGTCGATCCACTACACGGCCGCGCGGGTGGCCGCCGTGCGGGCGCGGTTGCGCGGGCGTACGGCGACCGCAGGTGACGTGGCGTTCCTGGACGACCTGACCGCCGCCGCGCGGCAGGTCGAGGCGCTGGACGCCTACGGTCTGGACCCGGCGCGCCGGGAGCAGTTGTCGGCCGAGGTCCTCGGCTGCGCGCTGGACTGGATACTCTCCGGAGGCCAGAGTTCCGCGCCCGTCCCGCAACGGGCGCTACTCGGCAGCGATCTGGACGAGCGGGGCCTCCGCTTCGGCCTGGAGCGTTCGTACCGCACGCTGGCCCGGCTGGCGCCCGGCGGCGAGGAGAGGATCGACCTGGTGGAACGTGCCAACCGTTACCGCCCCCGGACGTGGGTGTAGTTGATGTCGCAGATGCCCCAGCAGGCCGCCCTGTCGAACTGCCCGAGCTGCGAGTGGCCGCTCGAGTCGGACGACCGTTTCTGCGGCGCGTGCGGATACGACCTGTCCGCGGTCCCCGCACCGCCGGACGACCACCCGACGATCGCCCTGAACGGCTCGGAGCCGCCCTCGCCCGACGGCGACGGCGGTGAGGCCTGGCCGCTCGCCGCGGAGCCGGACAGCGCCGACACCCCGGCGGCGACGCACCGCTCGGCGGACCTGCCCGGGACGGACTCGAGCGACTCCCCGCTGCCGCCGGAGCAGCCCACGGGTTCGCCGGTCTCCCCGGCCTCCGGGGTGCGCTTCGACCGGCCGCCGGAGCCCGACGAGTACCCGCTCCAGGCACCGGACCCGCGCATCGCCGACCTCTCCGCACCCATCAAGCTCTGCGTGGCCTGCCGCGCGGGCCGCGTCGACAGCGACGGCTACTGTGAGAACTGCGGGCACGCCCAGCCCCGCGAGCGCGACCACATGGAGCAGGAGGCCGGACCGATCGCCGCGGTCAGCGACCGCGGTCTGCGCCACCACCGCAACGAGGACGCGTTCGGCATCGGCCTGACCACCCTCCCGGACGGCTCCCCCGCGTCCGTGGCCGTGGTCTGCGACGGCGTCTCCTCGGCGACCCGCCCCGACGACGCCTCGTTCGCCGCCGGACGGGCCGCGAACGAGTCGCTGCTGACCGCCCTGCCGCGCGGCACCCACCCGCAGCAGGCCATGCACGACGCGATCGTGGCCGCCTCGCACGCGGTCAACGCCCTGGCCGACGAGCCCGCCACCGCCCGTGAGCACAGCCCGCACCAGAACGCGCCGGCGTGCACGATCGTCGGCGCGATCGTGACCCCCGGGCTGCTGGTCGTGGGCTGGGTCGGCGACAGCCGCGTCTACTGGATCCCGGTGGACCGCACCTCGCCCCCGGCCCGGCTCACCGAGGACGACTCGTGGGCGGCGCAGATGGTCTCCGCGGGCCTGATGAGCGAGGCCGAGGCGTACGCCGACGAGCGTGCCCACGCGATCACGGGCTGGCTCGGCGCGGACGCCTACGAACTGGAGCCGCACACCGCTTCCTTCAAGCCGGACCGGCCGGGCGTGGTGGTGGTGTGCACGGACGGACTGTGGAACTACGCCGAGGCGGCGGAGGAGATGGCCGAGGTCGTCCCGCCGGACGCCGCGACCCGTCCGCTGCACAGCGCCCGCGTACTGGTGGGCCATGCCCTGGACGGCGGGGGCCACGACAACGTAACAGTGGCCGTCGTCCCGTTCCCGGCCGTGCCTCAGGGGGCAGGATCGGCCTGAGGCCGCGTACGGGGACGGTCTCGACGGACCGGAGGGGACCGGTCCACTTCCAGGAATCACCTCACAACTGTGAGGTTTTCAAGGGGGATTTGAGTAGGCATGGCCAATTTCTCGAAGTCGAACGTGCCGCAGTTCTCGATGGACGTGTACCAGAACGAGTACCTGCCGGAGGGCGGTCGCGAGGTCAACGCCATCGTCACGGTGACCGCCACCGGCGGCGGCACGGTCGGCAGCGCCGTGGCCGCACCCCACCTCTACACGCCGGGACAGGGCCCGTCCGCGGCCGTGGCGATCATGGTCGACTGCTCCGGCTCGATGGACTACCCGCCGACGAAGATGCGCAACGCCCGGGACGCGACGGCCGCCGCGGTCGACACCCTGCGCGACGGAGTGCACTTCGCGGTGATCGGCGGCACCCACGTCGCCAAGGAGGTCTACCCGGGCGGCGGGCGCCTCGCCGTCGCCGACGCCACCACCCGCGAGCAGGCCAAGCAGTCCCTGCGCAAGCTCAGTGCGGGCGGCGGCACGGCCATCGGCACCTGGCTGCGCCTGGCCGACCGCCTGCTCGCCTCCGCCGACGTCGCCATCCGTCACGGCATCCTGCTCACCGACGGCCGCAACGAGCACGAGTCGCCCGAGGACCTCAAGGCCTCCCTGGACTCCTGTGCCGGACGGTTCACCTGTGACGCACGGGGCGTGGGCACCGACTGGGAAGTGAAAGAAGTCACAGGGATCGCCTCGGCGCTCCTCGGCACGGCGGACATCGTCGCCGACCCGGCCGGCCTCGCCGCCGACTTCACGCACATGATGGAGACGGCCATGGGCAAGGAGGTCGCCGACGTCACCCTGCGGCTGTGGACGCCGGTCGGCACCGCCATCAAGTTCGTCAAGCAAGTCGCGCCCACCGTCGAGGAGTTGACCGACCGCCGCACGGAGGCGGGTCCGCGCGCCGGGGACTACCCCACCGGCTCCTGGGGCGACGAGTCCCGTGACTACCACGTATGCGTCGAGGTGCCGTCCGCGGGCATCGGCCAGGAGATGCTCGCCGCCCGGGTCTCGCTGGTCATCCCGCAGCCCGACGGCAGCGCGCAGAACCTCGGCGCCCAGGGCCTCGTACGGGCCGTGTGGACCGACGACATGGCCGCGTCCACGTCGATCAACCCTCAGGTCGCCCACTACACGGGGCAGGCGGAACTGGCACAGGCCATCCAGCAGGGGCTCGATCTACGCAAAGCGGGAGATTTCGACGGAGCAACGGCCAAACTGGGCCGTGCCGTTCAACTCGCCAGTGTCTCCGGAAACGCGGATACTGCGAAACTGCTTGCGAAGGTGGTGGACGTTGTCGACGCCGCGACCGGTACTGTGCGACTGAAGGCGAAGGTCGAGGAGGCCGACGAGATGACGCTCGAAACCCGGTCGACAAAGACTGTTCGCGTAAAGAAGTGACCTGGCAAAGAGCGAGCCCGGCCCCCCTGGGGTTGGAGAAACCCGGCCGGAAGGCCGGAAAAGGAGAGGGGGAAGCGCCGACATGCCGACCTGCCCGAACGGACACCAGTCGGGTTCCGACGACTGGTGCGAGGTCTGCGGTCACCGCATGGCCGGTGCCGTGCCCCCGCCCCCTCCGCCGCCCCCGCCCGGTGGCGGCTACGGCTTCCCGCCGCCCGGCCAGGGCCCTCAGCCCGGTGGCCGTGGCCATCTGTCCGCCGTACCGGACCACGAGCCGGAGCTCTGCCCGCAGTGCCGTACGCCCCGCGAGGGCGGCGCGCCGTTCTGCGAGGAGTGCCGGTGGAACTTCCTGACGAACACGGCGACGTCGTACACCCCGGCCGCCCCGCGCCCGCCGGCGCCCGGCCCGGCGGTGCGCTTCCAGCAGCCGCCCGGTCCCGGCCCTGGTCCCGGTGGCCCCGGTCCCGGTGGCCCCGGCCCGTCGTACGGCGGCGCCGGTGACTCGTACGAGTACCAGGGCTCGCGCCCGTCGCAGATGAACCGTCCCGCCGAGCCGATCCCGCCGAGCCCGCCCTACGGCTCGGACCCCGCGGGCCCGTCGGGCCCCGGCAGCCCCTTCGGCGACCCGTCCGGCTTCGGCCAGGACCCCTCCGGCTTCGGCCAGGACCCGTCCCGCCCGGTCCCGCCGCCGCCCACCGGTCCCGGTGGACATGGCGGTCCCGGTGGCCCGGGTGCGCCCGGCGGTCCCGGTGCCCCCGGTGGCGCGCCGCAGGCGTTCCACCAGCCCGGTCCGCCGGCCCCGCCCGGATACCCGCAGGAGACGGGGCGTCCGCCGCAGCCCGGCGGCCCGTCCTTCGGCGGCGGTGAGGACGACTGGGTGATCTCCCCGCCGACCGGCGGTCCGGGAGGCCCCGGTGGCCCCGGTGGTCCCGGTCAGGGCGGTGGCTACGGCTACCCCCAGCAGCCGGGCCCGACCCAGGCCCCACCCCCGCCGCCCGGCCAGGGCTACGGGCAGCCGCCCGCCGGTCCGGCCACCTGGCTGGCGACGATCGGCCCGGACCGCGAGTACTTCATGGCGATGATGCAGCGCTCCGGCCCCGAGGCCGCGGGCCTGAACCTGCCCGCGTACTCGCCCGAGCAGCAGCGCACGCTCAGCGGCAACCAGATCACCATCGGGCGCCGCCGGCACTCCACCGGCGACACCCCGGACATCGACCTGGCCGTGCCGCCGGAGGACCCGGGCGTCTCGCACCAGCACGCGGTGCTGGTCCAGCAGCCGGACGGCAGCTGGGCGGTCGTCGACCAGAACTCGACGAACGGCACCACGGTCAACAACTCCGAGGAGCCGATCCAGCCCTTCGTGCCGGTGCCGCTCCAGGACGGCGACCGGGTGCACGTGGGCGCCTGGACGACGATCACGATCCGCCGCGGCTGAGTCTTGGCAGCTAGACCGGGAGGGGCCACACGTAAGGCCCCTCCGGGTCGTCCAGCCAGGCCCACTCCCGCTCGCCGCTGACCGTGATGCCGTAGCGCTCGCGCGGTGGCTGGTCCTCGCGCTCCCACAGGTCGAGGGCCTCCTGCGGGCCGAGGGTGCCGCGGGTCAGGGAGAGCAGGAACCGGAACCGCTCCTGCTCCTTGGCCCGGCGCGGAATCCCGGCGAGGTCGTCCGGCTCCCGGTCGGGGCGGCCCGCGCCGCGCAGCGGAACGAAGTAGGCGGGCGTGTGCAGGAAGCGCCCCTCCGCGCGGCCGGCGTCCCGGACCGTCAGGACGATCAGGCCGGTGGCGAACGGCGCCAGGATGCGGGCGCCGGGGCTGCACTGGGCGAGCCAGGCGCGCGGCACGGAGTTCAGCGCGCAGGTCACGATGATCCGGTCGAAGGGCGCGCGTTCGGGGACCCCGCGCGCGCCGTCGCCGGTGACGACGGCCGGGTGGTGCCCGGCGGCCTCCAGGTGCCGCCTGGCGGACTCGGTGATCTCCGGCTCCAGGTCGACGGTGGTGACCAGGCCGTCGTCACCGAGCCGGTGGGCCAGCAGAGCCGCGTTGTAGCCGGTGCCTGCGCCGATCTCCAGGACCCGGTCGCCGTCCTCGACCCGCAGCTCGGCCAGCATCATCGCCATCAGCGACGGCTGGCTGCTGGAGGAGAGCAGCTCGCCGTCGCGCAGCCGGGTGGCCAGCGGGGCGTCCGCGTAGGCGCCGCGCATCCACTTCTCCCGGGTGCGCGGATCGGGGCTCTCGCCCCAGCGCCGTTCGTAGCCGCCGACGACGCCGACGTAGTAGTACGGCACGAAGAGATGGCGCGGGACCGCCGCGAACGCCTCCCGCCACACCGGGTCGTCCGCCCAGGCCCCGGCCGCCTCGATCTCCCGCACGAGCTCCGCCCGCGCCGAGGCCGCGAGGTCGGCGAGGTCCTTGTCGCTCTCGTCGAGAGCATGCGCGCCCATACGTCCACTGTCCTGCGACCCGGGGCACGAGGCGAGCGCCGGAGCGGCCCGATCCGGAATCCGGCGTTTCGCGAGGGACCCAGGGCCTGATCCGAAGGACAGGCCCTAGGCCTCAAGTCCTGGTTCCCGCCGTCTGAGAGCATGGACGGGTGAATGAGATTCGGCGCGGCACGGTGCAGGAGCAGACCTTCTACGAGCAGGTTGGCGGGGAGGAGACCTTCCGCCGCCTGGTCCACCGGTTCTACGAGGGCGTGGCGGAGGACCCGGTCCTGCGGCCCATGTACCCCGAGGAGGACCTCGGCCCGGCCGAGGAGCGCCTGACCCTGTTCCTGATCCAGTACTGGGGCGGCCCGACGACGTACAGCGACAACCGCGGTCACCCCCGGCTGCGCATGCGCCACGTCCCTTTCACGGTGAACCGCGAGGCGCACGACGCCTGGCTGCGCCACATGCGCGACGCGGTCGACGACCTGGGCCTGTCCGAGGAGCACGCGACCCAGCTGTGGAACTACCTGACGTACGCCGCGGCGTCGATGATCAACACTCCGGACTGACCGTGACCGTATGACGTGCGGATTCCGGTCGCAGTACGCCGGAATCCGGTCACGATCCGGTCAAGCCCGCCGTACAAGCGCTTACCCGTGAGCCGCCCCCTCTGACAGCATCGCCCGGAGGTCTGGACAACCACGGGGGTTGGGCGTGACGGCGTTCGGTGCGGTGGCACGGTTCGTCCTGCTACGGGCTCGCGCCCATCGTCTCCTGCTCGCGGCCGCGCTGCTCACCGTCCTGCTGACCACCGCCGTCCTGGCCACGCTCACCGCCTACTCGGGTGCGATCGGCGACGCCGCCCTGCGCCACTCGCTGCGCTCTCCCGAGATCGCCGCCGACAGCGCCCTGATCGTCAAGGCGGACGTGCCGGCCGGCGGGCGCGCGGCCGCCGACAGCGCCGTACGGCAGGGCGCGCGGCGGACGTTCGACGGGCTGCCGGTGACCGTGCGGACCCTGGTGCGCTCGGGCCCGTACGGACTTCCGCGCTCGCTCCAGCCGCCCGCCGAGCGGTCCGGGGAACCGGACCTGACGTATCTCGCGGCGCTGGACCCGACGCAGGTGCGCATCGTCGTGGGACGGGCGCCACGGGACGGCACCGGTATCGAGGCCGCCCTCCCGGAGACGGCCGCCCGGCGGCTCGGGCTGAAGCCCGGCGCCCGGCTCACCCTCGCCGACCGGCTCGGCGGCCCGAAGGTGCGCGTCACGCTCACCGGCCTCTACCGGCCCGCCCGGCCGGACGCGCCCTACTGGCGGCTGGACGACCTGGGCGGCCGCGGCGTCGAGACGGTCGGCTTCACGACGTACGGCCCGCTGCTCGCCGCCCCCGGTGTCCTCGGCGGCGGCCGGGTGAGCGCCGGCCAGTCCGCGTGGCTGGCGACGGCCGACTTCTCGACGCTGACGACCGGGCGGATCGGTGAGCTGCGCGAGACGGCCGGCGCGGGCAGCGCGTCGCTGCGCGGGCGGCACGCGCTGAGCGGCACGACGGTCGCGAGCACCTCCCTGCCCGACGTCCTCGGGCGGATCGAGCGCTCGCTGCTCGTCTCCCGCTCCACCCTGCTGATCGTCGCGCTGCAGCTGGCGCTGCTCGCGGGCAGTGCGCTGCTGCTGGTGGCACGGCTGCTGAGCGCCGAACGCGCGGGCGAGGTACGGCTGTTGCGGGCGCGCGGCGCCTCCCGCGCCCGGGTCGCGGCGCTCGCCGCCCTGGAGGCGCTGTTCCTGGCGGTGCCCGCGGTGGTCTGCGCGCCCCTGCTGTCGGGCCCGCTCACCCGGCTGCTGGCCGGGCACGGTGCGCTGGCCCGGATCGGACTGCGGCTGGACGTGCCCGCCGAGGGGCGGCCCGGGGTGTGGCTGGTGGCCGCGTGCGTGGCGCTGGGGTGCGCCCTGGCGGTGACGCTGCCCGCACTGACCGTGGAGGGCTTCGGCCCGGTCCGGGCCCACGCCCTGCCCGCCCCGGTGCGCGCGGGCGCGGACCTGGGCCTGCTGGCGGTGGCCGCGGTGGCGTACTGGGAGCTCGGCCGGCACACGTCGGGCGCGGTGACCGGCGACATTCGCTCGAGCGGGGGGACCCCCATCGGCACCCTCGGCATCGACCCGCTCCTGGTCGCCGCGCCCGCCCTCGCGCTGCTCGCCGGCACGGTGGTGACCCTGCGGCTGCTGCCCCTGGTGGCGCGGCTGGCCGAGCGCCGCGCGGCCGCCGGCCGCGGGCTGACCGCGGCGCTGGCGGGCTGGCAGCTGAGCCGCCGCCCGATGCGCGGTGCGGGCCCGGTGCTGCTGCTGGTCCTCGCCGTCGCGCTCGGCATGCTCGCGATCGGGCAGGGCGCCTCCTGGGACCGCTCGCAGGACGACCAGGCGGACTTCGCGGCGGGGGCGCCGGTGCGTGTCCTCGCCGAGGGGGTGGGCGGGCTCGGGCGCACGGACAGGTACGCGGCCGTCCCCCACGTGCGGCAGGCGGCGCCGGTCCTGCGGACCGACCTCCCATTGGCCGGCAGCCGGACGGCCACGCTGCTGGCCCTGGACACCGCGCACGCGGCGGACACGATGCTGATGCGCCGGGACCTCGCGCCGCAATCCGTAGGGCCGCTGCTCACGGCGCTCGGCCCGAAGGGGCGGACGGCCGGGGCGAAGGTGCCCGCGCACACCACCCGGCTGCGGCTGACGGCGTCCCTGCACAGCTCGGCGGGCGCGGGCTCGACGGCGGACGTGACGGCCACGCTGGAGGACGCGTACGGGACGCCGTACGACGTACCGGCCGGTCAACTGCCCTCCGACGGACGGCCGCACGCCCTGGACGTGCCCGTGTCCGGCGGACCGCTGACCCTCACCGCCGTGCAGCTGGTGATGCCGCAGCCGATCAAGGACCCCGAGCAACACCGGCTCCGCTTCTCCGGGTTGACGGCGACGGGGACGGACGGCGCCGCGCGGAAGGTGGCGCTGCCGGTCTCCTGGAAGGCCTCCGTGAGCACCGACGGGCAGACCGCGTCACCGGACGAGGAGACCAACCCCGCCAAGCTCGGCATGAGTTCGTCGGGGCCGCCGACCTTCTCCTACGGCACCGGGTACGTGCCGGCCGACGAGACCTGGGCCGCCCCGGCACTGACGGTGCGGATGCAGGTACGGCAGCCCACGCCGGCCGGGATCACGGCGGTGGCGACCGACCGGTTCCTCACGTCGGCGGGGGCACGCGCCGGGCAGCGGCTGGACGTGACGGTCGGCGGGGAGAGCGTGCCGGTGCACATCGTGCGCGCCGTACGGGAGTTGCCGACGACCGGCTCCTCGAACGGGGGCGGTCTGCTGGTCGATCTGCGGTCCGTGAACCGCGTGCTGGAGACCCGGCACGGGACGAGTATCACGCCCACGGAATGGTGGCTGCGGACCGATCCCGGCGAGAGTGCCCGCGTCGCCGCGGCCCTGCGCGCGTTCCCCGACCTCGACCCGTCGCAGGTCCTGGTGCGGGACGAGACGGCCGCGCAGTTGCGGGACGACCCGTTCGGCGCGGGCCCCGAGGCGGCGTTCGCGGCGGCGGCCGGGGTCGCGGCGGCACTGGCCGCGGTCGGCTTCGCGGTGAGCGCGGCGGGTTCACTGCGGGAGCGGGGCGCCGAACTGGCGGTGCTACGGGCCCTGGGCGCCCCGCGCCGCCGGCTGGCCCGCATGATCGCCGTCGAGCAGGGCGTCCTGGTGGCGCTCGCCCTGGTGGTGGGCACCGCGCTGGGCACGGTGCTGACCCGGGCGGTGATCCCGCTGATCGTGCTGACGGCGCAGGCCACGCGCCCGGTGCCGCGGGTGCTGGTCGAACTCCCCGTGCCGGACGTGGCCCTGCTGCTGGCGGCGGTGGCCCTGACACCGCTGCTCGTGACGGCGGTGCCGGCGCTCCGGCGGGGTGACCCGGCGGTGTCGCTGCGGGAGCAGGGGGAGTGAGGGGGTGAGCGGGATGAGCGGGATGAACCCGGTGCGGGCTCCATGGATCCGGACGCGGCTGCGCGCCGCGCCCGGTGCCGCCTGTGCGCTGGCGGTGCTCGTGGCGCTGACCGCCTGTCTCGCGGCCGCGTTCCCGCGGGCCGTCGACCGGTACGAGGACGCCGGTCTGCGCCGGGCCGTGGAGCGGGCGCGGCCCGCGAGCACCAGCCTGGACGTGTCGGCCGAGCAGCCCGGCCTGCTCATGCCCCAGGAGCAGCGCGAGGAGGCGCTGCGCCCCGGCGCGCTCGGCGGGCAGTACACGCAGGTCCTCGCCGGCGTCCCGCACCCGCTCGCCGTCGATCCCGGCCAGTCGACGTACGGGGTGCGCACCGCCGGCTCGCTGCCGGCACCGGACCCCTGGCTGCCGCGGCCGAGCGGGCTGCCGCCGCAGCTCACCCTCGCCGCACAGCACGGGCTGGCGCAGCACGCCACGGTCCGCACCGGACGCCTGCCGCGCGCCGGCCGCCACGTCACCGCCGCGACGGCCGAGGTGGAGGCCGCCGTCACCCTGGAGACCGCCAAGAGCCTGCACCTCAAGCCCGGTTCGGTCGTCCATGTGCCCGGCGTGGAACGCCCCCCGCTCGCCGTCCGGGTCACCGGCATCGTCGCCCCGCGCGACCCCGACGGCGCCTACTGGTCCACCGAGCCCCTGCTGCGCAGCCCGAGCCTGGTCCTGGCGCCGGGCCCCGACCACGACAAGTACTGGCGCGCCACCCTGCTGCTCGCCCCCGAGGCCGCCCCGGCGCTGCTGGGCACCCCCGTAAACCTGTGGCGCTACTGGCAGTTGGCGCCCTCGCCCGCCGTGCTCCACGGCCATGAGGCGGACCGCCTGAAGTCGGCGATCGCCTCTTTGCAGGCAGGGCCGGCCCTGGACAGGATGCGGTCGGCGACCGACCCGTCCACGACGGTGACCACCGGCCTCGACGACGTGCTGACCGCTTTCACGCAACTCCGCGGCGGCGTACGCCCGCTGGTCGCCGTCGCCGCCTTCGGCACCGGAACCGTGGCCGCCGTCGTCCTGCTGCTGGCGGGCGGCCTCGCCGCCGACCGCCGCCGGACCGAACTCGCCCTGCTGCGCGCCCGTGGCGCGTCCCTGCGAGGCCTCACGGGCCGCCTGTCCGCCGAGACGGCGGTGGTCGCCCTGCCCGCGGGAGCGCTGGGCCTCGGCGCGGCCCTGCTCGCACTCCCGGGCGAGCGCGCCGCCTACGCCGTCGCGGCGGCGGCGACGGTCACGGCGGTCGCCTGCACGGCCCTGCCCCTGCGGGCAGCGGCCGCCCACCGGGTGGTGCGGCTGCACGGCGCGCGCGCGGACGTGACATCGGTACGGCCCTCCCGGCGCCGTACGGTCGCGGAGCTCACCTTGGTCGTCGTGGCCCTGGGCGCGGTGGAGACCCTGCGCCGGCAGGGCGCGTCGGGCGACCAACTGACCTCCCTGGCGCCGGTGTTGACAGGGGTGGCCGCGGCCCTGCTGCTGGTCCGCCTCTACCCCTTCCCGCTGCGCGGCCTGGCCCGCCCGGCCGCCCGTCTGCGCGGCGCGATCGGCCACCTGTCGCTGGCCCGCGCGGGCCGCACCTCCGCCTCCGCGGTCCTGCCCCTCCTGGCCCTGCTCACCGCCCTCACCACGGCGGCCTTCGGCGGCTCGGTCCTGGCGGGCGTCCACGAGGCACGCGACCAGGCGGCCCTTCTCACGGTCGGCGCCGACGCGCGCATCGAGGCGACGGGCGCGTTGCCGTCGGATCTGCCGGGCCGGATCCGCCGCACACCCGGCGTACGGGCCGTGACGCCGGTGAGCATCACGTACCAGGCAAGGCCGACCGACCTGACCCAGTCGGTCCCACTGGCGGGCGTAGACCCGTCGCGTTACGCCGAGTTGGCCCGCGCGACCCGCATCGGCCCCTTCTCCGCAGGTGAGTTGAAGCGACGGGGCGCCGGCGACGCCCTCCCGGCGCTGGCCTCCCCCACGACCGCCAGGACGTACGGCACCCGGCCCTTCCCCGTACGCCTGGAGGACGGCACGTCGATCTCCGTCCGCATCGCGGCCGTACGGGCCCGCACGCCCGCCGTGACCGGCGACAACTTCCTGGTGGTGGACCGCGCCGGCCTGACCGGCCCGGCATCCCGCCCGACGGCACTGCTGCTCACCGGCACCCACCTCGACGGACCCGGCCTCCGCGGCGTCGCCCCGGCCTCCGCGGACGTACAACTCCGCTCCGAGGAACGGGCGAACTACGTCGACTCCCCCCTCCAGTCGGGCGCCGAACGCGTCTACACCGCGGCGGTGGCGGCCGGCGCCGGTTACGCCGTCCTGGCGCTGCTCCTCTCCCTGCTCCGCACCGCCCCCGAACGCGCGGCGCTCCTGGCCCGCCTGCGCACCATGGGCCTGACCCGCCCGCAGGGGCGTCGCCTCCTGATCCTGGAGTCCCTCCCCCAGGCGGCGCTGGCGGCAGCGGGCGGCGCCCTGACGGGCTGGGCCACGATCCGCCTCCTGTCCCCGGGCGTCGACCTGACGGCCATCGCCCTGGCCACGGCCCAATCCCCCACGCAGGAAGCCGCCTTGCACACCGACGCCCTGTCCCTGGCGGTCCCGGCGACCGCGATCGTCCTGCTGACGGTGGGAGTCGCGGCGGTACAGGCCTGGTGGACGGGGCGGCGGGGGGCCGTGGCGGAGCTGAGGGCGGGCGATACGCGATGAGCTCTCGCACGGCTTCCCACGGCAGCCGCACCGCCACCTCGCGGCGGCACCCCGCCGCCGGGCTGCGCTCCCCGCCCCGGCAGCGCCCCGCCCAGGGCCGGCGTCAACGACTCCCCCAGCAGGCAACCCCCGCAGGAGACCTCCGATGACCACGAGCAACCCCACCCTGGCGGACCTTGCCGCCCGGGCCGACGCGGCCCGCAGCCGCCCCACCTACGGCCACGACGCCCTCATCACCTGCGACCGCCTGGTCCGCATCTTCACCACGGACGGCATTGAGGTCCAGGCCCTCCAGGGCCTGGACCTCCTGGTCCGGGAGGGCGAACTCATGGCCCTCGTCGGCGCGTCCGGCAGTGGCAAGTCCACCCTCATGAACATCCTCGCCGGCCTGGACAGCCCCACCGCGGGCGCGGCCCGCGTAGCCGGCCGCGACCTGCTCACGATGACCGCGAAGGACCGCCTCGGCTACCGCCGCACCACCGTCGGCTTCGTCTGGCAGCAGACCTCCCGCAACCTCCTGCCCTACCTCACCGCGGCCCAGAACATCGCCCTCCCGATGCAGCTCACCGGCCGGGCGACGGCCGCTCACCCCAGGAAGTCACGCCGCGAGCAGATCGAACGCGCCCTGCACCTGATGGAGTTGCTGGACATCCCCGACTGCCGGGACCGCCGCCCCCACCAGATGTCCGGCGGCCAGCAGCAACGCGCGGCCATCGCCGTCGCCCTCGCCAACAACCCCGCCGTCCTGCTCGCGGACGAACCCACCGGCGAACTCGACTCCCACACCGCGGAGCAGGTCTTCGCCGCCTTCCGCACCGCGAACGAACAGCTGGGCACGACCGTCGTGATCGTCACCCACGACCAGGCCGTGGCCGGCGAGGTCCGCCGCACGGTGGCCATCCGCGACGGCCGCACCTCCACGGAGGTCCTGCGCCGCAGCGAGGTCGACGAGGCGACGGGCCGCGAGACGGTGGTGGCACGCGAATACGCCATGCTCGACCGCGCGGGCCGCCTCCAGCTCCCCGCCGAGTACACGCAGACCCTGGGCATGCGCGACCGGGTCGCCCTGGAACTGGAGCCGGACCACATAGGCGTATGGCCGGACGACAGCGACCACGACTGACGGCCCGCGCCGCGGGAAGACTTCAGCGGACGCTGACGTCCAGCGCCCCGAGTCCCGCCCGCCGCACGGCGACAGACCCGAAGGGCGTACGCAACCGCAGCCACGCCCCGGACGAGAACAGGTCCACGGGCACATCGGCCCGGAGGAAGCCCAGCGACTGCGCCGCGTGCGCGACCCGTACCGGAAGACGCGTGTCCCCGACCGTCCGGGACCAGATCTCCCGCCCGATCCGGTCGAGTTCGGCGCGCGTACGCCGCTCTTCAGGCAACTCCTGCGTACGGGACCGGAATTCGGCGACCGCCGCGCGGACGGTGGCATGCAGCGCATTCGGCGCCGGCAGCCCGGACTCGGCACGCCAGCCGCCGCGTGGCGGCAGCACCCCGGCCCACGGCGGCCCCGTCACCGCAGCCGGCACCTGCGCCGTCGCCGCCGACTCGTCGACGGACTCCAGGAGTTCACCGGCGGAGACGGTCACGTCCAGCGTGACGTCGAGCCCGTTCTCGTACGGCTTCGCGAGCCGCACCGCGCGGACCGCCAGCACCTCGAAGGACGGCGGCCGCCCGAAGACGGCGAGCGCGGTCCCGGCGGCCTGCAGCCGTACCGCCGCCGAACGGTCGTAGTGGATCAGCCGGGAGAGGAAGGCAGCGAGGTCGGCCGCCTCCCCCTCGTCGGCGAGATGGAGCACCGTCATGCGGCGACGGCCTCCTCCTTGTCGTCGTCCCGGTACTCCTCGAGGAAGTCCCGTTCCTCCGCGGTGATCCGCCGCGGACGCTGGGCCTCGAAGTCGAACGGCACTATCACCGTCGACGCCCGGACGTAGACCTGGTCGCCGTCCTTCACCTCGTAGGTGATGGTGAAGGACGCCGCCCTGATCTGGGTGACCCACAGCTCGATGTCCACGGGCGCGTGCCGGTGGACGAGCTGCCGCTTGTAGTCGATCTCATGGCGCGCCACCACGGACCCCTGCTGGAAATCCTTGTCCGGGCGGAACAGGAAGTCGATACGGGCTTCCTCCAGGTAGCGGAGGAAGACCACGTTGTTGACGTGGCCGTACGCGTCCATGTCCGCCCAGCGCAGCGGGCAGCGGTAGATGTGCCGCAAGATCGATCAGCCCCGGGTCAGCTTCTTGTAGGTGGCACGGTGCGGACGCGCCGCGTCCGCACCGAGCCGCTCGATCTTGTTCTTCTCGTACGACTCGAAGTTGCCCTCGAACCAGAACCACTTGGACTCGCCCTCGTAGGCGAGGATGTGGGTGGCGACCCGGTCCAGGAACCACCGGTCGTGGGAGACGACCACGGCGCAGCCGGGGAACTCCAGCAGCGCGTTCTCCAGGCTGCTGAGGGTCTCGACGTCCAGGTCGTTCGTCGGCTCGTCGAGGAGCAGCAGGTTGCCGCCGAGCTTGAGGGTGAGCGCGAGGTTGAGGCGGTTGCGCTCACCGCCGGAGAGCACGCCGGCCGGCTTCTGCTGGTCGGGGCCCTTGAAGCCGAAGGCGGAGACGTACGCACGCGACGGCATCTCGACCTGGCCGACGTTGATGTAGTCGAGCTCGTCGGAGACGACCGCCCAGAGGGTCTTCTTCGGGTCGATGTTCTCGCGGCTCTGGTCGACGTACGAGATCTTGACGGTCTCGCCGACCTTGATGCTGCCGGAGTCGGGGTCCTCGAGCCCCTGGATCATCTTGAAGAGGGTGGTCTTGCCGGCGCCGTTCGGGCCGATGACGCCGACGATGCCGTTACGCGGCAGCGTGAAGCTCAGGTCGTCGATGAGGACCTTGTCGCCGAAGGCCTTGTTGAGGTTGTTGACCTCGACGACGATGCTGCCGAGCCGCGGGCCCGGCGGGATCTGGATCTCCTCGAAGTCCAGCTTCCGCATCTTCTCGGCCTCGGCGGCCATCTCCTCGTACCGGGCCAGACGCGCCTTGGACTTGGCCTGCCGGCCCTTGGCGTTGGACCGCACCCAGTCGAGTTCTTCCTTGAGCCGCTTGGCGCGCTTGGCGTCCTTCTGACCCTCGACCTTGAGACGGGTCTGCTTGGTCTCCAGGTACGTGGAGTAGTTGCCCTCGTACGGGTACGCGCGACCGCGGTCGAGTTCGAGGATCCACTCGGCCACGTTGTCGAGGAAGTACCGGTCGTGGGTGATGGCCACGACGGTGCCCGCGTACTTGGCGAGGTGCTGCTCCAGCCAGTTCACGGACTCGGCGTCGAGGTGGTTGGTGGGCTCGTCGAGGAGCAGCAGGTCAGGGGCTTCGAGCAGCAGCTTGCAGAGCGCGACGCGGCGCTTCTCACCACCGGAGAGGGTGGTGACCGGCCAGTCGCCGGGCGGGCAGCCGAGCGCGTCCATGGCCTGCTCGAGCTGAGCGTCGAGGTCCCACGCGTTGGAGTGGTCGAGGTCCTCCTGGAGCTTGCCCATCTCCTCGAGCAGCGCGTCGGAGTAGTCGGTGGCCATCAGCTCGGCGATCTCGTTGAACCGGTCGAGCTTGCCCTTGACCTCGGCGACACCCTCCTGGACGTTCTCCAGGACGGTCTTCTCCTCGGTCAGCGTGGGTTCCTGCATCAGGATGCCGACGCTGTAACCGGGCGAGATGAAGGCGTCGCCGTTCGACGGCTGCTCCAGCCCCGCCATGATCTTCAGCACGGTCGACTTACCGGCACCGTTCGGACCGACGACGCCGATCTTGGCACCCGGGAGGAAGTTCAGGGTGACGTCGTCGAGAATCACCTTGTCGCCGTGCGCCTTGCGCGCCTTGCGCATGGTGTAAATGAACTCAGCCAAGAGAAACCGTCCGGCAGCTTGAAATCTGGCAGTGGGCAGATACACCCCATCTTGCCTGACGTCCACCCTGTGAAGGAAACCCGTATGGCGGTAGGGCGCTGACCTGCGCTTCCACCGTCGGTGGCGGTAGCGCGGCCGTCACGGTCGGTGGCCGGTGCTCCTTCTCGGCGACTTCTGGGCCAGGAGCAGGGCCGCCAGGGCCGCCCCCACCGCCCCGGCCGACCAGACTTCGCGCGAGGAGCGCCAGGACAGTACCGACCACCGTGACTGCGCGGACAGCACTGATCCCGTGCTCAGCCAGGAGCCGGCCGAGATCAGTGAGAGCGCCGAGCCGATCGATCCGGCGGACAGGGCGCTGCCGAACGAGCCGACGGACAGGGCAGAGCCGACGGAGCCGATCGAGAGCACCGATCCCACCGACCCGATCGACAGGACCGAGTCCTTCGACCACAGGGACAGAACGGAACCCGAGGCGTCACGAGGCGTCGGCGGTGCGTCCGGATTGACCATGAACCCATCCTGCCCGCCGGACGGTCCGTCCGGGGCCCCGACGGCCGGATCGCTCGAGGACCCGCGCGGCCGTAGGCGACCGGGAACCGTGCCGCCGTAGACGAACGAGGACGGCGCCCCCGCGGGCGCGCGGCGACCCGTGCTGCCGGGGACGCACGAGGACCGTGCCGCCGGAGCAACGGAGGGCCGCGCCGCGACAGGCGAACGAAGACAGCGCCGCCGCAAACGAACCAGGACCGTGCCGGTGCAGGCGATCGGCGGCCCGTCTCGCCGCAGACGAACCGGGGACCGTGCCCCTAGAGCCACAGAGGGCCCGCGCCGCCACAGGCGAGCGTAGACCGCGCCGCCGCAGGCGATCGGCGGCCCTTGCCCGCAGACCGACGGCGACCCGTGCGCCGCAGGCGATCGTCGACCCAAGTGGCCAGAACGACGGAGGACCTGTGCCTCGGAGCGGCAGCGGACCCATGCCCCCGGAGCGGCAGCGGACCCGTGTCTGCCGTCCGCTCAGTCCTGCGTCGGTGCGTTCTTCTTGCCCAGGAACACCAGCGCCGCGCCGCCGATCAGCACGAAGGCGATGGCGATGGCCGCGATCAGCGGGGTGGTGCTGGAACCGCCGGTCGCGGCGAGGTTGGTGTCGTCCGCGGTGCCGCCCACCGTCGCGGGGCTCGGTGCGCTGAGGATCTGGGTCGCGTCGCCGCTCTCGGTGCCCTGGGTCTGGCAGTCGAGCACGCCGGCGAATCGCTTCCCGAGGCCGCCGGGTCCCTTGATCGTGAAGTCGTACGCCTGGTCCTCGCGCAGCGGGATCGTCACCGTGCGGGACTCCCCCGCCGGGATGCTGTACCCGGCCCCCATCAGCTCGAAGGTGAACGCCACGTCGCCCGTGTTCGCAGCGGTGATGTCCAGGCCGCCCTTGGTGCAGTTCTTCACCGCCGACAGTGCCGGTATCGCCCCCGTCTGCGACCAGGTCGCGCTCGCGGGTGCCGAGACCGTCGACTCGCTGGAGCCGGCCAGGATCTGCGTCTGGCTACGGGTCTCCGAGGTGAAGGCGCGGCCAACCGGCACGGTGGTCGAGGCCTGCACGGTGATCTCGGCCGATCCTGCGGGGGCGTCCTCGGGCACGTCGAAGAAGATCTGGCTGCCGTTCACCGCGGAGGTGATCGGCTTGCCGTCCTTGCCGACGATCCGCACCCCGCTGGTCGCCGCGTCCGCCGGCGGCGCCACGGCCACGCCGTCCGCGTTGGTGTGCACGGTCACCGGACCGAGCAGCTCGCCGGGGCGACCGGAGACCGCGGACGGGCTGAGCGTCAGCGACGCCCCGGGCTCCGGCAGGGCGACGGCGCTCTTCTGGAGATAGTCCGCGAGCCGCTCGGCCTGCGGGTCGACGGCATCGACGTCGGCCCCGTCCGAGTAGCGCCAGATCGCCACCTGCGTGCCGGCCGCCGCGTCCTGCTCGGTCAGGCCGCCCTTGACGCCGGCCTTAGCCGCCAGCGTCGCGAGGTCGTTGACCTGCGGGTAGGAGTTCTGCAGGATCCAACGGATCTTGCCGGCGTCGCTGTTGGTCCCCAGCGAGGTGCCGCTCCAGGCGGCCTCGTGGTACTTGGCGTCCCGCTGGGTGGGGTTGTGGAGGTCGACGCAGTACGTCTGCAGGGTGCCGCCGCCATCGACGGACATCTCGAAGAGACCCGCCGAGACCTGCTCGTCCCCGCCGGTGTCGTGGATCACGGCGGCGCCGAACGTCTTGAGCGCACCTATGGTGGCGGTCGCCCCGCCCTGGCTCTGTGTCGTCTGCTGCGTGTCCGCCGCGGCCGTTCCGGCACCGGCGAACACACCGACGGCCACGAGACCGGACACCAACGCCGCGGCGGCGAGGCGGGCGGGCCCCCGCCTGCGTGCGGACCACGCGGAGAAAGAAGAAAGCACCAAATTCCCCTTCGAGCAGGACCATTGACGTGGGGGTGTGGTCCCACCTGCAGAATCAGAAGCCCCGAGAGCTATGCCCGGCATCCTAAGGACGCGGCGCACCGCGCTTGCCGGTCATACCGTCGGACAAGCGATCCGAATCGGAATCGTTATCGCCAACACGGCACGTGAGCAGGGCTTATCGACAAATCCACCGGATCGCTCGGAACGCATTCGCCGATAAGCCGCAGTACGGTCAGCTCGGGGCAGGGAGTGACATCACGTCACCGCCGCTGGCTCCGGGACCTGTTGGGCCGAGGCCCCGTCCGAATCCCCTGGCGGACTTTCCCAGTTGGGCTCCGGCTGTTGCTGAGCCGCGGCGGTCGCACCCGCCTCCGGCCTGCCCGTGCGCCGGAATGCGGAGGTCCCCCGGGTGAGGTCGTGGCCGATCGCCACCGCATCGAGGTCCGCCGACGTCCAGTTCTGCCCCTCGCGCACCTCCGATCGCACCTTGAGCCTGCCCTGCACGATGACGGGATCGCCGACGTTGAGCGACGCCGACACGTTCAGGGCGAGCTGCCGCTTCGCCCACACCGTGAAGAAGTTGGTGTGGCCGTCGGTCCACTCGTTCTTCTCGCGGTCCAGATAACGCGAGGTCACCGCCAGCCGGAACCGCGCCGAAGACCCCGTCCCCAGCTCCCTGAACACCGGCTGCGTCGCCACGTTCCCCACGGCGCAGATGATCGTCTCGTTCATCACGAACCCCTCCCTCGCCCAGCCCCCGGGGCCCGGGCGGACATGCCTACGGGCTCGTCCCGTACGGCTGCGTCTGCCGCGGCGACCGTGTGTGCCGTGATCGCCGCAGAGCCAGACTGCCTCCGCCGGGCCGAGCCCGCTGAGCCCTGTGGACTATCCACCGCCTGTGGATAACTTCGTCACCTGGACGAGCGCCCTACCAAAAACCCCTAGCGAACACCCCTACCGAACACCCCCGCCAAACGCCCCTGCCAACACTCGGCCGAGCATCCGGACACGTGGGCGCAGGACGACCCTGACGAGTGATCATGGGACGGCGGGCCGGCCGTCACACTCCGGCCGTTCCCACCCCCGTCACCCGCCCGTACTGCTCGCGCACCTCCCGGTACCGCAGCAGTTCGGCCGCCACCGGATCCAGCACCCGGGCTCTCCCGCACCCGGCGGCCGCCTCCCGCAGACGCCGTTCCGCCTCGGTGCCGTAGCGGCGAGCGGGGCCGCGTGCGGCCATGCGGCAGCTCCATTCGACGATCGGCCCCCCGATGATCCCGGCCAGCATCAGCAGCACCGGCACGCCCAGGTTCGGCGCCATGAACCCGACGATCTGCCCCAACAGCCACAGTCCGCCGACGACTTGGAGGAGCGTCATCGACGCCTGGACCAGTACGGCCGCCGGCCACCAGCCGGGCCGCGGCGGACGGCCCGGCGGCAGACCCGTCCGTGTCGCCAGGGAGTCCAGCGCCTCGGGCAGCCCCTGAGAACCACGTACGGCCGCCTCGCGCACCGCCTGCGCCCAGGGTGCGGGCAGCCCGGTCGAGGCCCGGTCGGCCAGTGTCCGTACCGCCTGCTCGACCCGCTGGCGGGCCGTGGCCTCCTCGTCCGTCTGGGCGCGCAACGACAGCCGCCCCGTGGCCGGTTCGGACCGGTCCTGGTACCACCGCCACAGGCGCAGCCAGGGCGTTCCGCAGGCGCGGTTGGCGTTGCGCAGCCAGGCCCGTTCGGCCGCCTCGCCCGCGGCCGAGGCACCCACCGCGTCCGCGAGCCGGGCGGCGAACTCGTCGCGCGCTTCCTCGCTCAGGCCGGTCCGTCGCCGCGTGGCGTAGAGGGGCCGGAGCCCCGCCGCGGCGGTGTCCAGGTCGGCCGCGATCCGGCGCGCGGGCGCTCCTCGCTCCGCCACGAACTGGCCGAGCGCCTCGCGCAGTTCCCCGACGCCCTCACCGGTGAGTGCAGACAGCCCGAGCACGGTCGCACCGGGTTCGCCGTACTCGCCCAGCGCGATGCCGTCCTCGTCGAGCAGCCGCCGCAGGTCGTCGAGGACTTGTTCGGTCGCCTCGCCGGGCAGCCGGTCGGTCTGGTTGAGGACGACGAACATGACCTCCGCGTGTCCCGCCATGGGCCGCAGATAGCGCTCGTGCAGCATCGCGTCCGCGTACTTCTCCGGGTCGACGACCCAGATGACGGCGTCCACGAGGGCCAGGACGCGGTCCACCTGCTCGCGGTGCTGCACGGCGGCCGAGTCGTGGTCCGGCAGGTCGACCAGGACGAGCCCGCGCAACTGCGCCTCGGTCTCGGGGTTCTGCAGTGGGCGACGGCGCAGCCGGGGCGGGATGCCGAGCCGCTCGATGAGGCTCGCCCCGCCGTCGCTCCAACTGCACGCGATCGGCGTCGCCGTGGTGGGCCGCCGTACGCCGGTCTCCGAAATGGGCACCCCGGCCAGCGCGTTGAAGAGCTGCGACTTGCCGCTGCCCGTCGCGCCCGCGATGGCGACGACGGTGTGCTGTCCGGACAGCCGGCGGCGCGCCGCCGCCTCGTCCAGCACTCGGCCGGCCTCGGCGAGCGTCCGGCTGTCGAGCCGGGTGCGCGAGAGCCCCACGAGTTCCCGCATCGCCTCGAGCCGCGACCGCAGGGGAGCGTCGTACACGAGCGGTCCCGCGACCTGGGCGCCGTATCCCCGCGTCTCCACGGGGAGGACATGCTCGGCCACGGCGGTCTCCTCGCTCACGCGCCGCGCGATCAGCCCGTCGTCCCAGGCCCCGCCGGAATCCGTGGCGTCCGTACGAGCGGAGTCCCCGCGACGGGAGGTGTCACCGCGCTCCACGCGCGCGTGGCTGTCGTTCTCGCGCCCGCCACCCTTCTCCGCTCGCTTGCTGTCGCGCCTGCCGCCGTCGGACTCGCGCCCCGAGGCTTCCGCCTCCCCGGTGCGCCCCTTTCCGCCCTTCCCGAAAATGCGCCTCCCGGTGTTGCCCTTTCCGGAGGAGCCCCCTTCGGAAGTGCCTTTTCTTGAGGCGCCTTTGCGTGAATCGCCCGCCTCGGAGATGTCCGCTCCAGAGGTGTCCGCCCCGTAGGACTTCTTCCCGGAGGCCTTCTTCCCGGACGTTCCCTCCTCGGAGGCGCCCTCATCGGGACGCTCGGAACGCCCGTCCCCGGTGGCGCCCTTGTCGCCTGCTTGATCGGCGTGATCCGTGTGGTCCTGGTCAGTGACGGCAGTCACCGGTCACCTCTCCTTCTGCAGTACGGACAGCGCGGCGATGAGTTCGGCCTGGGGCTCGGGGTGGACGTCGAGGGCGTCGAGCGGCGCGAGGCGGCGCTCGCGTTCGGTGTGCATGACCCGGTCGAGGTGCTCGGTGAGCAGCCGCCCGCCGCGGTCGCGCAGGCGCAGCGCCCCGTGTGCGCCGATCCGTTCGGCGAGGCCCTCTCCGGCCGAGCGCGCCCGGCGGCCGCCCAGCAGCACCGTGGCGACGAGCACAGCGATGAGCTCGGGGTCCGGCGCGACGTTGCGGTCGAGCTCGCGCACCTCCTCCTCGGCGAACTCCTCGAGTTCGCGCCGCCACCGACGTACGGCGAGCCCGATGCGGTGTTCGGCGCTCTCCAGGGACGGGTCGCGTTCGGTCAGCTCCGGTGCGCGCGCCGCGGGTTCGCGCCGCCAGGCGTCCTCGACGCGCTCGTCGGCGGCGGCGACGGAGCACAGCAGGAGGGCCGCCAGGCTCTCCACGAGCGCGTCGAGGAGCTCACTGCCGGAGCAGTCGAGCGGGAACGCTCGCCACCGCTTCAGCGCGTCCCCCGCGAGCACGGCGCCGGCCTGCAACCGCCCCCGCACGCGCGCGTGCTCGCTGTCGTACGCCGTCTCGACGGCGGAGGTGAGCCGCAGGGCGGCCGCGTACTGGGCGGCGGCGGCACTGGCGAGTTCGGGCATCCGCGCCTTGAGGGAGTTGAGCACCCCTTGTGCGGTACGGGCCATGACGTGCTGACGGGCGGCCGGGTCCTGCGCCAGGTGCACCAGCCAGGTCCGCAGCGAGGCCACGGCGGTGGCCGGCAGCAGCCCGCTGCCCCAGGCGGACTCTGGCAGTTCGGGCACCGTGAAGCGCGGCACGTCGCCGAGGCCCGCCTTGGTGAGCAGCGCGCCGTACTGCCGGGACACCTCGGAGACGACCTGGTGCGGCACGCGGTCGAGCACCGTCACCAGGGTGGCGTCGTACTCCTTGGCGGTGCGCAGGAGATGCCAGGGGACGGCGTCGGCGTAGCGGGCTGCCGTGGTGACCATGATCCAGATGTCGGCCGCGCAGACGAGTTCGGCGGCCAGGACGCGGTTGTCGGCCACGAGGGAGTCGATGTCGGGGGCGTCGAGGAGGGCGAGGCCGCGCGGCATCGTGTCGGCGGTCTCGACGCGCAGTACGCGCGCGGGGTCCTCCCCGGGGAGCAACAACTCGTCCCCGGCGTCCTGATGGGGCACCCACACGCGCGTGAGATCGGGCAGCACCCTCATCCCGCTGAACCAGTGATGGTCCTCCGGATGGCACACCAACACCGGTGTCCGCGTGGTTGGCCGCAGCACGCCCGCCTCGCTGACGCGCCGTCCCACGAGCGAGTTGACGAGGGTCGACTTGCCGGCACCGGTGGAACCGCCCACCACGGCCAGCAAGGGCGCTTCGGGCTCCTTCAACCGGGGCACCAAGTAGTCGTCTAGCTGTGCGAGCAGTTCGTCGCGGTTGGCACGCGCGCGTGGAGCTCCCGCCAGAGGGAGCGGGAAGCGAGCGGCGGCGACACGGTCGCGCAGGGCGGAGAGTGCGTCGAGCAGCTGAGGCCGTACGTCCAAGGTCACCACATGCGAAGAATGCCCAATTTTAGGGGAATTCTGAAGCATATGAGCATGTCTGCGCGCCGATAGGACACAAGGGACGGAAGGGATGACTGGGACGCGGGCACAGTCCAGGCATAACGAGTGCACAACACCCGGTGCGCCAGAGCCCAAAAGCGGTGCACGATTCGTACCTGCCTGCGATTATCAGGACCGCTTCACCGAACCTCCACATCGAGCCACGGAGGCGAAGCAACAGGGACATGGACGCGGCAGCCCTATCCTTGTCCCCGGCGACGTCACGGATCAGCCCGCACCGGGCACCACGACAGAGGCCACACACCCGGCCCCCGTAGCTCAGTGGATAGAGCAGGCGCCTTCTAAGCGCTTGGCCGCAGGTTCGAGTCCTGCCGGGGGCGCACCGTCTCCGCCCTCCCTTCCGGGAGGGCTTTTTGCTGGCCGGGGCGGCGGAGCCGTGCCCGGGCCCGCTACGGCGCCGAGTCCTTCTTCGTGGATGCAGCCGCGTACGCCTGCGCCGGGGTCATCGGGACGCCGTTGATCTGCACCGTCTTGTAAGGGCTCACCTTGGCGCAGCTCTTGGCCTTGTCGGCGGTCTGGGCGTGGGCGTCGGCGACCGCCGCGTGGGTGTCCGCGTGGGCCGAGGACGAGCCGCCCGAGGAGCCGTAGGCGGTGCCGGTCGGCCAGTCGCTGCCGATGACGAGGACCACACCGGCCGTGCTGCCCTGGGTGAGGTGCGAGGCGGGCAGACCGAGCGCTTCGGCAGCCGTCTGGGCCTGCGCCTTCTGGCCGGGGCCGTAGGTGATCGTCGTCTTCGAGGACTGTGCGGGGGCATTGCCGGTCGTCGTGTTCTGGCTGAAGCCCTTGGCCGTGAGGGCCTGGGCGATCACCGAGGCGCGTCCGGCGGTGGTGGTGCCGTTCTCGACCTCCACGGCGACCTCGGAGGCCGGCACGGTGGCCACGGCCGACGGGGACGCGGACGTCGCGGACTTCTTCTTGCCGTTGCTCGACGTCAGGGACTGATCGCCGGCGATGGTCGCGAAGAGCGACTTCGCGGCGGCCGCGGGCACGACACGGTCGGCGTTGGTCGGGTCGGCCGCCGTCTGCATAGTCGTGAACGTCATCCGTTTCGACGGCACCTTGTTCAGGTCGGTCGCCAGGTCGACGAGCTTGCTGACGCTGCCGAGGCCGGTGTCCACGGTCAGCGCCTTGGTGGCGGCGTCGGCCAGCGAGTAGACCTTGGCGGGGTTGGCCAGGGTGCCCGCGCTCTTGAACTTGCGGATCATGGCGCCCAGGAAGAGGTGCTGGGAGACCGTACGGCCGAGGTCGCTGCCGTCGCCGAAGCCGTGCCGGGAGCGGACGAACTCGAGGGCCGCCTCGCCCTTGAGGGTGTGCGTGCCCTTGGAGAGCTTCAGGTGCGAGTACGTGTCGTAGACGTTGTCGCTGACACACACCGACACCCCGCCCACGGCGTCGGACATCTTCACCACGCCGGAGAAGTCGAGCATCACGAAGTGGTCGATGGTGATGCCGGTGAGCTGGTGGACGGTGTCGACCTGGCAGGCCGCGCCGTACTGGAGCGCGCTGTTGATCTGCCCGTGGAAGCCGGGCGTCGACTGTCCGGTGTCCGAGTCCTTGCAGGCGGGGACGTCGGTCATGGTGTCGCGCGGGATGCTCATCACCGTGGCGTTGGAGCGGTCGGCGGAGACGTGCACCACCATCTCCACGTCCGCGTTGTGCCCGGCGGTCGAACTCGCCGAGCCGCAGCCGCCGCCCAGCTTGCAGTCGGCGGCGTTGTTCCGGCCGTCCGAGCCGATCACCAGGATGTTGATCGGGGTCCGGCCGAAGGCGTCCGCCTTCTCCTGGCCGCCCTTGCCGTCGAGCGAGACGCTGTTGATGTTGCCGTTCAGGTGCTCGTAGAGCCACGCGCCCGCACCCGCGGTGACCAGGATCAGCGCCGACACCGTGAGCAGGGCTATGCGCGCGAACCTCCTGCGCCGGACTGCGGGCTTGGCCCGCCGGTTCGAGCGGCGTCCCCGGGAGTGCGTCGCCTGCCGGGCGGCCGCCCGGCCTCCGTGCGACGGGCGACGGGGTCCGTCGTCGTCCGCGTGGCGCTGGCGCGGCACGGGCGCCGAGCGATCGCGTACGGCGGACCTGTCGCGCGCGGCCGAGCGGGCACGTGTGGCCGAACGGCCGCGGCCTTCGCCCCAGGGGTCGCTCAAATCCCACTCCCTCTGCTCTGGCCGACGCCAATCGCCGGCGCGACGGCCGGGAGCAGGACACCGCCCCGCACGTCAGGGCGCACCCCACGGATTGGATGATTGCGCAATATAGCAACTGTGTCTGAGCGCGCAGGTGGTTTACACCACACGCACACGCTGCGACAACGCGGTTACAGTGCGGCTCCCCCGGCCCCCACGCCCCGCGCTCAGTGGATCGTGCCGTCCCCGGGCGCGGAGTGCACGGCGCCGTCGTCGTCCTTCATCGCCTTGGCCTCGCTCTTGAGGATGCGCATCGACTTGCCCAGCCCGCGGGCGGCCTCGGGCAGCTTCTTCGATCCGAAAAGCAAGATGATGACGATCGCCACGACCAGCAGGTGCCACGGTTCCAGTCCGTTGCGGAGCATGCCGCCCACCCTTCTCCACGGTTAATGGTTGCTACATTGCGCAACTGTACAACCAAGAAAACCGAGTCCGGTTCGGCAAGACGCTAGATGCGCCGCTCGTCCCGCGCCCGGACCGCCACCAACCCCACGGCGTACAGGGCGAGTACGGCCGCCAGCAGCAGGTAGTACAGCAGCGGCAACGGCGACAGCCCGAGCAGCGGCCCCGCCGGAGACACCGGCAGCAGCAGCCCTACGGCGGCCAGCGCGCCGGCCGCCCAGCCGATCGGGCCCGGGCCTCCCCCGGCCACATGCCGCCGCCCGGCGCGCAGGAGCACCATCACCAGCGCCTGCGTGAGCAGGTTCTCGGTGAACCAGCCGGAGTGGAACGCCGAGGCGTCCGCCAGCCCCTCGAACCCGCTCAGAGCGAACGCCAGCACCCCGAAGGTGGCGAGGTCGGCAACCGCGTTGAGGACGCCGAAGCCCGTGATGAAGCGCAGCAGCCGGCGCGGGCGCAGCACGGTCGGACGGCGCAGCACCGAAGGATGCGGCCGGTCGTGGGTGAAGGCGAGCTGGGCCGCGTCGAAGCACAGGTTCTGCGCCAGCACCTGCGCCGGGAGCATCGGCAGGTAGGGCAGCAGGAGGCCGGCCGCGAGCATCGCGATGACGTTGCCGAGGTTGGAGGACAGGGTGATGCGCAGATACGTGGCGATGTTGCCGCCCGCGTACCGTCCGGCCGCGATGCCGTGGTCGATCGCCGTGAGGTCCTTCTCGGCGAGGACCAGGTCCGCGCTCTCCCGCGCGACGTCCACGGCGTCACGCGGTGCGATGCCGACGTCCGCGGCGCGCAGGGCGGGCAGGTCGTTGACCCCGTCGCCGAGGTGGCCGACGGTGTGCCCGCTCGCGCGGAGCGCGGTGGCGACACGGGCCTTGTGCTCGGGGGCGCAGCGGGCGAAGACGACCGTACGGGCGGCGGCCTCGGCCAGCTCGCCGTCGGTCAGGCCGTCGAGGCGCTCACCGGTCAGGACGCCGCCCGGCGGCACGTCGATGCCCAGGTCCTGGCAGGCGCGCACCGCGGTGCCCGGATGGTCACCGGTGAGGACCCGTACGGACACGCCCCGTCCCGCGAGGACCCGCAGCGCCGCGGCGGCGGTCGGGGCGAGCGCGTCCTTGAAGGTGACGAAACCCCGGAATTCCAGGCCCCGTTCATCGGCCGGCGTGTACTCACGCGTGCGTGCCGTGCGCCCGGCGGTGGCGACCGCCAGCACCCGCAGCCCCTCGTCCGCGTGCCGTGCGGCGAGCGCGAGCAGTTCCGCGCGCTCCTCGTCCGCGAGGACACAGCGCTCCAGTACGGTCTCGGCGGCTCCCTTGACGACCAGGGTGTGCACGCCCAGCCGGCCCGGCGTACGGACCACGGCGGTGGCAAGGCGCCGTAGCGGATCGAAGGGCAGGGCCGCCACGCCGTCGCAGGCCATGACGTCGTCCTCGTCGGCGGCGTCCAGCAGCGCGTCGTCGAGGGCGTCCGGTGCGGGCAGGTCGGCGAGCTGGAGGGTCCACCAGGCGTTCACCGCGGCCCAGCGCAGCACCTCGGGGTCGTCCCGCCCGCCGGGGCCGAGGGCCTGGTGCAGGACCGGGCGGTCCTGGGTGAGCGTGCCGGTCTTGTCGAGGCACAGCACGTCGACGGCGCCGAGGTCGTGCAGCGCGGGCAGCCGCTTGACGATCACGCCGTGCTGCCGGGCCAGCAGCGAGGCCCCGCGCGCCAGGCACAGGGTGACGATGACCGGCAGCATCTCCGGCGTCAGCCCGACGGCGACCGCGACGGCGAACGGCAGCGTCTCCGGGCCGCGGTCGCGCAGCGCGGCGCCCGCCATGAGGACCAGCGGCGGAGTCAGCAGCATGAACCGGATGAGGATCCAGGAGATCCCGTGCACCGACCGGTCGAAGGCGCTGGCCTCCCGCCGGTCGTCGTCACCGCTGTGCGCGGCGGCGAACCGGGTGCGCGCGCCGGTCGCCAGAACCACCGCGGTGGCGCTCCCGGAGGCCACACTGCTGCCCTGGAAGCAGAGCTGCGGCCGGTCGAAGCCACCGCCGCCGGCCGTGGCCGCCGCGTCGTCGGCGTCCTTGGCCACGGGCGCCGACTCGCCCGTGAGCGGCGCCTGATGCACGGTCAGTCCCTGCGCGCGCAGCAGCCGTACGTCGGCCGGGACCAGGTCGCCCGGTCCGAGCCGGATCACGTCCCCGGGCACCAGCTCGTCCACGGGGATCTCCCGCACGTCCGGCGGCAGGTCCTCCCCGTCCCGGCGCAGAACGGTGGCCGTGGTGGCGACCAGGCCGCGCAGCCCGGCCATGGACCGGTCGGCGCGGTGCTCCCCGGACGCCCGCAGCGCGCAGCTCACCGCCACCAGCAGGAGGATCACGCAGGCGGTGCCCCAGGAGGCGACGGCCGCCGAGACCAGGCCGAGGCAGAGCAGTACGGCGGTGAACGGGTCGCGCAGACTCCGCAGCAACGCCGTCGGCCAGGAGGACTCCCGGTGCCCCGGCAGCGTGTTGGGGCCGACGCGGGCCTGCCGCTCCGCCGCCTGCGCCTCGGTCAGGCCGCGCGGGCCGCTGTCCAGGTGCCGCAGCGTCTGGAGCAGGGTCGCCGCACCGGGCTCCCCCACCGCGCCGAAGACCCGGCCGACGGATGCGCCGTCCGCGGGTTCCGGGGCCGCGGCGCTGTCAGCCACCGGTCCCGCGCAGCCTGTGCACGGGCGCGGAGGCCCCCTCGGCCCGCGCCGACAGCTGGCCCACCATCACCCGGACCACGGTCACGACGTCGGAGTCGTCCACGAAGTAGATCTGGCGCCGGCCCTCGCGACGGGAGCGCACCAGTCCGGCGAGCTTCAGCTTCGCCAGATGCTGGCTGACCGCGGGCAGCGCGCCGCCGACCCGGTCCGCGAGATGCGTGACATCGCTCTCGCCCTGCGCCAGCGCCCACACGATGTGCAGCCGGGCCGAGGACGCCAGCAGCCCGAAGGCGGCGGCCGCCTCCGTGAGCACCTCGGCGGAGGGATCCTCGAAGCCACCGGTGTCTGCCGCCACAGTCCTACTCCCGTCCCGCCCTGTTCCGCGCGCCGCACCGCGCCCGTTCAGTCTAGGTGTCCGTACGAGCACGTCCGGACCCCTGTGGACAGAGGCTCACTCGATCCGCGTGGCCGCCCACGCGGCCCGCTCCCGGCGCATGGCGTTGAACCGCGGCCCGTACTCCAGCGCGATCCCGCAGTGCACAGAGAGCCGGTCGTCGCCCCGGTCCACCGACGCCGCCGATGCCGCCGACTCCGCCGGCTCTCGCACGCGCGCGTGCACGACCGGACCGCGGCCTTCGCCGTGACCGCGGCTACGCCGCCCAGTCCGGGCCAAGGCGCGGCAGCTCGCCGGCCGAACGCCCATCACGCACAATTGCCGGCACAAGAACCCGCCGACGAAAGGCAGTTGCCGTGCCGGAGAACACCGCAGTGGTCGTCCACCCGGTCGCCCGGGTGATCGGCGGCCGCGAGGAGGTCAGGGACGACGACTGGGGTCCGGTGACCTCCGTCATCCGCCTGGACGCCGACCGCTTCGGCCCCGACGCGCTGGCCGGCCTGGACGCCTTCTCCCACCTGGAGGTCGTCTACCACTTCGACCGCGTGCCGGAGGGGAAGATCCAGACCGGCGCCCGCCATCCGCGCGGCAACACCGACTGGCCCCTCGTCGGCATCTTCGCTCAGCGCGGCAAGAACCGCCCCGGCCGCCTCGGCGTCTCCCGCTGCCGCCTGCTGCACACCGACGGGCTCGACCTGCACGTCCAGGGCCTGGACGCGGTGGACGGCACCCCCGTACTCGACATCAAGCCGTACATGGCCGAGTTCGGCCCGCAGGGACCCACCACCCAGCCCGACTGGGCCACCGCCCTCATGCGGGACTATTACTGACCTGCACCGAGACACCGACGAAGGGACCCGCCGTGCGGCTGCGCTGCGCTGTGCTCGACGACTACCAGCAGGTCGCGACCGAGATCGCCGACTGGTCGCCCGTGGCGGACCGGGTGGAGACCGTCAGCTTCCCCGGGCACTTCGCCGGCGAGGACGAACTGGCCGCCGTCCTCGCCGACTTCGACATCGTCGTCACCCTGCGCGAGCGGGTCCCCTTCCCGGCCTCCCTGTTCACCCGCCTGCCCCGGCTGAAGCTCCTCGTCGCCTCCGGGATGCGCAACAGCGTCATCGACCACGCCGCCGCCGAGGCGCACGGCGTCACCGTGTGCGGCACCGCCAGCACCTCGACCCCGCCCGTCGAACTGACCTGGGCCCTGCTGCTCGGCCTGGCCCGCGGGATCGTCGAGGAGACCAACTCCCTGCGCTCCGGCGGGCCTTGGCAGCAGACCGTGGGCGCCGACCTGCACGGCCGCCGGCTCGGCCTGCTCGGCCTCGGCAAGATCGGCAGCCGGGTCGCGCACGTGGGCCTCGCCTTCGGCATGCACGTCAGCGCCTGGAGCCAGAACCTCACCAAGGAGTACGCCGACGAGGTGGGCGTCCAGCTCGCCGCCTCCAAGGAGGAGTTGCTGTCGGACAGCGACTACGTCTCCGTCCACCTGGCCCTGAGCGACCGCACCCGCGGCCTGCTCGGCCCGGCCGAACTCGCCCTGCTCAAGCCCACGGCCTACCTGGTCAACACCTCCCGCGCGGCGATCGTCGACCAGGACGCCCTGCTCGCCGCACTGCACGAGGGCCGCATCGCCGGCGCGGGCGTCGACGTCTTCGACACCGAGCCGCTCCCCGCCGATCACCCGATGCGCACGGCCCCGCGCCTGCTCGCCACCCCCCACCTCGGCTACGTCTCGCGGTCGAACTACGAGACGTACTACCGCGAGGCGGTGGACGACATCCGCGCGTTCCTGGACGGAGAACCGGTACGGCGCCTGGGCCGAGAGCCCGGCCCGGCCGGTCAGGCGTACCGGTAGATCCCGCTCACGTCCTCCATCTCACGCGGCGTGACGCTCCACGGCGGCATGCTCTCGTTCCGGGCCACGATCCGCCCGTGCTGGTCGTCGCCGGCCCCAGGCGGAGCGGCCGGCAGATAGCGCGCGCTCTTCCGGTGCCGCTGCTGCCACCGGGTCCACTGCATGTCGACGAAGGCGTGGTGCAGCCAGAACACCGGGTCGTTGACGGACGCACCGCCGAGCATGGCGCCGCCGACCCAGCGGTGCACGAGGTTGTGGTTGCGCCAGGCGACGTGGTCCCTGCCGGTCCCCCACCCCTCCAGCTTGTTGCGGAACCCCTTGGTACAGGTGGAGTCCCAGGGCGAGGTGTCGTAGACCTTGTCGGCGAGTGCCGCGTCCAGGTCCTTCTTCGTCGGCAGCTCGATGGGGTCCCGGGGGCGCCCGAAGTTCCGGGTGAGGAACGCGCCGTCGGTGACGCCCTCCTTGATCGGCCAGTAGCCCTGCCCATAGGCGAACGGCCCGCTGACGACCTGATGGTCGGGGCTGCGCCCGTTCCCGCCGAGCAGGTCGTCGGTCCAGGGCGTGGCCGTCGTCGAACGGTCCCGCGTCCAGTCCCAGTACGGCACCGTCACCGACGGGTCGACCCGCTGCAGCGCCCCCTCCAGGTCCAGCAGGAAGCGCCGGTGCCAGGGCAGGAAGGAGGGCCCCATGTGCGCCGCGCGCAGCCCCTTGTCGCCGTCGGCGGTGTAGTAGGAGATGTGCAGCCGTACGAACTCGTCGTACACGCCACGCCATTTGATCTCCAGCAGCGCGTTGACGAACCGCCGCCGCTCGTCCGCCGTCAGCTTGCCCACGTTCTTACGCACGTACGCCATGCTGTCCCCCCATGTGCCCCTCCCGCTCGCCGAACGGACTCGGCGCCAGATCGCGCAGCCGCCGCCCGGGCCCGAGCTCGTCGACGGCCGCCCGGGTCGCCTCCAGCGAGGTCCGGTACGAGCTGTAGTGATCGACCATGGTCAGCCAGGTGCCGTCGGCACGGCGCATCAGATGCAACGGATGGCCGTCCACGGTGACCTCCCACGCGCACCCCTCGGGCCCGTACGCCCCGCCGGCCTCCGGTGTGCCCTTGATGCGACGGCCGTGGTACACCTCATCGAAGGCCTGCTCCTCCATGTCCCGCGGGCCTTCGCCACCGGCCCCGGGCCGCGGGGCGCGCGTGGCGGCGACCAGCGGGGCGAGCGCGAGGGCCGCGGCGGAGGCGAGCAGCCCGCGCCTTATCACCCGCCATGTCCGCCGCTCCGGCACGTCGTCGGCCCGGATACCGGTCTCCTGCTCCGCGCCCGTCGGCGCACCGTCGTCAGCACTGACCGTCATGGCTCACTCCTTCGGACAGACCCTGATGTCCGCAGCGGTAAACCACAGGTCGGGTCGCACCGTCACCACCGATACCGCCAAACGGCCCTTTCCTGGCACTCCGTAGAGGTCAGCCGGTCCAGAAGTCCCACCAGCGCGTCAGGATCAGCATGCCGACGACGCCGATGTGCAGGACCGGCAGCACCCAGGTGAACTCCGCGAAGAAGCTCTTCACCGGGCCTGGCGCGGGCAGGAAGCCGGCCCGTACGACGAAGGACGTCACGTACCAGAACAGCAGGATCGTCGCGGCCCAGGCCAGACAGCACCACAGGCACAGCGCGTTGATCCGGTACAGCGACTCGAACTGGAGCCAGGACACGAACCCGATCCCGAACAGACAGCCCGCCCCGAAGGTCAGCCAGTACCAGCCGGGGAACTCCGCGCCGGCCAGCAGACTCATGCCTACGCAGATCACGGCGGCGTAGGCCACCAGGCCCAGCATCGGGTTGGGGAACCCGAAGACCGAGGCCTGGGCGCTCTTCATCACGCTGCCGCAGGACACCACCGGGTTCAGGCTGCATCCCGGGACGAAGGCGGGGTTCTTCAGCAGCTTGAACTCGTCGATGGTGATGACCCAGGAGGCCAGCAGCCCCGCCGCGCCCGTGAGCACCAGCAGCACGGCGAGCGCGGGGCCGCTCCCGGCCCGCCGCATCAGGCGTGCGGGCCCTGCGTCGGCAGGACGACGTGTGCGGCGGCCCGCAGGGTCTGCTCGGCGCCGACGAAGGAGGTCAGCGCCTCGGGCTCGATCGGCAGACCCGGTCTGCCCTCGGGCCAGGGGCGGGTGGTGAACACGAGGTAGGCGTAGCCGCGTTCGGCGACGGCCGTCAGCCAGGCGGGCGGAGCGGCGCACCGGGCGCCCAGCTGCGGCAGGTCGACGACGGCCTCCCCGCCCTCGACGCGCAGCGTGATGGCCAGACCGGTTCCGGCAGCGGTCCCGTCGACGAGTGCTCCGCCGGCCGTCAGCCCGTTGCTCGCCAGCAGCCCCTCGACCGCGGCGGCCGTCGCCTGCGGGCCGCCCTCGGCGTCCCCGAGGGAGTAGGCCAGCAGATACGGCATGTCGGCACCGTCGGCGGCCCCGCTGCTCCAGGGCAGCAGGACGAGCGTGCCGAGCTGGGCGAGGTCGAAGGGGCGCGTCTCGCTCGGGGTGGAGGTCACCGCGCATCTTCCTTCAGAAGCGTCATCGTGTTCCTTTCGCGGCGTCAGGCGCCGCACGGGAAAAGCTGATGCCACGCTCAACGACTTCCGTCCGGGCCGGAAACCCCGCGCCCGGAAGACATATGAGATCCCCGCGGGACGACGACGGTGCAAAAACTCCGCCGCCGGACCGTCATGAGAGACGGCCCGGCGGCGGAGTGCACGAACTCACTTCACCTCATTTGATCACTGGATCACCGAAGGCGCATCAGGAGGCTCACCCCACCGGCAACGGCAGCGACGGCAGGGTGGGCAGACCCGGCAGGTTCGGGGCGGGCAGTCCGCTGTTGAGCAGCGTCGCGGCGAGGAAGTTGACCACCGTGGTCAGCACGCCGGTCACCGCCGGGACGACCTTGCTCCCATCGCCGGAGGTCACCGCCGCGAGCAGGGTGTCCAGCGCCTTCTGCAGACCGGCGAGCGCATCGGCCTTGAGGTCCTTGGGCGCAGGGTTCTTCCCGTGGGCGCCCTGCTGCGAGAGGGACGGCAGCTTCACCGGCGAAGCCACGGTGGAGTTCGGGGGAGCGACCGGCGCGGTCGCGGCACCGGGCACGGTGGAGGCCGGCGCGGTGATCTTGGTGATGGCGTCCTTCACGGCGGTGATGAGCTTCTGCGCCTCGTCGGCGGAGAGTTGGCCGTTGTCGGCCTTCAGTACCGCGTCGAGCAGAGCGGAGACCGGGGTGAGCACGCTGCCCAGGTCACCGAGGCTCTTGACCTGGGCGAGCAGCGCGTCCGCGCCGGGGACGGGTGCTCCCCGGGACGAGGCATGGGTGCTTTCCCGGGCCGTGTCGGCCGCGACGGCGGCGGGACCGGTGATGCCGACCAGAAGGGTGGCGCAGAGGGCGGTGGCCGCGATACGCCGTGCGGACAGACCACGCATGGGTGTTCCTTTCGAATGCGTCGGATCTTGAGCCCACGGTGAAATCGCCCGTCGCGGTCTGCAACCGCTGACACCCCGTTGGAGGGACGGCCGCCGGGCGAACCCCTCAGCGGTACACGCGCAGATGGTCGACGGCGAAGGTGACCGGCTCCTTGCCGGAGGGAGCCGGGTGGTACTCGCCCGCGCTCAGCGAGAGGTTCAGGATCAGGTACGCCGACCAGCCGCGGCCGACGCCGGTGCCGTCCCGGAAGACCCGCTCGCCGTCCACGTACCAGTCGACGGAGCGCTGGCCGTAATGACTGCCGAGGGTCACCCACCCGTCCGGGACGACCGTGTCGGCGTCGGTGTAATACGTGCAGGCGTCGTTGACATGGTTGGACAGCTCCAGCAGATGCGGGTTGTCCGGGTGATACTCGAAGGTGTCGACCTCGTTCCCGCCGTCCTTCCAGGTCCACAACGCCGGCCAGGCGCCCGCCCGGCACGGCAGCTTGACGCGGACCTCCGCGTAGTCGCCGGTACGCACCTGGAAGCCCTCGTCGGAGTACTCTGTGGTGAGCAGGCCGGTCCGCCAGGCCTGCCGGCCGTTCTCGAGGGTGTGGTGCGCCGGGGTGGCGGTGAAGGTGGCCACGCTGCCCGACACGGTCACGCAGCCCGGGTCGAGCCAGTCGAGCTTGTTGTCGTCCGGGTTGTGACCGGCGTAGCGATAGGCGCTGGTCCTGTCACCGACCCACCTCGTGCCCCAGGCGATCGGGATGTCGAACTCCTCCGACCAGACGAGCGACTTCCCGAGAGCCGATCCGGTGAACCCGGCGGCCCCGGCGGAGGACGCGGTCGGCGTGTATTTGCTGCTGTCGGCGGTCATGGCCGCGAGGGTAGGGCCGTTCGGCGGCCGGCCCCGCCGAAGCACCGGGCACCCCACTGGAATTCCTCCCCCGGACTACCCGTGTGGCCGACACCCGGCGCACCATACGATCAATCGATTCACCGACGATGTGAATCCCTCGGCAAGACGTCTTGGGAAAGCATTCTTCACTCCTCCGAATTTCATGCGTATGGAGTAACGCGTCGATTTGCACAGTGCATCGACTGCTATGTTCTCCAGCCGTCGGATCAGAGGTAACTTTCAACCGAGGTGAATCATGAAGAAGGCAGTTTTCACCACTGCTGCATTGGCCATCGGCGCGGGGCTCGTGGGCGGTGCCGCAGCCGCGGCGTCGGCCGCCGTCGCGCCCGCCCCCTCGGCCGGCCTGCTCGGCGTCATGTCGCCGACCAAGGTCACTCCGGCGGTCGTACCGGCCGCCGACGTCGTCACGCGCATCGCCCGGGACGGCAAGATCACCAACGGCAGCGCGTTCGACGAGAAGCCTTCGGGCGGCGCCTCCGGCGTCTACCTGGACGGCATGGACCCGAACGCCGGCAAGCAGCCCACCATCCCGGTGCACAACCCGGCCGGCCGGGGTTCCGTCCAGGTCCACCCGCTGCAGGCACCGACGTCCGCCGGCCTCGGCAGCCTGCTCGGCAAGTGACACCAGGCAGACAGTAGGAGTCGGCAGCACCGGCGAAAGCCCTCACGGCTTCACGACGCTTTCGCGGCCGTGACCCAAGACCGACACCGCGCCCGGGACTCGGCGGAGCGAACCCGCCGGGACCCACGCAGCATCTCTCCGGCCCACCGGCCCTCTCCCTTCCGGTGGGCCGGAAACGCGTCGGCCCCCAGTCCCTACGGCCCCCGCACGGCCCGTCCTGGACCGGAGTGCGCCCGGCTTTCCCCGCCCGGCCCCCGTCCCGGCCTTTCGGATTGTCGTTCATTTGGGCCGCAAGGATTCCCTCTCCATTCCCCGTTGACACTGCCGGGGCACCAGACATTGCGCCATCCGATGGAATCAGCCCTGTTTAGCCGCTCTTCCCGTGACTTATACGCGCATATCAAGGTTTCCTGGTATGCAAGCGTGCGCAACCGTGAATTGAGGAAGGAACTGAGTTGCCCAGGAAGTTCGCGGTCATCACTGCCCTCACCCTCGGCGCTGTGGTCAGCAGCGTCGGAGTTGCTTCGGCTCACGACAACAACACCGAAATCAAGGGTGGTGGCGGTTTCTCGTCGTCCCCGGTGGTCGTGAACGCCCCGCAGCAGGGTGTTCTCATCGTCAACGGCACGGTCGTCGACGGCCGTTGCATCGCGCCATGGTCGAACGGAGCGGTTCTCGCGGGCGTTCTCGCCCCGAACTCGCACTACGCCGCCTGCAACACGGCGGACATCGACCAGTCGCAGAACGCCCCCCACGTGGGTGGCCTGCTCCTCTGACCCCTGCCCGAGCAAGTCGGATCAGGTGCAACACCCACATTCAGCTCTGAAAGGCGCAACTCATGCGTAACAAGGTTACGGCCATTTCCGCCCTCGCCGCCGGCGTCGTCCTCGCCACGGCAGGCACCGCCGCGGCCGACAACTGCACCACCGTCAAGGGTGGTGGCGGCTTCTCGTCCTCCCCGGTCGTCGTGAACGCCCCCCAGCAGGGTGTCGCCGTCGTCAACGGCACGGTTGTCGACGGTCGTTGCATCGCTCCGTGGTCCAACGGCGCCGTCCTCGGCGGCGTCCTCGCCACGAACTCGCACTACGCCGCCTGCAACACGGCGGACATCGACCAGTCGCAGAACTCCGCCTACAAGGGCGGTCTGCTCCTCTGACCTGTTCCGAGTCATTCGGAACACGGAAATCCCCAACTGCCCACCGAAAGGCGCATCTTATGCGTAACAAGGTTACGGCCATTTCCGCCATCGCCGCCGGCATCGTCCTCGCGACCGGTGGGGCTGCCGCGGCCAGCGACAACAACACCGACGTCACCGGTGGCAACGGCTTCTCGTCGTCGCCGGTCGTCGTGAACGCCCCGCAGCAGGGCGTTGCCGTCGTCAACGGCACGGTTGTCGACGGTCGTTGCATCGCTCCGTGGTCCAACGGTGCCGTTCTCGGTGTCATCCTGGCCCCGAACTCGCACTACGCCGCGTGCAACACCGCCAAGGTCGACCAGTCGCAGAACTCCGGGTACGCGGGTGGCCTGCTCCTCTGATCTGCCTTTTCGCCCGATGGCGGCCCGCCGGAACTCTCCGGTGGGCCGCCATCGGCTTTTCCGTGCCCGGGTCGCGAACAGAACCCGAGTGGCACGGACAGAAAAAGGCCGCGGGGCCTGTCAGCGTCTGCTGCAAATGACGCCGACAGGCCCCGCGGTCAGGAGGCGGCCGGCGAAGTCCGGCAGGTTCGTCGCTCGAAGGGGCGGCCAACAAGGAGGAAAGGCGCCCGTCCGCCACGACATTCCTGCCGGCGCTCCGCAATGCGGTCCACGCCGGGCTGTTCCAATGGGATCAACGGCACCGCGCCGGTAACGGTCACTGCCTGTCCTTCGTTTGGCCCAGCGCACAGGGATTGCGCTCCCCCGGGAAATACCGAAGGGCCGGCTCCCGGAATGGAGCCGGCCCTGATCGTCGAACCCGAGGGCGCGCAGTACCGCCCCTGTCGGCTACTTGCCGAGCGGAAGACCGCCGAGCAGCTGCCCGTCGACGGAACCCGGCAGAGCGGGCTGCGGCAGGGCGCCGCCGACGACGGGGGTCTTCACTCCGGCGCCCTTCACGCTGGTCTTCACGCCGTCCTTCACGTTCTGCGCCACCTGCTCGACGTCCTTGCCCACGTAGTTCGTCGACACCTTGGCTGCCGTGGGGACGCCGCTCGCGACGGTCTTTCCGCTGTCCACCAGGCCCTGCGCCGGCATGTCCAGCGCGACAGCCGGCACGGCGACGCCGGCCACGGCCAGGGAGCCTGCGACGACGGCGGCAGCCTTCAGAGTCTTCATCGTGTGCCTTTCTTTTGTAAGCCTCACTTCCCCCCGCCTAACGAGGGTCGGACGTCCTGGAAACCCTGTCGCCTGCAGTTCGAGGAACTCATACGAACGGACCTGCAAGGGTCGCTGCTCCATATGGGTGGCCGAAGATGACAAATAGCCCATGGAAACGCCACCATTCCGACACAGTTGGCGGGTTCGCGGCTAAATACGGATGAGCGGCTAGAGTGGCTCACCTCGTGATTTCAGCGATGCCGGTTGAACAACGGAACGCACGCTCTCGAACGGGTGCGGGATTTTATATCAAGAACACGAGCCGCACGTCTTGGCCCCCGGCTCGGACTCTTTTGTTCGGAAGGGCAGCGTCGCTCATGAGTAATTCCCCACGCGTCCCTCACGTCCTGCATGTCGCCCAGCCCGTCGAGGGCGGAGTCGCGCGGGTCGTGACGGACCTGGCGGCCGCTCAGCTCGCCGCGGGGCTGCGGGTGACCGTCGCCTGTCCGGCGGGCGGCACGCTGTCGGACACGCTGCGCGCGCAGGGCTGCACGGTGCTGCGCTGGGACGCGACCCGCTCGCCGGGGCACCGGTTGCCCGGTGAGGTACGGCAGTTGACGGGGATCCTGCGCGCGGTACGCCCGCATCTGGTGCACGCGCACAGCGCCAAGGCGGGCCTCGCGGCCCGGCTCGCCGTACGCGGCCGTATCCCCACCGTCTTCCAGCCGCACGCCTGGTCGTTCGAGGCCGCGCACGGTGTCGTCGCGAGTATGGCGCTGGGCTGGGAGCGGTGGGGGGCGCGGTGGGCGACGCGTGTGCTGTGCGTGAGCGAGGCGGAGCGGCGCACCGGGGAGCGGGTCGGAATCGGCGCGGCCTGGGAGGTGATCCCCAACGGGGTCGACACCCTCAGGTTCTTTCCGGAGGGTGACCGCGCCGGGTCCGGGACCGGGCCGCTCGTGGTGTGCGTGGGCCGGCTGTGCCGTCAGAAGGGGCAGGACGTACTGCTTCGGGCCTGGCCCGAGGTGGTGCGGCGGCTGCCCCGTGCGCGCCTGGTGCTGGTCGGCGACGGTCCCGACGCGGACCGGCTGCGCGCCGCGGCGCCCGGTTCGGTGACCTTCGCCGGTACCGCGGCCGACGCCGCCCCCTGGTACCGCGCCGCCGACGTCGTGGTGCTGCCGTCCCGCTGGGAGGGCATGGCCCTCGCCCCGCTGGAGGCCATGGCCTGCGCCCGGCCGGTCGTCGTCACGGACGTCGACGGAGCGCGCGAGAGCCTGCCGCCGGAGCTGGTGCCGCACTGCCTGGTGCCGCCGGAGGACCCCGGCGCGCTGGCGCGGGCGACGACGGCGCTGCTGCGGGACGAGCCGCTGCGCGCGGCGCTGGGCGCACAGGGCCGGCGGCACGTGCTCGCCGCCCACGATCTACGACACGCGACGGACGCAGTGATCGACGTGTACCGCGCCTTGCCCGGCATCGTCGTCACGCCTGCCGTCGTATCCAACTAGAGCAGGAAGTGCATCACCTGATGACTGCGGAAAGTACCGTTCCCCCTCCTGCGGGGCAGCAGCCGCGGGCGGCAGAGCGCGCTGTCTCCGTCCTCCCGCCGCGCGGCCCCGTGGCCGGACGCCGACTGCCCGCCGGACGCAGCCGCCGCCGTCCGCGGCGGGCCTCCCGGGTGTTCTTGCCCCTCGCCGACTCCGCCGCCGCACTGCTGGGGGCGCTCGTCGTGCCCGGAGCCCTCGCGTATCCCCTGGTCATCGCCCTGCTGGCGCTCGGCGTGATGGCGCTGAACCGGCACGCCCGTCTGTACGACACCGCCCTCGTGCGCGGTGTGCTCGACGAACTGCCCGCCGTCTGCGGGCGGATCGGCGTCGGCTGGACGGCGGTGGCGGCGTTCTCCCCGCTGCGGCCGGTGCCGCTGACCGTGCTGGCCGGTGCGTTCGGCGTGCACTGCGCGGCGGCCTGTGCGGGCCGGGCGGCGCACGGACGCCGGGCCGCCCGGCGCCGGCCCGAGCCCGCCCTGATCGTCGGACCGGTCGCGGCGGCCCGGCCGGTCGCGGCGGCGCTGCTGCGCCAACCGGGCTGCGGCGTACGGCCGGTGGGCCTGGTCACCGACTCCCTGGACCTCCTCACCGGCTCGGGCGAGGGCCCCAAGCTGCCGGTGCTCACCACGGACCAGGAGACGCACCGGGCGGTCATCCAGAACGGCGTGGAGACCGTGCTGGTCGTGGGGCCCGCCACCCGGGTGGAACGCACCGCCCTGCTGCGTGACCTGGCCGCGTACGGCTGCGTGCTGTGGGAGCTGGACGCCGGTTCGCCGTCGTACGGCTTCGGCGGGCGGCGGGAAAGTGCCGGGCAGCTGGCGGGCTTCTCGCGCCGGCTGCTGTGGCCGGCGGGCGGGCACAGGCGCGGCGGTCTGGGCAAGCGGGTGCTGGACCTGGTGCTGTCGGGCTCGCTGCTGCTGCTCGTCTGCCCGGTGCTGCTGGTGTGCGCGGTCGTGCTGCGGGTCATGGACGGGCCCGGCGTCGTGTTCCGGCAGGAACGGATCGGCAAGGACGGGCGGCCGTTCACGCTGCTGAAGTTCCGCACCCACCGGCCCGCCAGCGCGCACGAGGCGGCGACCCGCTGGAGCGTGGCGAACGAGCAGGAGATGAGCCGTTTCTGCCAGTTCCTGCGCCGCACCTCGCTGGACGAGCTGCCGCAGCTGTGGAACGTGTGCCGCGGCGACATGAGCCTGGTCGGGCCGCGGCCCGAACGGCCTTACTTCGTCGCCGTGTTCAGCCAGACCCATCCGGGTTACCGGGAGCGGCACCGGATGCGGACCGGGATCACCGGGCTCGCCCAGGTCCACGGGCTGCGTGGCGACACCTCCATCGAGGACCGGTGCCGCTTCGACAACGCCTACATCGACAACTGGTCGCTGTGGCAGGACATCTGCATCCTCGTGCGCACGGCGGTGCTGTTCGTGCGGCCGACGGGGAGCTGAGTGCGGGTGAGCTCTCCCTCGGCGGCCTCCGTACCGTTCGTGCCGTCGCCGGCGGTGCTCGGCCGGGTCGCCCCCGTGCTGCCCGTCGTGGCGGTGATCGCCCTGATGGGGCTGCCGTCCGCGTCGGACAGCGGTGCCTCGCCCGCCGACGCGGCCTGCGGACTGGCCGTGCTCTGGGCCGCCGTGCGCACCGTACGGGAGGCGCGGCGTCCGCTGACCCGGACCGCCGCGGTGGTGCTCGGGCTGCCCGTGGTGGGCATCGCGGTCGCCGCGACCGGGGCGATGACGCCCGGTGACGGGATCACCGGACTGGCCCGCTATCTCCAGGTGTTCGTGCTCGTTCCGCTCGCCGTCGTGCTGCTGGTGCGCGGCCGGCGCGACGCGCGGCTGGTGCTGTGGTCGCTGGCCGGGCTCGCGCTGTGGCAGGGCGCGGTCGGGGTGCACCAGTACCTCACCGGGACCGGCGCCTCGTACCAGGGCGCCGACATCCGGGCGGTGGGCACCTTCGGGCCGTCCGACGTGATGGGGATGGCGAGCGTCGTCGCCTGCGGAGTGGTGGCCCTGACCGCTCTCGCGCTCGGGACGCCCGCGCGGCGGCAGCGGATCGTGGCCGCGGGATGCGCGCTGGCGCTGCTCGTGCCGCTCGCGCTGTCCTTCAGCCGGGGCGCCTGGATCGCCACGGCCGTGGCCTGCGGTACGCAGCTGCTGCTGGCCGGTGTGCGGCGGGCGCTGGCGGTGCTCGCGGCGGCGGGCGCGGCCGCGGTGGTGCTCGTGGGCGGGTTCGGCGTGGGCGCCGCGGCGCTCCAGGAGCGGCTGACCAGCATCACCCAGGTCACCGACGCGCCGGACCAGTCGGTCGTCGACCGGTACACCATGTGGGCGGCGGCCACCGACATGTGGCGCGAGCACCCGGTGACCGGCGTGGGCCTGAAGGCCTTCCCCGCCTACCGGGACGCCCACGCCTCGCTCGCGCTGTCGTCGGGCAGCGACACCGGGGGCGCCGGCCAGGCCTACAAGCGCCAGCCCCTGCTCTCCCCGCACAACATGTACATGCTGCTGCTGAGCGAGCAGGGCCTGCTGGGCCTGCTCACCGTGGCCGGCAGCTGGCCGGCCCTCCTGGTCTGCTCGCTGCGCCGGCTGCGGCGCGCGGGACGCGCCCGGGACTGCGCCCTCGCGGCCACGGGCCTGCTGCTGTGGCAGCTCGTCAACTTCCTCTACGCCGACATCGGCGGACCCTCCACCACGATGACGGCCGTCTGCTTCGGCTTCGTCGCCTGGTGGGCGCTGGCGGGCTCGTCGGCGACGGATCCGGCCACGGAACCGGGCGCGGAATCGGGCGCCCTGTGAGGCCCGGACCCGCCAGGACGGCGGGTGCGCCGGACCGGATCACCGGTACGGGCGGCCCGCTCCCGGCGGGCGGCAGCTCCGGCCCGGCTGCCGCCCGTCCGGTCGGCGGCGCGCCCTCGCGCCGCTTCCTCGCCCGGGCGACCCTGCTCAGCGCGGCGCTCTCCATCGCCGGGGCGGTCCTCGGGCTCGGCCGGGACCAGGCGCTCGCGCATCTCTTCGGCGCCGGCGCGGAGACCGACGCGTTCCTGGTGGCCTGGACGGTGCCCGAACTGGCGGCGACCCTGCTGATCGAGGACGGCCTGTCGTTCGTGCTGGTGCCGGCGTTCAGCGCGGCGCTGGCGCTGCGGGCCCGCGGGAGGGGCAGGCCCGACCCCGTGCGCGCCCTGGTCGCCTCCTCGCTGCCCCGGCTGTGCCTGGCCTTCGCCGCCACGTCCGCCGCGCTCGTGGCCGGGGCACCGCTGGTGGTGTCCGTCCTCGCGCCCGGTCTGCGCGACGTGTCGCTCGCCGTCGCCTGCACGCGGCTGACCGCGACCTGTGTGCTGAGCTTCGGTCTCGCCGGGTACTGCAGCGCGGCGCTGCGCGCCCACCGTTCGTATCTCGCGCCCGGCGCGATCTACATCGCCTACAACGTCGCGATCATCACCGCGATGTTCGTCCTCGGCGCGCACTGGGGCGTGCGGGCCGCCGCGCTCGGCGTCGCCCTCGGCGGGTGCCTCATGGTCGCCGTACAGGCGCCGGCCCTTGCTCGGCGGCTGGCCCGCCGGCCCGGACGCCGGGCCCTCGCCTACGACGGGGACGGCGGCCGGCCGCTCGCGCCCGGCCTCGTCTGCGCGGTGCTGCTGTTCGCCCTGTGCCGGCAGTCGCAGGTGCTGATCGAGCGCTACCTCGCCTCCGGGCTGCCCGCGGGCGCCATCTCGCACCTCAACTACGCGCAGAAGGTGGCCCAGTTGCCGATGTCGTTGTCGAGCATGGTGTGCGTCGTCACCTTCCCGGTGGTGGCGCAGGCGATCGCCGAGGGCGACACCAGGCGGGCCCGGGACCGCGTCGAGCGGGATCTGGTGCTGATGGGCTCTCTGGTCCTGCTCGGCGCCGCGGTGGTGCTGGCCTGCGCCCCGCAGATCGTCCAGCTCCTCTTCCAGCGGGGCGCGTTCACCGCGCGGGACACCGCCGCCACCGCCTCCGTGATGCGGGTGTACGCGACCGGGCTGCTCGGGCAGACGCTGGTGGGGGCGCTCGTGCGGTCGTACTTCGCGGCCGGCCGTACCACCTGGTTCCCGCTGGGCGCGATGGGCGTGGGCGCGCTGACCACCGTCGCCGTCGGCACCTGGGCCGTCGGGCCCTGGGGCGCGTGCGGCATCGCCGCGGCCAACGCGGCCGGCATCACCGGCACCGCGCTGCTCCTGCTGCACGGCCTGGGCCCGGGCAGCGTGCCCGTGCGCGTGCGCCGCCTCCTCGCCGAGCTGGCCCGGCCGCTGTTCGCGGCGGTGTGCGCCACCGGGGCGGGCCTGTTCTGCTCCGGGCTGTTCGCCTCCCCCGCGGCCGCCGTCGCCGCCTGCTGCACCTGCGTGACCACCGTCTTCCTGGCGCTGGCCTGGCTTCTCGACGCCGCCGGCGCCCGGTCCCTCCTGCTTCCTGTCGCGCAGTACATCCGTAACTCCGTCACACGAAAGGTGGGCCATGGTCACTGACGTTTCCACCGCATCGCCCACGGCCGGGCCCAACCCACGACCGCCCGGGCGCACCCTCGCCCGGCGGGGGCCGGCCGCCTGGGTGGCCATGTATCACTCCGTCTCGGACTGCCCGGACGACCCGTACAACGTCACCGTCACCCCCGAACGCCTCGGCCGCCAGCTCGCCTGGATGACCGGCCGCGGTCTGCGCGGCGTGAGCATGCGGGAACTGCTCGCGGCACGCGCCCGCGGCGCGGAGCGCGGCCTGGTCGGGCTCACCTTCGACGACGGGTTCGCCGACTTCGCGAGTACCGCGCTGCCCGTGCTGCACCGCTGGGGGTGCACGGCGACCGTGTTCGTGCTGCCCGGGCGGCTCGGCGGCGAGAACGGCTGGGAGCCCCACGGGCCGCGCAAGCCGCTGCTCGACACGGACGGCATCCGCCGGGTCGCGGCGGCGGGGATGGAGGTCGCCTCGCACGGCCTGACCCACCTCGACCTGACCAGGACCACGGACGAGGTGCTGCACAGCGAGGTCGGCGACAGCCGACGGCTGCTCGCCGACATCACCGGCCGCGACGTCGAGGGCTTCTGCTACCCGTACGGCTACCTGGACGAGCGCGTCGCCACCGCGGTGCGCCGGGCCGGTTACCGCTACGCCTGCGCGATCTCCCCCGGTCCCGAGGGCTGCGGCGACTTCGCGCTGCCCCGCATCCACCTCGGCCGGGCCGACACCGCGCCCCGGCTGGAGCTGAAGCGGCGCCTGGCCCGGCGCTTCGGCCGCGCCGTGGTGGCCGCGTGAGGGCGCTGCACGTCATCACCGGTCTCGGTGTGGGGGGTGCGGAACAGCAACTGCGGCTGCTGCTGCGGCACCTTCCCGCGCAGTGCGACGTGGTGGGCCTGACCAACCCCGGCCCGGTCGCCGCGGGCCTGGCGGCCGACGGTGTCCGCGTCACCCACCTCGGGATGGGCGGCAACCGCGACCTCGCCGCGCTGCCCCGCCTCACCCGGCTGATCCGCGCCGGCCGTTACGACGTCGTCCACACCCACCTGTACCGGGCCTGCCTCTACGGCCGGATCGCCGCGCGGCTGGCGGGAGTTCGGGCCGTCGTCGCCACCGAGCACTCGATCGGCGACACCCGGCTGGAGGGCCGGCCGCTGACCGCGGGCGTACGGGCGCTGTACCTGGCCGGTGAGCGGCTGGGCCGTGCCACGGTCGCCGTCTCCCCGGCGGTGGCCGAGCGGTTGCGGCAGTGGGGCGTGCCGGCGTCGCGCATCTACGTCGTCCCGAACGGCATCGACGCCTCCCGGTTCGCCTTCGACGAGGTGCGGCGCAAGGAGGCGCGGGCGTTCCACGGGCTGCCCGCGGACGCGTACGTGATCGGCGGGGTGGGGCGCCTCGCCCCCGGCAAACGCTTCGACCTGCTCGTGCACGCGCTGGCCCGGCTGCCCGGTGACGTACGGCTGCTGCTGGTCGGCGGCGGTCCCGAGGTGGAGGCGCTGCGGCGCCTCGCCCGGGGGCTCGGGGTCGCGGACCGGCTGGTGCTGGCCGGCGAACGGCCGTATCTGCCGGGCCCCGGCGACGACGCGCCCGGTGTCGGCGCCTTGCTGTCCGCGATGGACGTGCTCGCCTCGCCGTCGGCCGAGGAGGCCTTCGGGCTGGCCGTGGTGGAGGCGATGGCGGCCGGGCTGCCCGTGCTGTACGCGAGCTGCCCCGCCGTGCAGGACCTGCCGCCGGACGCGGCGCCCGGCGCCCGGCGGATCACCGGCGGCTCCGGCGCGTACGCGCGGGAACTGCTGCGGCTGCGTGCGGCGGGCCCCGGCGGGCGCACCGCGCCGGACGCCGTGCGCCGCTACGACATCGCGAACAGCGCCCGGCAGTTGATGGATGTGTACACGGCCGCTCTGTCCGGCTCGACCCTGGAAGTGAGTTCCTCATGACCGACAACCCCGTTCGACCCGCCCGGCTGTCGCGCCGTGCGCGCGCCCGCGCGAGGCGGCTGCCCACGTGGTGGCTGCTGCCGGCCGGCGCGCTGCTCGGCGCCGTGGCCGGTGGCGCGTACGGGCTGGCGAAGCCGCCGCAGTACACGGCGACGAGTTCCGTCGTCGCGGTGGCGGCCGGCCGCTCGGACGTCGACTGCGCCGACGCGCTCGGCTTCGCGCAGGCGTACGGCCGGGTGGCGCCGCAGCTCGCGGTGCTCGGGGACGCGCAGCGGACGGCGGGCGTACCGGCGGCGGCGCTGCGCGACAGCGTGCAGGTCGCCTCCTCGCCGGACGCGCCGATGGTCTCGGTCTCGGCGACCGGTTCGAGCCCCGCCCGGGCCGCCGGCATCGCCAACGCGGTGTCCGGCGCGCTCGTCACGCAGGCGGACCGCACCAAGAAGGCCACCGGCATCCGCCTCGAGCGGCTCTCCCCCGCCCTGCGGCCCACCGAGCCGTCGTCGCCGTCCTGGAAGCTGACCGGGCTGGTGGGCGCGAGCGCCGGAGGTCTGCTCGGCGGCCTCGCGCTGCTGGCGCGGCCGCGGCGGTCCGCGGAGGCCGTCCGGGAGCAGGCGACGGTGCCCGCCCCGACCCACGCCGTGGACGCCCACGGGAAGCTCGGGTGAGCGCGGCCGGCCGCGCCCTGTCGGTCGAACTGTGCACGGACGAGGCGGCGTTCACCGCGCTGGCGGAGGAGTGGGGACGGCTGCACGCGTCCTGCCCGTCGGCGACGCCGTTCCAGACCCACGCCTGGCTGCACTCCTGGTGGCTGTCGTACGGCACACCCGGCGGGCTGCGGCTCTTCCTGGTCCGGCGGGATCGCCAACTCGTGGGCGCCGCACCGCTGATGAGCGTGCGGCGACCGGTGCCCCGGCTGGTGCCGATCGGCGGCGCCATCTCCGACTTCCGCGACGTGCTGCTCGACGAGGCGGCCGCCGAGGAGGGCGGCCAGGCACTGGCGGACGCCCTGGCCCGCGCGGCCCGCACCGCGCTGGTCGACTTCCGCGACGTCCGGCCGGGCAGCGCGGTGGAGCAGATCTACCGGCACTGGCGCGGTCCGCGCTGCCGTCTGCGCGACTCGACGTGCCTGGAGCTGCCCGCCCTGCCCATGAGCGACCTGATCAAGCGGCTGCCGACGACGCGCGCCCAGCGCATCCGCAACAAGGTGAACCGGATCGGCCGGCTCGGTGTCGAATGGCGCGTGGTGGGCCACGACGAGACGGAGGACGCGGTACGGCGCCTGATCGAGCTGCACCGGCTCCAGTGGGAGGGCAAGAAGGTCACACCGGAGCACACCCGGCCACGGTTCGTGGAGCATCTGACCCGCTCGGTGGTCCCGATGGCCCGCTCCGGGCAGGCCGCGGTGACCGAGTTCCTGCTGGAGGGCACGGTGGTCGCGGTCAACCTCCATCTGCTGTCAGGGGGGTTGACCGGCGAGTATCTGTACGGCTTCCATCCGCGGCTGCGGGACAGCAAGCTGGACGTGGCGACGATGCTGCTGCGCGCGTCCAGCGAACTCGCCTCCGGCGGCGAGGGCCGGGTGCTGAGCATGCTGCGCGGTGACGAGCCGTACAAGTACCGCTGGTGTCCCGAGACGGTCCACAACGAACGTCTCCTGATGGCCGGTCCGCTCACCGCGCCGCTGCTGGCGGCCTCCGTCTCGCACGCCACGGCCCGGCGTGCGGCCAAGAAGGTCCTGCGCAGGAAGCCCGACCTCCAGGCGCACGGGTAGCGCTCACTTCGGAGGCGGCGTCGGCACGGGTGTCGGTCGCGGCACCGGTGTCGGCCTCGGAGGGGTCACCGCGGGCGGCGTCGGCGGTCCTGGCGGGGCGGGGACCGGCGGACCCGGTGCCGGCCTCGGCGCGGGGGCGCCGGACAGCACCGCTCGGTACAGGGCGGAGGCCCGGGGATTTCCGCCGCACTGCCACACGCCGTGCGGGCAGTAGTCGGTGAGCGTGTTGTACAGCGGCTTCTGCTCGTCCATCCAGGCCAGCATCCGCAGCATGTACGTGCTGTCGTCGCCGTTGCGGAACAGGCCCCACTCCGGATACGAGAACGGCTTGTGGTGCCGGCGCGCGAAGTCCACGTGGAACTGGAGACCGTAGGGCTCGGACACCTGCTCGTCGAAGGACATCCCGTGGGGCTGGTCGTAGGAGTCCATGCCGACGATGTCGACGACGTCGTCACCGGGATAGCACTCCGGCCACGGGATCGCGTCCGTGCCGCGGGTGGGGGCGAAGTCGAACCTGAACTTCTGGCCCGGCACCGAGCGCATGACGGTGACGATGCGCCGCCAGTACTCCTTCCAGTGCTCGGGGTCGGGGCCGCAACGGTGCGTGTACGTCGTGCCGTTCATCTCCCAGCCGAGGACCAGGATCGTGTCGGTCGCGCCCAGGTCGACCAGCCGCTGCGCCAGGACCCGGAAGTGCTCGTCGTAGGCGCCGGCCGCGGCGCGCCGGAGCAGCCGCCTGACGGCCGTGTCGGAGAAATCCGCCTCGTTGTGCTCCATCAGCGGGACGTTGAGCACGAGCATCCGGTCGGCCTCGGCCCGCCGCCACTGGGCCCAGCCGTCCAGGAAGCCGTTGCCGCCCTCGATGTTGCTCCACACGTCGCCCGGCAGATACGTGTGCCCGACGCGCAGTTCGGTGCCGCCCAGCCAGCTGCTGAACTTCTGCATCCGCGCCACACCTGCGGCCTCGGAGTCGAGGAAGGCGCCGAACGCGGGCCGCTCGCTGTCCGCGCCCGCGGGGAAGGGCGGCACCTCCGCCGGCGCGGGCGTGGGGCCGGGCGCGGTGGGTACCACCGGCGGCGGGTCCGGGTTCTGGTCGTCGTCGAGCGAGGACATCGGGCCCCAGGCGAGTGAGGCCAGCGTGAGCACTCCGGCGGTGATGAGTGCCAGCCGTACGAGGGCGGACCGGCGGCGAGGGATCATTCGTCCTCCTTCACCGCAGATCCTATGTTCAGTGACGCTTAGTCATATATAACCTTATTGCCCCACTTGAGTCGGACGGCTCGACATGGGTCACCCGCTTGAGTGACCGGTCCAGGGACGTCAGCGGGCGTACAGCGCCTCTATTTCCTCGGCGTACGCCGTCGTCACCGCATGGCGCTTGATCTTCAGCGACGGCGTGAGCAGGCCGTTGTCCTCCGTGAATTCACCCTCCGCCAGGGTGAACGCGCGGATCGACTCGGCCCGGGAGACGGCCTCGTTGGCGTAGTCCACGGCCTTCTGGACGTCGGCGCGCATGCGCGGGTCCCGCACCACCTCGGACATGGGGGTGTCCCGGGGCAGCTTACGGACCGTCAGCCAGTGCTCCACGGCCTCCGGTTCGAGGGTGATGACGGCGGCCACGAAGGGACGGTTGTCGCCCACGACGATGCACTGGCCGATCGGCGGGCGGCTGCGCAGGCGGTCCTCCAGGACGGCCGGGGAGACGTTCTTGCCGCCGGTGGTGACGAGGATGTCCTTCTTGCGGCCGGTGATGGTGAGATAGCCGTCCTCGTCGAGGGCGCCCAGGTCACCGGTGGCGAACCAGTCGTCCTGGAGCACGGCGTCGGTGGCGGCCGGGTTGTTCCAGTACGCGCCGAAGACGACCCCGCCCTTGATGAGCACCTCCCCGTCCTCGGCTATGCGCACCGCCGTGCCGGGGACCGGGACGCCGACGGTGCCGGGGCGGGGCTTCAGCGGCGGGACGATGGTGGCGGCGGCGCTGGTCTCGGTCAGGCCGTAGCCCTCGTAGACGATGATGCCGGCGGCGTAGAAGAACAGGTTGAGGTTGCGGTCGAGGGGGGAGCCGCCGCTGATGGCGTAGCGCATGCGGCCGCCGAGCTCCTTGCGCACGCGGCGGTAGACCAGCAGGTCGTACAGGGCCCAGGCGGCGTAGAGGCCGGGGCCGGGTCCCTTGCCCGTCTCCAGGAACTTGTTCAGGTACGCCTCCCCGAAGCGGACGCCGATGCGGTCCGCGCGGTCGAAGGAGGCGCCGCGGCCGATCTTCTCGGCGGTCGCGCGGCCGGTGTCGTGGATCTTTTCGAAGAGGTACGGGACGCCGACGAGGAAGGTCGGCCGGAACTCCTTGAGCGCGGGCCTGAGTTCGTCGGGTTTGATGCTCGGGCAGTGACCGATCTCGATACGGGCCATCAGGCACGCGATCTGGAGGGTGCGGCCGAGGATGTGGGCGAGCGGGAGGAAGAGCAGGGTCGAGGCGACCTGGCCCGTGACCTCCTTGAAGATGGGGTGCAGCAGCTCGACCGTGTTGGCGGCCTCGGCGTGCAGATTGGCGTGGGTGAGCACGCAGCCCTTCGGTTTTCCGGTGGTTCCGGAGGTGTAGCAGATCGTCGCGGTCGTGCCGGGGGTGAGTGCCGTACGGCGCTTGGTGACCTCCTCGTCGGGCAGGTCGCCGCCGAGCGCGGTGAGGTCGGCGAGGGCGTCCTCGTCCAACAGCCAGACGCGGGGCGGGTGTTCGTGGCGGGCCGTGCCCGTCGCCACCGTGGCCGCGTTCTCGGCGGTCTCGGCGACGACCAAGCGGGCCTCGGAGTCGCGGACGATCCACTCCACCTGGTCGGCCGAGGACGTGGCGTAGACGGGGACGGTCTGGCCGCCCGCCGCCCAGATCGCGAAGTCCAGGACCGTCCACTCGTAGCGGGTGCGGGACATCACCGCGACCCGGCCGCCCGGTTCGAGGCCCGCCGCGATCAACCCCTTGGCCACGGCGGTGACTTCGCGGGCGAAGGCCGCCGCGGTCACCGGCCGCCAGCTGCCGTTGCGTCTGCGGCGCAGGACCACGGCGTCGGGGGCCTCGGCCGCGTTGGTCCAGGGGAGGTCGGCGGTGCTTCCGGAGGTGGCGCGGGGGGCGAGGGCCTGGGTGCGGGCCTCCCGTACGACGCCGGTCTCGTCCTTGGTGACCTCGACCCTGGTGCGGGCCGCGAGGTCGGTGCGCTGTTTTGCCCTCTTCAGATCCCTGCGTACACCCATGACGGCTCCCGGTCGGCTCTGACTGGGGGGTCAACTTACTCGCAAGTAAGAAAAGGTCAATGGTGCACCGTGACTGAACTGGTGTCCTAGCCCTGACCTCGGCGGGCCTCCCCGATCGCGTCCGCGAGACGGCGTACGTCCCGGTCCTCGGTCCGCTTCGCCAAGTCGTCGGCGCGGTCCTTCAGTTCGCCGAGGCCTGGGTCGCCGGGGAGGGTGGCCCAGCGGTCGTCGCCCTGGCGCAGGGCGTCGGCGAAGTAGGCGGCGACGGCGGTCACCTGGAAGCGGGGGGCCGCCTCCCAGACGGAGTCCCACAGGCCGGTGGTCTCCACCTCCCCGGACCGCTCGTGCGGCGCGCGGGTGTCGGGGTCGAGCCAGCGGACGGTCGCCGTGGCGAGGTGGCCTTCGGCGCCGGGCCGGGTGCGCACGGCGTAGAGGGCGGTGACCGTGTGGCCGGGGCCGACCTCGCCGCCGTCGACGCGGTCGTCGCGGAAGTCGTCGTCGGCGACCTGGCGGTCGTCGTAGCCGACCAGGCGGAAGTCGGCGACCGTGCTCGGGTCGAACGCGACCTGGGCCTTGGCGTCGCGGGCGGTCAGATCGATGTTCTGCGGGAGCTGGTCGCAGAAGACCTTGCGGGCGTCGTCCTCCCCCGACACGTACACGGTGTGGCCGTCGCCCTTGTCGGCGAGGCGCTCCATGAGCGCGTCGCCGTAGTCGCTGCCGACACCCACGCCGAAGAGGGTGATGCCGTACTCGCGGCGGGCCGTGGAGATGCGGTCGAGGATGGAGTCCGGGTCGGTGTCGCCGTCGTTGGCGAGGGCGTCGGAGATCAGGACGACGCGGTTGGTGGCGTGCGCGCGGCGGCCCTCGACGGCCGTGGCGTAGCCGGTCTCGACGCCCGCGCCGAGGTTGGTGGAGTACGTCGGCTCCAGGCTGTCGATCGCGTGGTGGATCTCGCCGCGGTGGCCGCCGAGGCGGGTCATCGGCAGCACGGTCTCCGCCTTCTCGCTGAAGGTGACCAGGGCGACCGAGTCGTCGTCACGCAGCCGGTTCGTCATCGTGTCCAGGGACTTCTGGGCGAGGTCGAGCCGGCCGGGCTCGGACATGGAGCCGGAGATGTCGATGACGAAGGTGAGGGCGGCGGGCGGGCGTTCGCCGGAATCGCCGGCGGGACGGGTGGCGAGGCCGACGCGGACGAGGGACCAGTTCTTCTCGTTCGTGCGGGCGCCGTCGACGGTCACCGAGAAGCCGTTGCCGTCGGGGCGTTCGTAGTCCTGGCGGAAGCTGTTGACGAACTCCTCGGGGCGGATGGTGGCGGGGTCCGGGCGCCCTCCCTCCGCGAGGGTGCGGCGGGCGTACTCGTAGGAGGCGGTGTCGACGTCGAGGGCGAACGTGGAGAGGTGGTCGGGGGACGGGGAGGGGCTCGCGAACCTGTCCTGGCCCTGCTGGTCACCGGCCGTCGGGGCGGCGGGCGCCGGTGCCGGGAAGCCGTTGCGGTGTGAGCCGTCCGATGCCTTGCTGCTGCCGTCGGAGCCGCCGCCCGCGCTGCAGGCCGTGAGCAGCAGGCCGCCCGCCGCCGTGAGCGCGAGGACGGCGGTGCGCAGCCGGCGGGCGGCGCGCGGGCGGCTGGTGCGCCGCCGGCCGGTGCGGCGGTGTGGCGTGCCCGGCCGGGGTGTTCGGTACCGCTCCATCTTCCGTGCCCCCTTGGTGAGTTGACGCCGATGTCTGTGACTGTGACGGCACAGGGGGGCGGAACGTGCGGCACGGGGCGTTGCGGAAGGATCTCAAGACGGCCACGATCATGGCCCGCCGAGACCGGTGGGTGACCCTCCGTTGACCTAGGAGACGATGTCCTTGCGGGCGAAACCCCGGAAGGCCAGGGCGAACAGGACGAGGGCGTACGTTATCGAAATCGCCGTGCCCTGGATCATGCCGGACCACACGGGATGCGGCTGGACGGCGTCCGCCCAGGCGAACTGCCAGTGCGCGGGCAGGAAGTCGCGCCAGTGCCCGAGGGCGGTGACGGCGTCCAGGACGTTGCCGACGATCGTCAGGCCGACCGCGCCGCCGACCGCGCCGAGGGGTGCGTCGGTCTTCGTCGAGAGCCAGAACGCGAGGCCCGCGGTGACCAGTTGGGACACGAAGACGTACGCCACGACCACCAGCAGGCGCTGCGTCGCCGTGCCCGTGTCCAGCGCGCCGCCGGTGGGGATCTGGAGCGGTCCCCAGCCGTAGGCGGCCGTGCCGACGGCGAGCGCCACCACCGGCAGCAGGATCATCGCGGCCAGGCTGAGGCCCAGGGCGACGAGGAGCTTGGACCACAGCAGGCGGGCCCGCGGCACGGGTGCGGCCAGCAGATAGCGCAGGGAGGACCAGCCGGCCTCCGAGGCGACCGTGTCCCCGCAGAACAGGGCGACGGGGATGACGAGCAGGAAGCCGGCGGAGACGAAGAGGTTGACGGCGGCGAAGTTGGCTCCCGACGCGGTGGCCGTGTCCATCAGCGTCACCGTGCCGTTGCGGCCGTCCGGGTCGCCGCCGATCGCGAACGCGATCAGCAGCACGAACGGCAGCAGCGCGAGGATCCCGCCCATGATCAGTGTCCGGCGCCGTTTGAGCTGGCGGACCAGCTCGACCCTCAGGGGCAGCGTGCGGCCCGCCTTGTACCCGGAGGCGGTCTCGGCGCGCTCGACGAGCGTGCTCATGCGGAACCTCCGATCAGGGTGAGGAAGGCGTCTTCGAGCCGGCGGTGGGCGCCGAAGGAGGAGACGGGGACCTCCAGGCGTACGAGGTCCACGAGCAGCCTCGCGGCGGCCGGAGCTGGTTCGGAGGAGGGTGCCGCGATGTGCCGTCGTTCGTCCGCGACTCCGTCGTGGCTGGTCGCGCCGTTCCCCGCGCCCCTTTGGGGCGCCGCCGGACCCGGGGCGGTCAGCCGGACCATCAAGCCCCCATCCGCCCGTACGGCAGACTCCACATCTGGCAGCGCCGCCACCTTCTCGACCAGCGGGTCCGGGATGTCGGTCGCCAGGCCGACCAGGAGGGTGTCGCCGGAGCCGATGATCTCGGCCACCGGGCCCGTCTGGACGAGGCGGCCGCGGTCCATGACGACGAGGTGGGTGCAGGACTGCTCGACCTCGGCCAGGAGGTGGCTGGAGACGATCACCGTGCGGCCGGCCGCCGCGTACCGGATGAGCACCTCGCGCATCTCGCGGATCTGCGGCGGGTCGAGGCCGTTGGTCGGCTCGTCGAGGATGAGCAGGTCCGGGAGACCGAGCATGGCCTGGGCGATCGCGAGGCGCTGGCGCATGCCCTGGGAGTAGGTGCGCACCGCGCGGGCGAGCGCGTCGCCGAGACCGGCGATCTCCAGGGCCTCGTCCAGATGGGCGTCCTCGGCCGGGCGGCCCGTCGCCCGCCAGTACAGCTCCAGGTTCTCGCGGCCGGACAGGTGCGGCAGGAAGCCCGAGCCCTCCACGAACGCGCCGACCCGGGACAGGACGGGGGCGCCGGGGCGGATCGCGTGGCCGAAGACCCGGACCTCGCCGGCGTCCGGCTTGATCAGGCCCATCAGCATGCGCAGGGTGGTGGTCTTGCCCGCGCCGTTCGGCCCGAGGAGGCCGAGGACCTGGCCCTTCTCCACACGGAAGGACAGGTCCCGCACCGCGTAACGGTCCGCCGACCTGGCGTACCGCTTGCTCAGGTCCGTGATCTGGAGCGGGACTTCGGCGAGCGCCGCATCCGGGGGCGCCGCGGTCGTACGGCGGCGGCCGGTCAGCAGCAGGGCCAGGGCGATCACCGCACCGGCCACCGGGAGCCACCACACCCAGGACGGCAGCGGGGCGGCCGCGGTGCTCACGCCGGGCGCCGTCGGCACCTTCAGGTCGCCCTTCAGGGAGACGGTGTACGTCGCCGGGTTCACCGGGGAGGCGTAGCCCAGGTCGGTGGAGGCGAGGACCAGGCGCAGCCGGTGGCCCTGCTCGACCTGGTGGTCGACGGCCGGGAGCGTGATCGTGACGTCCTTGCCGGCCTTGGCGCCCTCGACGCGGACGGGGGTCACCAGCTGCGCGGGCAGCTGGGGTGTGCCGCCGCCGGGTGAGACGTCGTACACCTTCCCGAAGAGCACGGCGTCCTCGCTCGTCGACTTCACATGGACGGTGACCGTCGGCGATCCGGTGATCCGCAGGCCGCCGGTGAGCGGCGCCGACTCGAACTGCGCGTACTGGCCGGGGAAGTCCAGTGACACCCCGACGCCGAGCGTGGACAGCCGGGCGAGTCCGCCGGAACCGCCGAGGCCGGGCAGGGCGGAGACGCCGGGCGGGCCGGCGCCGGCCGGGTTGGCGAAGCTCTGCTCGGTGCCCCGCAGCCGCAGCGAGCGCCGGCCGCTCTCCAGGCCGGGGTAGGCGTCGGCGCTCGCGCCCCGCAGCACCGCCGCGCCGCTCGTGGAGTCGACGCCGCCGCTGCGGCTGACGCGGAAGGCCGGGCCGGTGTCCGTGGCTTTGTCGTTCTTGAGGTAGCGGTCGAACCACGTACGCACGCGTGCCTGGACGCGGCTCGACTCCATGTCGCCGCCGTCGTGTCCGCCAGCGAGCCAGTCGACGTCGACCGGGGCGCCGTTGGCGCGGATGGCCTTCGCCGCCGCGTCGGCCTGGCCGAGCGGGAAGAGGGAGTCCGTCTGGCCCTGCACCAGGAGCGTCGGCACCTTGATGCGGCCGGCGACGGCGGACGGGGAGCGGGCCTCCAGCAGCTTGCGCGCCTGTGCGTCGGGCTTGCCCGACTCCGCGACCCGCTCGTACATCCGGCACAGCTGGGGCTCGAACTTCGCGCACCCGCCGCCGGAGTTGACGAAGATCCCGGCCCACAGCTTCTTGAACACGCCGTCCGGGAACAGGGCGTCCGCGAGGTTCCAGTACGTGATCGCCGGGGCGATGGCGTCCACCCGGTGGTCGTATCCCGCGGCCAGCAGTGAGATCGCGCCGCCGTACGAGGCGCCGGCGACGCCCACGCGCGGGTCGCCGGGCTTGTCGAGCTGGACCTGGGGCTGTTTCGCCAGCCAGTCGATCAGCCGGGAGACGTCGGCGACCTCGCCCTTCGGGTCGTTCAGCCCGATCTTTCCGGTGGACCTGCCGAAGCTGCGTGCGGACCAGGTCAGGACCGCGTAGCCGTCCCTTGCGAGGTCTTCCGCCTGCCGGCGCACGTCCTGCTTGCTGCCGCCGAAGCCGTGGGCGAGCAGCACGGCGGGGTGGCGTCCGCCGGTCGAGGGGGGTGTGAAGTACGAGGTGTCGATCTTCACGCCGTCCATCGACATGAGGCGGTCGCTCCGGTGCACGGGAGGCTTCTCGTCCGAGGCGACGGCCGTCCAGGTGCCCGCGCCCGCGAGCACCACGACGGCGGCACCGGCGGCGAGTGCCCTCCGGGGGGTTCGCAGCAGCCCTCGCAGGCGGGACGGTCGAAGATCCATGCTCCAACGGTACGGGGCGTCACCGACAGTTGGAGCAGCCCGGAGGGTGAGCAGGTGCACCTCCTCCGGGCGTACGGAGTCGTATCGGCGTACCGCGGTCGTGGTACGTCCCCGCGCCCCTGATCGGCCTGCGGCCCGTTCAGGCCTGGGCGTCCTCCGGGATCGTGACCAGCCAGCGGGTTTCCTTGCGGGGGCGGAGGTAGAGCGCCCAGTAGAGGGTGGCCACGGCGGTGATGCCGCCCGTCCACAGGAGGTAGCTCGTCTCCTGCTGACTCAGGATGTAGGCCAGGACCGCGATCAGGAGGACCGGCATCGCGGGCCACAGCGGCATGCGCCAGGCGGGCGTGTGCCGGTGGGAGCCGCGGCGGGCCAGGAGGGCGGCGACGGCGACGAGGAGGTACATGCCGGTCACCGAGACGCCCGTGACGCCGTAGAGGGTGTCCAGGTTCACGAAGCACAGGAGGGCGCCGGGGACACCGACGGCGAGGGTCGCGACCCAGGGGGAGCCGAAGCGGCCGAGCTTGGCGAAGACGTTGTTGACCGGCCCGGGCCAGGCCTTGTCGCGGGCCGAGGCGAACAGGACGCGGGAGTTCTGGATGACCATCACGATGCCCGCGTTGATGATCGCGAGGGCCACGCAGAGGCTGACGAAGGTGCCGACCGCGGAGTTGGACCAGGCGGTGACCATGCCGCTGATGTTTCCGCCGGTCAGCTGGGAGATGTCGGAGGCGCCCATGGTGATCGCCGCCACCGGGACGAGGATGATCACCGTGGAGATGGCGAGGGTGACCAGAACCGTGCGGGCGACGTTGCGGCGCGGGTTCTCCAGTTCCTCGGAGAGGTAGACGGCGGTCGAGAAGCCCTGGGTGACGAAGAGGGCGATCGCGAGGCCCGAGACCACCAGCATCGCCGTCACCGTGTCCGTGTGACCGTGGGTGCCGGCCACCTTCATCGACACCAGGCTGCTCACGCCCCGCTCGCTGTGCGCGAAGCCGAGGAGGGCGACCACGGCCGCCGCGATGACCTCCAGGACCAGGAAGACGCCGGTGATCCAGGCGTTGGCGCGCAGGTCGAGCAGGCCGGCCAGGGTGGCGAGCAGCATCACGCCGGCACCGGCGACCGCCGGGTCGAGGTGCACGATCGGCGTCAGGTAGTCCGCCGTGCCCATCGCGATCACCGGCGGCACGATCATGACGACCAGCAGGGAGAGGACGAACACGAGCCAGCCCGCGAGGCGTCCGGCCATCGTCGAGACCATGGCGTACTCGCCGCCCGCGCTCGGGATGAGGGTGCCCAGCTCCGAGTAGCAGAACGCCACGGCGATGCACAGCAGGGAGCCGATGGCGATCGTCAGGGCGGTGGCGGTGCCGAGGGAGCCGAACAGGTCCGGCACGACCACGAACAGCGTGGAGGCGGGGGTCACGCAGGAGAGCGTGAGCAGGGTGCCGCCGACGACTCCGATGGAGCGCTTGAGCGTCGTGGGACCGGCGGTGTCCGCCGCCTCGGGGACGGCGGTGTCGACGGGGCGGAGCGTATCGGTCATGCAGCGGTTCCGATCGACTGGTGCGGATGCCTCCGGCGGCTGGGTGGGATGCATAGAACCCCGACGAAAACCGACGCGTCAATAGGTGTCTGGCTACGAAATCAGTAGCAAGAAGGCCCTTACGGATGCGTAAACAGCAGTTCCGCGCAGCCCGTTCGGGGTCCTTGGGCCGTGCGGGAACCGCAGGGCGGGCGTCGAAAAAACGTGAGGACGTCCGGTATCCGGACCTGTCAGAGTGTCCCGCTAGAGTCATCGACCACAGAACTTCACAACCGAATCACAGCAATGGGTGGGGACTCATGAAGCTGAAGCACACCGCTGCCTGGGTGGGGATCACGGCGGCGGCGACACTCGCGGTGTCCGCGTGCGGCGCCGACGGTGCGAAGACGGCGGCCAAGGCCGTGGACAGCGCGGACAAGATCATGGCCGTCCTGTCACGGGCGACCGACCGCACCGAGCAGCTCGGCTCGGCCCAGGTCAAGGTCAGCACCGACCTGGGCACGGGCACCCCGATCGCCATGGACGGGACGTACTCCTGGGGCGACGGGCTGGCCTTCGACGCCGAGATGGACACGGCGGCCGCGCAGATGCAGCAGTTGCAGGACAGCCCGAAGACCCGGGTGCTGTTCGTCGACGGCGCCTACTACTACGACATCGACCCGCAGGCCTCCGGCCCCCTCGCGGGCAAGGAGTGGATGAAGATCGACTCCTCGGCTGTCTTCGGCGACAAGGGCTCGCAGGCCTTCAGCGGCAGCAGCGGGAGCGGCAACCCGGCGGCCGCGATGCGCGGCCTGAAGTACGCGAGCAACGTCAAGGACCTGGGCAAGGAGTCCGTCGACGGGCAGAGCACGACCCACTACCGCGCCGTCGTCGACAAGGCGCACATGGGCAAGTTCAAGGACGCCTACGGCGGTGACAACCTGATGGGCTCGGTGACCGGCGGCGCCGACTCGATGACCATGGACATCTGGGTCGGCTCCAAGGACCTCCCGGTCCGTCTGAAGCAGGCGATCGGCACGGTCAAGGTCACCATGGACTTCCAGAAGTTCGGTGCCACCGCACCGGTGAAGGCTCCGCCGGCCGCGCAGACCGGCGACCTCACCGAGCAGGTCAAGAAGGCCCAGGAGCAGCAGGGCTGAGCCCCGGACACGGCGGTGCCCCGCTCCCTCGGGAACGGGGCACCGTGCGGCTTCAGTGGTTGCGGGGGAAGCCGAGGTCGACGCCGGCGGGGGCGTCGGCGGGGTCGGGCCAGCGAGTGGTGACGACCTTGCCGCGGGTGTAGAAGTGCGTGCCGTCGTTGCCGTAGATGTGGTGGTCCCCGAAGAGCGAGTCCTTCCAGCCGCCGAAGCTGTGGTAGCCGACCGGGACCGGGATGGGCACGTTGACGCCGACCATGCCGGCCTCGATCTCCAGCTGGAAGCGGCGGGCGGCGCCGCCGTCCCGGGTGAAGATCGCGGTGCCGTTGCCGAACGGCGAGTTGTTGATCAGCGCGACACCCTCCTCGTAGGTGTCCACGCGCAGCACGCACAGCACCGGGCCGAAGATCTCGTCCTGGTAGGCCTTGGCCGACGTGGGCACCTTGTCGAGCAGGGACAGGCCGATCCAGTGGCCGTCCTCGAAGCCCTCCACGGTGTAGCCGGTGCCGTCCAGGACCACCTCGCAGCCCTCGGCGGCGGCGCCGTTCACGTAGGAGGCGACCTTGTCGCGGTGCACCTTCGTGATCAGCGGGCCCATCTCGGACGCCGGGTCGTTGCCCGGACCGATCTTGATCTTCTCGGCGCGCTCGCGGATCTTCTCCACCAGCGTGTCACCGACCGCGCCGACGGCGACGACGGCGGAGATGGCCATGCAGCGCTCACCCGCGGAGCCGTAGGCCGCACTCACCGCCGCGTCGGCGGCCGCGTCCAGGTCGGCGTCGGGCAGCACCAGCATGTGGTTCTTGGCGCCGCCCAGCGCCTGCACCCGCTTGCCGTTCGCGGCGGCGGTGGTGTGGATGTAGCGGGCGATCGGGGTGGAGCCGACGAAGGAGACGGCCTTGACGTCGGGGTGCTCCAGCAGCCGGTCCACGGCCACCTTGTCGCCGTGCACGACGTTGAAGACGCCGTCCGGCAGGCCGGCCTCGGACAGCAGCTCGGCGATCTTGAGACAGGCCGACGGGTCCTTCTCGGAGGGCTTCAGCACGAAGGTGTTGCCGGTCGCGATGGCGATCGGGAACATCCACATCGGCACCATGGCCGGGAAGTTGAACGGGGTGATGCCCGCGACCACGCCGAGCGGCTGGCGGATCGAGGAGACGTCCACACGGCTGGCGACCTGGGTGGACAGCTCGCCCTTGAGCTGGACGTTGATGCCGCAGGCCAGGTCGACGATCTCCAGACCGCGGGCCACCTCGCCGAGCGCGTCGGAGTGGACCTTGCCGTGCTCGGCGGTGATCAGCTCGGCGATCGCGTCCCGGTTGGCGTCCAGCAGCGCGCGGAAGCGGAACAGGATCTCGGTGCGCCTGGCCAGCGAGGACTGGCCCCAGGTGGCGAAGGCGTCCTTCGCGGCGGCGACCGCCGCGTCCACCTCGTCGACCGTCGCGAAGGCGACCTTCGTGGTGACCGCGCCGGTCGCGGGGTCGGTGACCGGCCCGTACGTACCCGACGCGCCTTCGACGGTCTTGCCGCCGATCCAGTGGTTGACGATCTTCGTCATGCCCGGTTTCTCCTTCACAGATGGCGGCGTCGGGTGGAGACGTGCCGTTCGTACAGCTCTCGGGCCTTGACCGCCGACGGTCGGGTCGCGGTCTCGGCCACAGGTACATCCCACCAGGCCTGGGCGGGCGGCGGGCCCGACACAGTGTCGGCCGTTTCGGTCTCGACGTAGACACATGTGGGAGTGTCCGCGGCACGGGCCTCGGCGAGCGCCTCGTGCAGATCGCCGACGGTCTTGGCGCGCAGCACGCGCATGCCCAGGCTGGCCGCGTTGGCGGCGAGATCCACGGGCAGCGGCGCCCCCGTGTACCCGCCGTCCTTGGACGGGAACCGGTACGCGGTGCCGAACCGCTCGCCGCCCACCGACTCCGACAGACCGCCGATGGACGCGTACCCGTGGTTCTGGATCAGCAGGACCTTGATCGCGATGCCCTCCTGCACGGCGGTCACGATCTCCGTCGGCATCATCAGATACGTGCCGTCGCCGACCAGCGCCCACACGGGCCGGTCGGGCGCGGCCAGCTTCACGCCGATCGAGGCCGGGATCTCGTAGCCCATGCAGGAGTAGCCGTACTCCAGGTGGTACTGGTCCCGCGAGCGTGCCCGCCACAGTTTGTGCAGGTCGCCCGGGAGGGAGCCGGCCGCGTTGACGATCACGTCCGTCTCGTCCACCAGCGCGTCGAGCGCGCCCAGGACCTGCGGCTGCGTCGGGCGTACGTCCGGCTCGTCGGCCTCGTAGCAGGCGTCGACGCGCTGCTCCCAGCGCTCCTTGTCCTCGGTGTACTCGGTGACGTAGGAGGCCGCGACCCGGTACGCGTGCGTGTCCAGACCCGCCGTCAGCTCCTGGAGCCCGCTGCGGGCGTCCGCGATCAGGGGCAGGCCGGCGAGCTTGTGGCCGTCGTAGGGCGCGATGTTGAGATTGAGGAAGCGGACGCCCTCGCCGGTGAAGAGGGTGCCGGAGGCGGTGGTGAAGTCGGTCCAGCGGGTGCCGACGCCGATCACCAGGTCGGCGGTGCGGGCGAGTTCGTCGGCCGTCGCCGTGCCGGTGTGCCCGATGCCGCCGACGTCCTGGGGATGGTCCCAGCGCAGCGAGCCCTTGCCGGCCTGGGTGGAGGCGACCGGTATGCCGGTGGCCGCCGCGAACTCGGCGAGGGCCTCCTCGGCTCGGCTGTGGTGAACACCGCCGCCCGCGACGACCAGCGGCCGGCGCGCGTCCCTGATCGCCCTGACGGCCTCGGCGAGTTCGGTCGGGTCGGCACCCGGGCGGCGGATCACCCAGGTGCGCTCGGCGAAGAACTCCTCGGGCCAGTCGTACGCCTCCGCCTGGACGTCCTGCGGGAGGGCGAGCGTCACGGCGCCGGTCTCCACGGGGTCGGTGAGGACCCGCATGGCCTGGAGGGCGGCCGGAACGAGCTGTTCGGGGCGGGAGATCCGGTCGAAGTACCTGGACACCGGGCGCAGGCTGTCGTTGACCGACACGTCGCCCGCGTAGGGGACTTCGAGCTGCTGGAGGACCGGGTCGGCGGGGCGGGTGGCGAAGACGTCGCCCGGCAGGAGCAGGACCGGCAGGTGGTTGATCGTGGCGAGGGCGGCGCCCGTCACGAGGTTGGTCGCGCCCGGCCCGACGGACGTCGTCACGGCGTGCGTGGACAGGCGGCCCGACTGCCGGGCGTAGCCGACGGCCGCGTGCACCATGGCCTGTTCGTTGCGGCCCTGGCGGTACGGCATGTCGTCCGCGTACTCGACGAGCGCCTGGCCGATTCCCGCCACGTTGCCGTGGCCGAAGATGCCCCAGGTCGCGCCGATCAGCCGCCGCCGTACTTCGTCCCGCTCGGTGTACTGGACGGACAGGAAGCGCACCAGCGCCTGTGCGACCGTCAGCCGCGTCGTCGAGGTGGTCGGAGTCATCGGTAACCCCCAGTGCCAGTTGCGTGGGCCGGACGGAGGCGGAGCCGCCGGTCCCGTCTGCGGCCGCCGGATCCGCCCTCACGGGAGGGAGATACGCGCTGACGGCCGAAACCGTTCGAGACCTCCGGCGCGGGGCCGTAGCGGGCGGGGAGTCGTCGCTCGCACTTCGCTCCTGCCAGGGCGAAGCGGCCTCCCGCGCCGGAGGCGATCTGGGTCCGGGCGTCACGGGGAACGTACGCGAAGTCGAAGACCGACGCGAATGCGCTTGCCCCGCCCGGGAGTTGAAACTCTTCGTCCGTCATGTCACCGGCCGGCCGTACCGTACATCCGCTCGGCGGCGGAAGCACGGTCCTCTCGGTGTACAGCCCGGCCGCGACCATCAGCTCCTCACAGCAGTCCTACGGCGGTGTCGACGGCGGCGGCCACGTCGCCGTCCGGTGGATACAGCAGCGAGCGGCCGACCACCAGGCCCCGCACGGTGGGGAGTTGGAGCGCGCCGCGCCACTTCTCGTACGCCCCGTCCTGATCGTCCCCCACCTCTCCGCCGAGCAGCACGGCGGGCAGCGTGGAGGTCTCCATGACCTCCGCCATGTCGTCCGGGTTCTCGGTGACGGGCAGCTTGAGCCAGGTGTAGGCCGAGGTGCCGCCGAGGCCCGAGGCGATCGCGATGGACTTGGTGACCGCTTCGGCGGACAGGTCGTTCTTCAGCCTCCCCTCGTCCGTGCGGTGGCTGAGGAAGGGCTCGACGAACACCGGGAGGCGGCGCGCGGCCATGTCGTCGATGGCGCGGGCCGTGGACTCCAGCGTGGTCAGCGAGCCCGGGTCGGCGTAGTCGATGCGCAGCAGCAGCTTGCCCGCGTCGAAGCCGAGCCGCTCGATGTCCTCGGCGCGATGGCCGGTGAAGCGGTCGTCGAGTTCGAAGCTCGCGCCCTGGAGGCCGCCGCGGTTCATCGAGCCCATGACGACCTTGTTCTCCAGGGCGCCGAGCAGCAGCAGGTCGTCGAGGATGTCGGCGGTGGCGAGGACGCCGTCGACGCCGGGGCGGGAGAGCGCGAGGCAGAGGCGTTCGAGCAGGTCGGCGCGGTTGGCCATGGCGAACCTGCGGTCGCCGACGCCGAGCGCGCCGCGGGCCGGGTGGTCGGCGGCCACGATCATCAGCCGGCCGGAGTCGCCCATGAGCGGGCGGCGGGCGCGGCGGGCGGCGGCCTCCGCCACGGCTTCGGGGTGGTGCGTACGGAGGCGGACGAGTTCGGAGACGTCCACGCGCGCGTGCGCGACGCCGTCGCCGCCGTCATGGGTGCCGTCGTGGTGGGCACCCGAGACCCGGCCCGCCCTCACAGCACCGCTCCGGCTGCGAGGGCGGCCTCGATCTCGTCGGCGGTCGGCATGGCGGAGGAGCACTCCAGGCGGGAGGCGACGATCGCGCCGGCCGCGTTGGCGTGCCGCATGATCGCCTCCAGGTCCCGGCCCGCCAGCAGGCCGTCGCAGAGGGAGCCGCCGAAGGCGTCGCCGGCCCCGAGGCCGTTGAGGACGCTGACGGGCAGCGGTGGGACCTCGGCCGACTCGCCCTTGCTGTTGACGGCGAGGACGCCCTTGGGCCCCTGTTTGACGACGGCGAGCTCGCAGCCCGCGTCCAGCAACGCCTGGGCGGCGGCCTTCGGTTCGCGCACTCCGGTGGCGACCTCCACCTCGTCGAGGTTGCCGACCGCGACGGTGGTGTGGCGCAGGGCCTCCGCGTAGAAGGGGCGGGCCGAGGCGGGGTCCTTCCAGAACATGGGGCGCCAGTCGAGGTCGAAGACCGTGGTGCCGGCCTTGGCCCGGTGGGCGAGGGCCGCCAGCGTCGCCGTACGGCTGGGCTCCTCGCTCAGTCCGGTGCCGGTGACCCAGAAGATGCGGGTGTCGCGGACGGCGTCCAGGTCGAGCTCGTGGGCGTCGATCTCCAGGTCGGGGGCCTTGGGCTGCCGGTAGAAGTACAGCGGGAAGTCGTCGGGCGGGAAGATCTCGCAGAAGGTGACCGAGGTGGGCAGGCCCGGGACCGGGGTGACCCAGCGGTCGTCGACGCCGAAGCCGCGCAGGGCCTCGTGCAGATAGGTGCCGAAGGGGTCGTCGCCGGTGCGCGTGATCACCGCGGTGCGGTGCCCGAGACGGGCGGCGGCCACCGCGACGTTGCTCGCCGAGCCGCCGAGGAACTTGCCGAAGCTCGTCACCTGCGGCAGCGGCACGCCGGTCTGGAGCGGATAGAGGTCCACCCCGATCCGCCCCATGGTGATCAGGTCGTACGCCATCGGCTTCCCTTCGTTGCAACTCCTCCCCCGGTTTCTAGCCGGGTACACGGAGCCCTGTCAATGTTTTGTCCAGACATTCGGACCAGACCTTGACACCCCCTGTCGGGACCCGCACTCTGGCGGCCATGACGTCGTTGTCACCTCAATCTTCCGGTCTTTCCCGTATCCGCGTCGGTTCGGCGCCCGACTCCTGGGGCGTCTGGTTCCCGGACGATCCTCGCCAAGTGCCCTGGCAGCGCTTCCTCGACGAGGTCGCGGACTCGGGCTACGAGTGGATCGAGCTGGGGCCGTACGGGTACCTGCCGACCGATCCGGCCGTCCTCACCGAGGAGACGGCCCGCCGCGGCCTGAGGGTGTCGGCCGGCACGGTGTTCACGGGCCTGCACCACGGCGAGGCGGTGTGGGAGAAGACCTGGGCGCACGTCGCGGACAACGCGGCCCTCGCGCAGGCGATGGGAGCGTCCCACCTGGTGGTCATCCCGTCCTTCTGGCGGGACGACAAGACCGGCGAGGTGCTGGAGCCGGACACGCTGACGCCGGGGCAGTGGCGCAATCTCAACTCCCTGACGGAGCGACTGGGACGCCAGGTGCGGGAGGAGTACGGGCTGCGGATCGTGGTGCATCCGCACGCCGACACGCACATCGACAGCGAGGAGAACGTCGTACGGTTCCTCGACGGGACCGACTCCGACGTGGTCTCGCTGTGCCTGGACACGGGGCACTACGCGTACTGCGGCGGCGACAGCGTCAAGCTGATCGAGACGTACGGCGAGCGGATCGGGTACCTGCATCTCAAGCAGGTGGACCCGGAGATCCTGGCGGACGTGCGGGCCAAGGGGACACCGTTCGGGCCGGCTGTCGCGCAGGGCGTCATGTGCGAGCCCCCTGCGGGGGTGCCCGAGCTGGGGCCGGTGCTCGATGCCGCGCAGGCCCTGGGGGTGGAGTTGTTCGCGATCGTCGAGCAGGACATGTATCCGTGTGAGCCGGGGGCTCCGCTGCCCATCGCTCAGCGGACCCGGGCGTTTCTGCGGTCCTGCGGGGCGTAGCCCTCCGGGAGGAGGGCCGGGCGCCTGCTCGTCTGCTCGTCTGCCGGGTTCCGTGCGTGCGCGAGTGCGGGTCGTCTGTGGCCGATCGCGCGGTTCCCCGCGCCCCTGGCGGCACTGCAGGCGACGTAGGACCATGTGCCGATGGCGGCTGGAGTGTTGGTCCGGACCGGGTCCGGGCCCTGGGGTTCCTGGGAGACCGTGCCGGCGCGGCCGCATCCTCGGCTGCGGCCCGGGGTGATCAGTTATCGCGGGGTGCGGCTGGCGCTGGACCGGCCGCGGCGGCGGCTGGAGGCACCGATCGGGGCGGCGACGCTGCTGCTCGGCTTCGAGGAACCGATCCGCATCACACGCGCGGGGCGGCCCCCGGCGACGCTCGTCTCGGTGTTCTCCGGGCCGACGACCACACCGGCCGTCGGCGAGCACGGCGGGCGGCTGTCCGGAGTCGAGGTGCTGCTCATGCCGTGGGCGGCGTTCACGCTGTTCGGCACCCCGCAGTACGAGCTCGCCGACCGCACCGTCGACCCCGACGAGCTGCCGCACGTCCTCGGCACCGGCAAGGACGGCGGTCGGCGGCGCAGCATCGGCGAGCTGTCCGCCGCACTGGCCGCGCTGCCCACCTGGCAGGCCCGTTTCGGGCTGCTGGACGACGAGTTGACGCGCTGGTCGCAGGCCGGGACGCCGAGTTCCGCAAAGGTCGTACGGGCCTGGTCGGAACTGGTGCGGACCTGGGGCTCGGTGCCGGTACGGCTGCTGGCCGACGAGGTCGGCTGGAGCGTACGGCACCTGGAGAACCGCTTCCGGGAGCAGATCGGGCTCGGACCGAAGGTCGCCGCCCGGGTGCTGCGGCTGCAGCGGGCCCGGCGGCTGCTGGCGCAGGGACACGGGCAGGCGGAGACCGCGGCGATCTGCGGTTTCTACGACCAAGCCCATCTGAGCGGGGAGTTCAGGGCGATGACGGGGTGCACGCCCCGCGAGTTCACCATGGCGCGGGTGGTCCCGCCCGTGACGCAGCCCGTGGTGCCGGCCGCCGACCGGATGACCGGCGAGGCGACGAGCCTGTTGCTCACATCCGCACGAAGTGCGCTTTTTTCCAAGACCGGCAGGGTCCGCTGAATGCACGCTGATCTTCCGGCCGGTGATCCCGGGGGGAGGTCACCGACCGCCCGTCCCCGGGGGCGACGGCACGTCCTCGGGAACGGAAACCGGGGGAGCCGGTGGGCCGGGCCCGGCGCAGCGGGTCCGGCCCACCCTGCCTGAGCACCCGGCGGCGTCAACGCGTCATTGCCAGGCCGCCGTTGTCAACGTGCCGCGCCTTCGAGCCCGCGCACGCCTTTGCAGCACTCGTGTCACAAACGCCCCCCTCGTGTCACACATGTCCCGTGTACGCGGGTCCTGCGTCACACCCGCCCCACAGGCCCTGCCCTGCCTCCACGCACCTCGTTGACGAGGCACAGGCTTTGTGATCGCCAGCGCAGCGCCCGGCTCCCCCGACGGCCGCCCCCGGCCGACCCCGCGGCGCGCGCAGGGAGGTGCTACCCATGACCGACCGAAGGCTCTGGTCGTACAAGGAGATCGCCGCGCACATCAAGGTGCAGCCGGACACCGTGCGGTCCTACCGCAAGCACGGGCTGCTGCCCCCGCCCGACCACGTCGAGAGCGGAAAGCCGTTCTGGTTCGCCGACACGGTCCGCGCCTGGGTCGCCTCAAGGCCCGGCAACCGGGGCCGCAGAGAGGACGAGACGTCCTGAAACCTGGCTCTCTGCCCGCCTGCCCCTCCGGCCTTCCGGAAAAGCACCTGTGCCCCACCCTGCGCGTGGGGCACGGTTGTTCCATGAGTTTCTCCGTCAAGCCCGTTCTCACCGGCGCCAAGACCGTACTGCGGCCGTTCACGGAAGCCGACGCCGACACCATGTGGAAGATCATCGAGGACCCCGACGTCGTCCGCTTCACCGGCGAACCCTCGCGCGAGCTCACCGTGGAGCACGTCCGGTCCTGGTACGGCTCCCGGACCGCACAGCCCGACCGCCTCGACCTCGCCGTCACCGACCGTGCCACCGGCGAACTCGTCGGCGAGGTCGTCCTGTACGAATGGGATCCGGAGGCCCTCAGCTGCACCTTCCGCACCCTGATCGGCCCGCGTGGCCGCGACCGCGGCCTCGGTACCGAGGCCACCCGGCTCATCGTCGGCCACGCCTTCGAGCAACTCGGCCTGCACCGCATCCAGCTGGAGGCCTACGGCCACAACCACCGGGCCCTGCGCGTGTACGAGAAGGCCGGATTCACCGTCGAAGGGGTCCGTCGTGAAGCCGAGTTGCGGGACGGCGAGTGGGTCGACGAGGTGATCATGGGCATCCTCGACCGGGACTGGGCCGCCCTCAACTCCACGGCTCGATGACCGTCACCCCCGCTCCCGGCGCCGTCCCCATCGCCGCCAGCGCCGCGGGCGTCGCGTCCAGGGTGATGGCCGAGGTCACCAGCAGATCGGGGCGGAGCACACCCGCCCGCACCAGCTCCAGCATCGGCGGGTAGGTGTGCGCGGCCATCCCGTGGCTGCCGAGGAGTTCGAGCTCCAGGGCGATCGCGCGGGCCATCGGGACGGGGGTCGTACCGGACGGCGACGGGAGCAGACCCACCTGGACGTGGTGGCCCCGGCGGCGCAGGCCGTTCACGGACGCGGCACAGGTGACGGGCGAGCCCAGGGCGTCGAGGGACAACAGGGCGCCGCCGCCCGTCAGTTCGCGGATCGCGGCGGCCGTGTCCGGCGTCGCCGCCCCGTCCACGCACTCCGCCGCGCCGAACTTCCGCGCCAGGTCCAGGGCCTGCGGCGACACGTCCGCCGCGACCACCCGCGCCCCCGAGGCCGCCGCGATCATCACGGCGGACAGGCCCACTCCCCCGCAGCCGTGCACCGCGACCCACTCCCCCGCCGCCACCCGGCCCTGCTGCACCACCGCCCGGAACGCGGTGGCGAACCGGCAGCCCAGCGCCGCCGCCGTGGCGAACGACAGGCCCTCCGGGATCGCCACCAGGTTGACGTCGGCGTGGTCCAGCGCCACGTACTGCGCGAACGAGCCCCAGTGGGTGAACCCGGGCTGCGTCTGCCGCTCGCACACCTGCTGGTCCCCTGCGGCGCATGCCCCGCAGGATCCACAGGCGCAGACGAAGGGGACGGTGACGCGCTCACCGGGTCGCCAGTTACGCACGCCGGCGCCGACCGCCTCCACCACACCGGCCAGTTCATGCCCGGGTACGTGAGGGAGCGTGATGTCGGGGTCGTGGCCCTGCCAGCCGTGCCAGTCGCTGCGGCACAGGCCGGTGGCTTCTACGCGTACGACCACTCCGTGGTGGGCCGGCCGAGGGTCGGGCACCTCACGTACGTCGAGCCGGCTCCCGTACTGCTCGAACACCACTGCCCGCATCTGCACTCCCGTCGCCGCCTTCGTCTGCGGGTCCATCGTGGCTGGTCGCGTTGTCCCCCGCGCCCCTGGGGGAGTTGCGTTCATCGCCTGATTCGCTGAGACCGAACCGTTCGTGCAGTCTCCGCAACGGTCCGGGCGCCCACCAGGTGGCCCTGCCCGTCAGCTTCATCACGGCCGGGACCAGCAGGCTCCGTACGATCATCGCGTCCATCAGGACCGCCAGGGCGATGCCCAGCCCGAGCATCTTGGTGTTGGTCACGCGCGAGGTGCCTATCGCGACCATCACCACGGCCAGGATCACCGCCGCAGCCGTGATCAGCCCGCCCGTGCGCTGGAGACCGTGCCGGACCGAGGTGTTGTGGTCGCCCGTCCTGTCGTACTCCTCCTTGATGCGGGAGAGCAGGAAGACGCCGTAGTCCATGGAGAGGCCGAAGGCCACGCAGAACATCAGGACCGGCAGTGTGGTCTCGATGGAGCCGGGGCTGGTGAAGCCGAGCAGGCCGGAGAGATGGCCGTCCTGGAAGACCCAGACCACCGCGCCGAACATGGCGCTCAGGCTGAGGGCGTTGAGCAGCACCGCCTGGACCGGGATCAGCACGCTGCCCGTCAGCAGGAAGACCAGGAGCAGGGTGACCACGGCGATGAAGACGGCCGCCCAGGGCAGGCGCTCGGCTATCGCGTGCTTGGAGTCGACCAGGACGGCCGCCGTGCCGGTCACCTTGGTGTCGAAGGGGGCGTCGGCGGTGCGCAGTTCGCCCACCAGGCGCTGGGCCGTGTCGTCGACGGCCTCGCCCTTCGGCTGCACGGTGAAGTACGCCGAGCGCCCCTTCACCAGCGGGCCGTCGACCCGCAGCGCACCGGGCAGGCCCGCCAGGCGCTCCTTGTAGGCCGCGTACTGGGCCGGTGTCGCCGTCCCCTGCGCGAGCACCTCCAGTGCGCCGCCGGGGCTGCCCGGGAAGCCGTCGCGGATGTGCTGCTGCACGACGTGGGACTCGGCGCCCGAGGGCAGCTGGCGGTCGTCCGCGGTGCCGAACTTCACGCCCAGGAACGGCAGTCCGAGGACGATGAGGACGGCGGTGGTCGCCACGGCGAAGAGCGGGGCCCGGCGCATGACCAGCGTCGCCGCCCGCGCCCAGGCCGTGCCCTCCTCGCCGGAGGTCCGCGCCGGGCGCCCACGCCGCAGCACACGCCGCAGGTCCAAGGCGTTGACCCGGTGTCCCAGCAGGACCAGGGCCGCCGGGAGCAGGATCAGCGCGGCCGCGGCGGCCAGCAGCACCACGGCGATGCCGGCGTAGGCGAAGGACCGCAGGAAGTACTGCGGGAAGAGCAGCATCGCGGCAAGGGAGACGGCCACCGTGAGCGCCGAGAAGAGGACCGTGCGCCCGGCGGTGCGCAGGGTGGTCGCCACGGCCGGCAGCGGTTCGGCGCCGGTGGACAGCTCCTCACGGAAGCGCCGGACGATGAACAGGGCGTAGTCGATGGCGAGTCCGAGGCCGAGGGCCGTCGTGAGGTTCAGCGCGAAGACGGAGACGTCGGTGAACTCCGTCAGCCCGCGCAGCACCGCGTTCGTCCCCAGGATCGCGACGATGCCGATGCCCAGCGGCAGCAGGGCGGCGACGGCGCTGCCGAAGACCATGACCAGCAGCACGAGCGTCACCGGCAGGGCGATCAGCTCGGCGCGGGTCAGGTCCTCCTTGATGGTCGTCTGCATCTCGTGCCGCACCGCCACGATGCCGCCGACCTTGACCTCGACCGGGCCGTGGGCGCCGCGGAAGGAGGGCGCGATGCGGTCCAGGGTCTTGCCCATCGCGTTCTCGTCGCCCGTGATGTGCGCGGCGATCAGCGCTTCGTGGCCGTCCTTGGAGCGCAGGGACGGTGCCGTCGAGGCGTCCGCCTGCCAGTAGGAGCCGATGCCTATGACGCCCTTCTCACCCGCCAGGCGCTCGGTGAGGCGCCGGGCCTCGGCGGCCACCGCCGGGTCGTCCACCGACGAGCGGCCGGAGTCGAGGAGCAGCATGAGGTTGGGCTGCGAGGCGGGGAACTCCCGCTCCAGCGCCTTGGTCGCATACGTCGACTGGGCGTCCGGGTCCTCCCAGCCGCCGCTGCCCAGGCGGTCGGCGACCCCGCTGCCGGCCAGCACGGCCAGAGCGGTGATCACCAGGGCGACGAGCAGCGACAACCGCGGGCGGGCGGTGACGAAGCGGGTCCAGCCGCCCAGGTGTGGTGGCTTGTTGACTTCGGTCATCGTGCGGTGTCCCCTTCACCGAGGAAAAACCTTAGACTGAAAACACGAGAGATCACTCGCGTTTCTCCAGAATGCGAGCGACCGCTCGCGTTTGTCAACGGCGTACGGAGATCTGGGGATAACGCGTGCCCGACAACTCACCGAAGGACAACGCGCAGAAGGACGGCCCGCAGCAGCCGCGCCGCCGCCAGGCCCGGGGCGAGCGCCGCATCGTCCAGCTCCTCGAGGCCGCGGCCTCGGTCTTCTGCACCACGGGCTACACGGCCGCCAGCACCAACGCGATCGCCCGCGAGGCGGGCGTCTCACCCGGCACGCTCTACCAGTTCTTCCCGAACAAGGAAGCGATCGCGATCGAGCTGGGCGACCGGCTGATGCACGAGATGCGCGAGGCGTACGGGGAAGCGCTCGCACCGGTCGACCCCGCGACCCCGCTGGAGCAGGCGGTCGGCGCCGCCGTCGACCGGTTCATCGCCTTCAACTGCGACCACCCGGTGTTCTTCGCGCTGATGCACGGCCCCGACATCCCGGGCCGGATCGCCGAGGAGCACGACGCCCTGCACGCGACGCTGATCTCCCGGGTCGAGGACCTGCTCCTCTCGCTGCTGCCGGACGCCCGGCCGGCCGACGTCACGCGGACCGCGCACGTCTGCCTCGGGATGTACAAGGCGGGCCTGGAGCTGGTCCTCGCCCATGAGGGCGCCGAGCGCGACGCATACATCGAGGAGATCAAGAAGGTCCTGATCGGCTACCTCGGCCCCCTGGTCGGCGACCGGCTCGGCACCACGGAGACCGCGACCGCCCGGACCGTCTGACCCCTCACCCGCCCGCCCCGACGCACGGGCGTCACGATGGAAAAGTACCCCCTAGGGGTATACTCTCGCAGTAGTGGGCCCCCCGTGAGCCCCCGTACGTCCCGCAAAGCCGCACAAGCCTCGACGAGGAGAACGACATGACCGCCCAGACCGACACCCCGGGTACCGTCACCGCCGTCTACAAGGTGAGCGGGATGAGCTGCGGCCACTGCGAGGGCGCCGTCTCCGGCGAGATCTCCGAACTCCCCGGTGTCACCTCCGTGACGGCCGTCGCCGCGTCCGGCGAGGTCACCGTCGTCTCCGCGGCCCCGCTCGACGAGGCCGCCGTACGCGCGGCGGTCGACGAGGCCGGCTTCGAACTCACCGGCCAGGTCTGACCGCAAGCCGGGTACCCCAGATGACCAGCACCACCGCAGAGACACCGGCACCGATACGCACGACCGCGGACGCCTCCGAGGTCGAGCTGCTCATCGGCGGGATGACCTGCGCCTCCTGCGCGGCCCGCGTCGAGAAGAAGCTCAACCGCATGGACGGCGTCACCGCCACGGTGAACTACGCGACGGAGAAGGCGCGGATCACCTTCCCCGCGGGCACCGAGGTCCAAGACCTGATCGCCACCGTGGTCAAGACGGGGTACACGGCCGAGGAGCCGCCCCCGCCGCGGCCGGAGCCCGCCGCCGAGCAGGAGACCCCGGAAGACCCCGAACTGGCCTCCTCCCGCAGGCGGTTCACGGTCTCCGCCCTGCTCGCGCTGCCCGTGGTGCTGCTGTCGATGGTCCCCGCCTTCCAGTTCGACGACTGGCAGTGGCTTGCGCTCACCCTCGCCGCGCCGGTCGTCGTCTGGGGCGGGCTGCCCTTCCACCGGGCGGCCTGGACGAACGCCCGGCACGGCGCGGCCACCATGGACACGCTGGTCTCCGTCGGCACGCTGGCGGCGTTCGGCTGGTCGCTGTGGGCGCTGTTCCTCGGCGACGCGGGCATGCCCGGTATGCGCGACGAGTTCAGCTTCACCGTCTCCCGAACGGACGGGGCCTCCACGATCTACCTCGAGGTCGCCGCCGGAGTCGTCGCCTTCATCCTGCTCGGCCGCTATCTGGAGGCGCGCTCCAAGCGGCGGGCCGGAGCGGCGCTGCGGGCGCTGATGGAGCTGGGCGCCAAGGACGTGGCCGTACTGCGCGACGGCCGTGAGATCCGTGTCCCCGTGTCCGGGCTGGTCGTCGGGGACCGTTTCGTCGTACGGCCCGGGGAGAAGATCGCGACCGACGGCACCGTCGTGGAGGGCACGTCCGCCGTGGACGCCTCGATGCTGACCGGTGAGTCGGTGCCGGTGGACGTGACCACGGGCGACACCGTCACCGGGGCCACGGTGAACGCCGGGGGCCGGCTCGTCGTCGAGGCCACGCGCGTGGGTACCGACACACAGCTCGCGCGGATGGCGAAGCTGGTGGAGGACGCGCAGAACGGCAAGGCCGAGGTGCAGCGGCTCGCCGACCGGATCTCGGCGGTCTTCGTCCCGGTCGTCATGCTCGTCGCGGTCGCGACGTTCGGCGGCTGGCTCGGCGCCACCGGCGACGCGGTGGCCGCGTTCACCGCCGCCGTCGCGGTCCTGATCATCGCCTGCCCGTGCGCGCTGGGCCTTGCGACGCCCACCGCGCTGATGGTGGGCACGGGGCGCGGCGCCCAACTCGGCATCCTCATCAAGGGTCCCGAGGTCCTGGAGTCCACGCGCCGCGTCGACACGGTCGTGCTCGACAAGACCGGCACGGTCACCACCGGCCGGATGACCCTCCACGAGGTGTACGCCGCCGAAGGCACCGATGAGAGGGAGGTGCTGCGGTTCGCGGGCGCCGTCGAGCACGCCTCCGAGCATCCCGTGGCCCGCGCGATCGCCGTGGGCGCCGCCGAGCGTGCCGGACGGCTCCCGGAGGTCGAGGAGTTCGAGAACGTGCCCGGTCGGGGCGTACGCGGGCGTGTGGAGGGCCGCGAGGTGTCCGTGGGGCGGCTCGCCGAGTACGCCGGGGAGCTGTCCGCGGAACTGGCCCACGTGAAGGCCGAGGCCGAGCGGGGCGGACGTACGGCCGTGGTGGTCGGCTGGGACGGCGTGGCACGCGGTGTCGTCGCCGTCGCCGACGCGGTCAAGGAGACCAGCGCCGAGGCGGTGCGCGCGCTGCGCGCGCTGGGGCTCACGCCGGTGCTGCTGACCGGGGACAACCGGGCGGTGGCCGAGGCGGTGGCCCACTCGGTCGGCATCGAGCAGGTGATCGCCGAGGTGCTGCCCGAGGAGAAGGTCGAGGCCGTACGGCGGCTGCGGGCCGAGGGCCGTCGGGTCGCGATGGTCGGCGACGGCGTCAACGACGCGGCCGCGCTGGCCACCGCCGATCTGGGGCTGGCGATGGGGACGGGGACGGACGCGGCGATCGAGGCCGGCGATCTGACGCTGGTACGCGGGGATCTGCGGGTGGCCGCGGACGCGATCCGGCTCTCCCGCAGGACGCTGTCCACGATCAGGGGCAATCTCGTATGGGCCTTCGGGTACAACGTGGCGGCGCTGCCGCTGGCCGCCGCCGGGCTGCTGAACCCGATGATCGCGGGGGCCGCGATGGCCTTCTCGTCGGTGTTCGTGGTGACGAACAGCCTCCGCCTGCGGACGTTCTACTGAACTGCGGCAAAGTTACCGGCGGTTAGGCGAACTCGGAGCAAGAGCACCTCTGGAGTCCGGGGCCAGGCTCACATAAGCTCTTCACAAGGCTCGCGCATCATCCTTACGCTTGGGTCCCGATCGGCGTATCGGGGCTCTTGCGCATCTAACGGACATATGCAAGAGACGCAGATCACAGTGATGTGAACGTAACCATTGAAGGGGTACGAAGGTCTAAGTTGACGATGTCAGGCAGCGTCTTGGGGGGCGTTTCCTGGCATCTGGGGATGTCTTGGGGGACTTCCTCAGAGGCGCGTTGCCGGGGCACGTACACCGGGGAGCTTTGAGCGGCCCTCCCGAGCGTGCTTGTCCCGGCAGACCGCACACAACAGCGATTCAGGCGCTGTCCTCACATACGCCCGGCCGGATCCCGTGGGGGGAATCCGCACCGGGACATGGGAAGGCGCCCTGGACCGTCGGCCCGTGGGGGGACCGGCGCCAGGGCGCCTTCTGTTTGCCTGTTCGCCGCCGGCGGGCGGCACTGCGGAGGGAACACCTCGGCGGCGACGGGGCACCGGCGGACCGGCGCCCCACGACGGCAGGTGTCAGCGCTCCTCGACCGGGACGAAGTCGCGCTCGACGACGCCCGTGTAGATCTGGCGGGGGCGGCCGATGCGGGAGCCGGGCTCCTTGATCATCTCGTGCCACTGGGCGATCCAGCCGGGCAGGCGGCCGAGGGCGAACAGGACCGTGAACATCTCGGTCGGGAAGCCCATGGCGCGGTAGATCAGGCCGGTGTAGAAGTCGACGTTCGGGTAGAGGCTGCGCGAGACGAAGTAGTCGTCGGAGAGCGCGTGCTCCTCCAGCTTCAGCGCGATGTCCAGCAGCTCGTCGGACTTGCCGAGCGCGGACAGGACGTCGTGCGCCGCGGCCTTGATGATCTTCGCGCGCGGGTCGAAGTTCTTGTAGACCCGGTGGCCGAAGCCCATCAGCCGGACGCCGTCCTCCTTGTTCTTCACCTTGCGGATGAAGGAGTCGACGTCGCCGCCGCTGGTCTGGATGCCCTCGAGCATCTCCAGCACGGACTGGTTGGCACCGCCGTGCAGCGGGCCCCACAGGGCGTTGATGCCGGCGGAGATCGAGGCGAACATGTTGGCCTGCGACGAGCCCACCAGGCGGACCGTCGACGTGGAGCAGTTCTGCTCGTGGTCGGCGTGCAGGATGAGGAGCTTGTCGAGGGCGGAGACCACGACCGGGTCCAGGTCGTACTCCTGGGCCGGCACCGAGAAGGTCATGCGCAGGAAGTTCTCGACGTAGCCGAGGTCGTTGCGCGGGTAGACGAACGGGTGGCCGATCGACTTCTTGTACGCGTACGCCGCGATCGTCGGAAGCTTGGCGAGCAGGCGGATCGTGGAGAGGTTGCGCTGCCGCTCGTCGAAGGGGTTGTGGCTGTCCTGGTAGAACGTGGACAGCGCCGAGACCACCGAGGACAGCATGGCCATCGGGTGGGCGTCGCGCGGGAAGCCCTTGTAGAAGTTCTTGACGTCCTCGTGCAGCAGGGTGTGCTGCGTGATCTCGTTCTGGAACGAGGTGAGCTCGTCCACGGTCGGAAGCTCACCGTTGATCAGCAGGTAGGCGACCTCCAGGAAGGTGGAGCGCTCCGCCAGCTGCTCGATCGGGTAGCCGCGGTACCGGAGAATGCCCGCCTCGCCGTCGAGGTAGGTGACGGCGGATTTATAGGCGGCGGTGTTGCCGTAACCGCTGTCCAGCGTCACCAGACCGGTCTGGGCGCGGAGCTTCCCGATGTCGAAGCCCATGTCGCCGACGGTGCTGTCGATCACCGGGTAGGTGTACTCGCCGTCGCCGTACCGCAGTACTACAGAGTTGTCGCTCACGTCTTCCCTCACCGACGTAGTGCCTCATCTTCGAGGTTGCCCTGACTGTCTCTACCATCCCCCAATTGGCTCAGGAGAGTGCACTCGGGGTCGACCATCGGGCCTATCGGCGGCACTGAGTGCCGCCAACTTGCACATCCTGCCCCCTTGTTTCCCCATCCGGAAGTGCTCTGTGACCTTCGCGACTCATTTGATCGATCATTTTTTGTGATGCCTGCCTCGCGGAGGCACCACGGGGGTCGCAAGCGCTCTCACAGGGGTCCGGGGGAAAGCCGGAAGTCGAGCGCCGTACAGCGCCGTCCCGCGGACACCGTACGCACCGCCTGGCCGATCGCCTTGCGTGAACCGACGAGGACGACAAGCTTCTTGGCCCGGGTGACCGCCGTGTAGAGCAGATTGCGCTGAAGCATCATCCAGGCACCCGTGGTGACCGGGATCACCACTGCCGGATATTCACTCCCCTGCGAGCGGTGAATGGTCACCGCGTACGCGTGAGCCAGCTCGTCCAGTTCGTCGAATTCGTACGGAACCTCCTCGTCCTCGTCCGTCAGCACCGTCAGGCGCTGGTCGACCGGGTCGAGCGAGGTGACAACGCCGACGGTGCCGTTGAAGACACCGTTCTTGCCCTTCTCGTAATTGTTGCGAATCTGGGTGACCTTGTCGCCGACGCGGAAGACCCGGCCGCCGAACCGCTTCTCCGCAAGGTCGGGGCGGCCAGGGGTGATCGCCTGCTGGAGCAGGCCGTTGAGCGTGCCGGCGCCGGCGGGGCCGCGGTGCATGGGGGCGAGGACCTGGACGTCACGGCGCGGGTCGAGGCCGAATCTCGCCGGGATACGGCGGGAGGCCACGTCGACGGTGAGCCGACCGGCCTCCTCGGTGTCGTCCTCGACGAAAAGGAAGAAGTCCTTCATGCCGTCGGTGACGGGGTGGTGACCGGAGTTGATCCGGTGCGCGTTCGTCACCACGCCGGACTGCTGGGCCTGGCGGAACACGCGCGTGAGGCGCACGGAGGGGATCGGGCTGCCGTCGGCCAGCAGGTCGCGCAGGACCTCGCCGGCGCCCACGCTGGGCAGTTGGTCGACGTCCCCGACGAAGAGCAGGTGGGCGCCCGGCGGGACCGCCTTGACCAGCTTGTTCGCGAGCAGCAGGTCCAGCATGGAGGCCTCGTCGACGACCACCAGGTCGGCCTGGAGCGGGCGGTCCTTGTCGTACGCCGCGTCGCCGCCGGGCTTCAGCTCCAGCAGGCGGTGGACCGTCGAGGCCTCGGCGCCGGTGAGTTCGGACAGGCGCTTGGCGGCGCGGCCGGTGGGGGCCGCGAGGACGACCCTCGCCTTCTTGGCGCGGGCCAGCTCCACGACCGAGCGGACGGTGAAGGACTTGCCGCAGCCGGGGCCGCCGGTCAGCACGGCGACCTTCTTGGTCAACGCGAGCTTGACGGCGGCCTCCTGCTCAGGGGCGAGGTCCGCGCCCGTGCGGCCCTTCAGCCAGCCCAGCGCCTTGTCCCAGGTCACGTCATGGAAGCCGGGCATCCGGTCCTCGTCCGTGCGCAGGAGGCGCAACAGCTGGGCGGAGAGGGAGAGTTCGGCGCGGTGGAAGGGCACGAGGTAGACGGCCGTGACCGGGTCGCCGCCGTCCGGGCCCGGCACCTTCTCCCGTACGACCCCGGGGTCCTCGCCCGGTTCGGGCTCACTCGCGAGCTCGCCGAGGCACTCGATGACCAGGCCGGTGTCGACCTGGAGCAGCTTCACCGCGTCGGCGATCAACCTCTCCTCGGGGAGGTAGCAGTTGCCCTGGTCGGTGGCCTGCGACAGCGCGTACTGCAGGCCCGCCTTCACGCGCTCCGGGCTGTCGTGCGGGATGCCGACGGACTGGGCGATCTTGTCGGCGGTCAGGAAGCCGATGCCCCAGACGTCGGCCGCGAGGCGGTACGGCTGGTTCTTCACCACGGAGATCGAGGCGTCGCCGTACTTCTTGTAGATGCGCACGGCGATGGAGGTGGACACCTCGACGGTCTGCAGGAAGAGCATGACCTCCTTGATCGCCTTCTGTTCCTCCCAGGCGTCGGCGATCTTCTTGGTGCGCTTGGGGCCGAGCCCGGGGACCTCGACGAGGCGCTTCGGCTCCTCCTCGATGATCTGCAGGGTGTCCAGGCCGAAGTGCTGGGTGATGCGGTCGGCGAAGACCGGGCCGATGCCCTTGACCAGGCCGGAGCCGAGATAGCGCCGGATGCCCTGGACGGTGGCCGGGAGCAGGGTCGTGTAGTTCTCGACGGTGAACTGCTTGCCGTACTGCGGGTGGGAGCCCCAGCGCCCTTCCATGCGCAGGGACTCGCCGACCTGCGCCCCGAGCAGCGCGCCGACGACGGTCAGCAGGTCGGCGGCGCCGCGGCCGGTGTCGACCCGGGCGACCGTGTACCCGTTCTCCTCGTTGGCGTAGGTGATGCGCTCGAGAACACCCTCGAGCACGGCGAGCCGCCGCTCGCCCGGCTGCCCGGAGTTCCCCGCCTGATTGGACATGATCCGACGGTACCGGCCGGGTCCGACAGCGGGTCCCGGTCGCCGGCAAGGCGGTTGCCCCTCCGCCGGCGCCGGCACCGGCACCGCAGCATGCGGGCGAGCCCGCTGGGTGTGGTCGACCGCGTGGACGGGGTGGCCCTGCTCCCGCGCGAGCAGCGCGTCGAGGCCCTGCACCGGCTCCACGAGGAGATGGCCCGGATCCGCACGCAGGACGGAGCCGTCCACGGTACGGGGGCCCACGTACCCGCGAGTGACGCCTCCCGGACCGACGCTCCCGTCCCGCCGGCCCGGTGACCCCCACCCCTTCGCCCGTCGCCCCGGCCTTCATCACGATCCGGTCTCGGGGGGTTGTGCCCCGTCGTGTAATCGATTCCAATCTCTCGTGCACCATCGGTGTAATCGATTCCATGAGTTCCACAAGGAGGTGGGGCGGCGATGGCGGGTATCAAGGATGTCGCCGCCGAGGCGGGTGTGTCCGTCGCGACGGTCTCGCGCGTTCTGAACGACCATCCGTCGGTGAGCGCGGCGGCACGCGAGCGCGTGCTGGCCGCCGTCGAGGCGCTGGGCTACCGCCCGAACGCCGTCGCCCGTTCGCTGCGCACCGACCAGACCCACACCCTCGGCCTGGTCATCAGCGACGTGCTGAACCCCTACTTCACCGAACTGGCCCGCTCCGTCGAGGAGGAGGCCCGTGCACTCGGCTACAGCGTCATCATCGGCAACGCCGACGAGCGGCCCGACCTCCAGGACCACCACGTACGGAACCTGCTGGACCGCCGGATCGACGGCCTGCTCGTCTCCCCCACCGACGGCGGCTCGCCGCTGATGCTGGACGCCGCGCGCGCGGGGACGCCGATGGTCTTCGTCGACCGTTGGATCCCGGGCGTCGACGTACCGGTCGTGCGGTCGGACGGACGGGCCGCCGTACGCGACCTCGTCGCGCATCTGCACCGGCTCGGGCACCGGCGGCTCGCGATCATCGCGGGCCCCGCCGCCACCACGACCGGCCGGGAGCGGGTGGACGCCTTCCGGGAGGCGCTCGGCGCCCACGGCCTCGAACTGCCCGACGCCTACATCGGGCAGGGCGACTTCCAGGCCGCGAGCGGACGGCGGGTCACCGAGGGCTTCCTCGACCTGCCCGAGCCGCCCGAGGTCGTCTTCGCCGCCGACAACCTGATGGCGCTCGGCGCGCTGGACGCGATCCGCGCGCGTGGGCTGCGGGTGCCGCACGACATGGCACTGGCCGCCTTCGACGACATCCGCTGGTTCGTGCACACCGATCCGCCGATCACCGCGGTCGCCCAGCCCACGGGCGAGCTGGGCCGGGCCGCCGTAAGGGCCCTGGTCGACCGCATCGAGGGACGGACCCCGCGGTCCGTCACCCTCCCCGCCCGTCTCGTCGTACGCCGCTCCTGCGGCGAGGACCCCGCCGAGAACCCCGCAAGGAACAGGAGCCAGTCGTGAGCAACGCGGACGAGTTGCTGCGCATCGAGGGCATACGGAAGAGCTTCCCCGGAGTGGTCGCGCTCGACGGCGTCGACTTCGATCTGCGCCGCGGCGAGGTGCATGTGCTCCTCGGTGAGAACGGCGCGGGCAAGAGCACGCTCATCAAGATGCTCTCGGGTGCGTACACACCCGACGCCGGCCGGATCCTCGCCGGCGGCGAGGAGGTGCGCATCCATGGTGCGCAGGACTCCGAGCGCCTCGGGATCGCCACCATCTACCAGGAGTTCAACCTCGTACCGGATCTCACGGTCGCCGAGAACATCTTCCTGGGGCGCCAGCCGCGCCGCTTCGGGATGATCGACCGCAAGAGGATGGAGGCGGACGCCGAGGTCCTGCTGAAGCGGGTCGGTGTCCAGGTCTCGCCACGCGCGCGTGTGCGTGAACTCGGCATCGCGCGCCTGCAGATGGTCGAGATCGCGAAGGCGCTCAGCCTGAACGCGCGCGTGCTCATCATGGACGAGCCGACCGCCGTGCTCACCTCCGAGGAGGTCGAGAAGCTCTTCGCGATCGTGCGCACGCTGCGCGAGGACGGTGTGGGCGTCGTCTTCATCACCCACCACCTGGACGAGATCGCCGCCCTGGGCGACCGGGTCACGGTCATCCGGGACGGGAAGTCCGTCGGGCAGGTGCCCGCCGCCACCCCGGAGGACGAGCTCGTGCGCCTCATGGTGGGCCGTTCGATCGAGCAGCAGTATCCGCGTGAACGGGCCGACACCGGCGCCGCGTTGCTCACCGTCGAGGGCCTGACCCGCGACGGCGTCTTCCACGACGTCAGCTTCGAGGTGCACGCCGGAGAGGTCGTCGGGATCGCGGGACTCGTCGGGGCGGGCCGTACCGAGGTCGTCCGGGCCGTGTTCGGCGCGGACCCGTACGACAAGGGGGCCGTGAAGGTCTCCGGGTCGGCGGTGCGGCGCGGGGACGTCAACGCCGCGATGGCGGCCGGCATCGGGCTGGTGCCCGAGGACCGCAAGGGCCAGGGGCTGGTGCTGGACGCCTCGGTGGAGGAGAACCTCGGCCTGGTGACGATGCGGGCCGCCACGCGCGCGGGGCTCGTCGACCGCAGGGCGCAGCACGGAGCGGCCGAACGGATCGCGCGGCAGCTCGGTGTGCGGATGGCCGGACTCGGCCAGCACGTACGGACGTTGTCCGGCGGCAACCAGCAGAAGGTCGTCATCGGCAAGTGGCTCCTCGCCGACACCAAGGTGCTGATCCTCGACGAGCCGACGCGCGGCATCGACGTCGGCGCCAAGGTCGAGATCTACCAGCTCGTCAACGAACTCACCGCCCAGGGTGCGGCCGTCCTCATGATCTCGAGCGATCTGCCCGAGGTGCTCGGCATGAGCGACCGGGTGCTGGTGATGGCCCAGGGCCGCATCGCGGGCGAACTCGCGGCCGGCGAGGCCACGCAGGACTCCGTGATGGCACTCGCCGTAAGCAACCCCACGACCGGAACGGAGGCCAGCCGTGGCCACTGACACGCTCAAGAGCAGGGCGGGCGCCGGTGGCGCCACGAGCGGCCTGCGCCGCCTGCTGCTCGACAACGGCGCGCTCACCGCGCTGATCGTCCTCCTCATCGCCCTGTCGGCGCTGTCCGGGGACTTCCTGACGACGGACAACCTGCTCAACGTGGGCGTGCAGGCGGCCGTGACGGCCGTGCTCGCCTTCGGCGTCACCTTCGTGATCGTCTCGGCCGGCATCGACCTGTCGGTCGGCTCGGTGGCGGCCCTGTCGGCCACCGTCCTGGCCTGGAGCGCCACTTCGCACGGCATACCGGTCGTCCTGGCCGTCGTGCTCTCCGTCGTCACCGGCATCGCGGCCGGTCTCGTCAACGGCTTCCTGATCGCGTACGGCAAGCTGCCGCCGTTCATCGCGACGCTCGCCATGCTGTCGGTGGCCCGCGGTCTGTCGCTGGTGATCTCGGAGGGCTCACCGATCCCCCTTCCGGACTCGGTCTCGCACCTCGGCGACACCCTCGGCGGCTGGCTGCCCGTGCCGGTGCTGGTCATGATCGTGATGGGGCTGATCGCGGCCTTCGTGCTCGGCCGGACCTACATCGGCCGCTCCATGTACGCCATCGGCGGCAACGAGGAGGCGGCCCGCCTCTCCGGCCTCCGCGTGAAGAAGCAGAAGCTCGCGATCTACGCCTTCTCCGGTCTGTTCGCCGCGGTCGCGGGGATCGTGCTCGCCGCGCGCCTGTCCTCGGCGCAGCCGCAGGCCGCCGACGGCTACGAGCTGGACGCGATCGCCGCGGTCGTCATCGGCGGCGCCTCGCTCGCGGGCGGCACCGGCAAGGCGTCCGGCACTTTGATCGGCGCGCTGATCCTTGCGGTACTGCGCAACGGCCTCAACCTGCTGAACGTCTCCGCCTTCTGGCAGCAGGTCGTCATCGGTGTCGTCATCGCGCTGGCGGTGCTCCTGGACACCCTGCGGCGCAAGGCCGGGGCGACCCCGGTGGCCGCGGGCGCGGGCGGCAACAGGGGCAGGCAGGCGGGGACGTACGCACTCGCGGCGGTCGTGACCGTCGCGCTGGTGGGCGCGACCTCCTTCCTGCACGGCGGCTCGAACTCCACCGACCCGAAGATGGGCCTGTCGCTGTCCACCCTCAACAACCCCTTCTTCGTGCAGATCCGGGCGGGCGCCCAGGCCGAGGCGAGGAAGCTGGGCGTGGACCTGACCGTCACCGACGCCCAGAACGACGCCTCGCAGCAGGCCAACCAGCTGCAGAACTTCACCAGTTCGGGCCTCGGCGCGATCATCGTCAACCCGGTGGACTCGGACGCGGCGAGCAACTCCGTGAAGGCCGCCGACAAGGCGAAGATCCCGGTCATCGCGGTCGACCGCGGCGTCAACAAGGCGGCCGTGGACGCCCTCGTGGCCTCCGACAACGTCAAGGGCGGCGAGCTGGCGGCGAAGACGATCGCCTCGAAGCTGGGCGGCAAGGGCAAGATCGTGATCCTGCAGGGCCAGGCGGGCACGTCCGCGGCCCGCGAACGCGCGGCGGGCTTCGCGGCCGGCCTCAAGGCCTACCCGGACCTGAAGGTCGTCGCCCAGCAGCCGGCCGACTTCGACCGCACCAAGGGCCTCGACGTGATGTCGAACCTGCTCCAGGCGCACCCGGACGTCCAGGGCGTCATCGCCGCCAACGACGAGATGGCCCTCGGCGCGATCAAGGCGCTCGGTTCCAAGGCCGGCAAGTCGGTCCAGGTGGTCGGGTTCGACGGCACCCCGGACGGGCTCAAGGCGGTCGAAGGGGGCATTCTGTACGCATCTGTGGCACAACAGCCCTCGCAGCTGGGCAGGATCGCCGTGGACAACGCGCTGAAGGCCCTGCAGGGCAAGAAGGTCGAGGAGACGGTGAAGGTGCCGGTGAAGGTGGTGACGAAGGCCAACGTGGCCGGCTTCAGCGGCTGACGACGGGGAAACGGGCGGGCGGTCAGGGGGGCCGCCCGCCCCGGGTGATCTCTCAGGGAGTCTTGTTGATGTACGGGGAGTCCTTCTGATGAACGACTACGACCTGCTGGTCGTGGGGTCGGCCAACGCCGACCTGGTGATCGGAGTCGAGCGCCGGCCGGGCGCCGGTGAGACCGTGCTCGGCTCCGACCTGGCCGTCCACCCGGGCGGCAAGGGCGCGAACCAGGCGGTCGCGGCCGCCCGGCTCGGCGCCCGTACGGTCCTGCTGGCCCGGGTCGGCGACGACGCGTACGGCAGGCTGCTGCTCGACTCGCAGCGCGAGGCCGGTGTCGACACGGTGGGTGTGCTGGTGGGCGGGGCGCCGACGGGCGTCGCGCTGATCACCGTCGACCCGTCCGGGGACAACAGCATCGTGGTGTCGCCGGGCGCGAACGGCAGGCTCACGCCGGCCGACGTGCGGGCCGCCGCGTGCCTGTTCCAGGCCTCGCACGTGGTCTCGGCGCAGCTGGAGATCCCGCTGGAGACGGTCGTGGAGGTGGTCCGCGCCCTCTCGCCCGGCAGCCGCTTCGTGCTGAACCCGTCCCCGCCGCGCCCCCTGCCGCCGGAGGTGCTGGCGGCCTGCGACCCGCTGATCGTCAACGAGCACGAGGCGAAGGTGGTCCTGGGCGACGCGTGCGTCTCGGACCGCCCGGAGGACTGGGCGCGGCTGCTGCTGGCCAAGGGCCCGCGTTCGGTGGTGGTCACCCTGGGCGCGGAGGGCGCGCTGGTGGCCTCCGCGGACGGGGTCGCGCGGGTGTCCTCGGTGAAGGTCGACGTGGTGGACACGACGGGTGCGGGCGACGCGTTCACGGCGGCGCTGGCGTACCGGCTCGGGGCGGGTTCGACCCTGGCGGAGGCGGCCGGGTACGCCGCGCGCGTCGGCGCGGCCGCCGTCACCAAGGAGGGCGCGCAGGTGTCCTTCCCGACGGCCGGGGAGGTCGGCGCGCTGTGCAGTGCCATCCCGGGGGACAACCCCCGGACCCCCGGCAGGAAAAGCGAGTCGGGCAGCGCATCCGGAACTCCTCAGCGGGGTGACGTGCAGTGAAGCGGGCGGGAATTCTGAACCGTCATCTCGCCGGCGCGCTGGCCGAGCTGGGCCACGGCGACGGCGTCCTGGTCTGCGACGCGGGCATGCCGATACCGAAGGGCCCACGCGTGGTCGACCTCGCCTTCCGCGCCGGGGTGCCGTCCTTCGCCGAGGTCCTCGACGGCCTGCTGGCCGAGCTGGTGGTGGAGGGCGCCACGGCGGCGGCGGAGATCCACGACGCCAACCCGCCGGCCGCGGCCCTGCTGGACGACCACTTCCCCAAGCTCGACCTGGTGCCGCACGAGCGGCTCAAGAAGTTGTCGGCCGGCGCGCACCTGATCGTCCGGACGGGAGAGGCCCGGCCGTACGCCAACGTGCTCCTGCGGTGCGGCGTCTTCTTCTGACGCCGCCGGACGACGGCCGCCGGACGGCGGCGGACAAATTCGAGGGGGCCCGATCCGTCGACCGGGCCCCCTCGGCTATTCCCCTCCAACACCAGAACCCCCCGCGATCCCCCCAGATCCCCCTCCGAGAAGTCCTGATGCCAAGTACGACCCGCGAGGTGGGGGAAGGGTTGCACGACTTCTTCAGAATTTTTTCGCGGTCCCCCGTCCGCTCATGTGTGCTCCACGAACCGCCGGGCCGTCTCCCCCAGAACCTCCCGCCCGTCCCGTGCCCACAGGGCGTCGTTGAACAGTTCGACCTCGATGGGGCCGGTGTAGCCGGCGGCCTCCACGTAACCCTTCCACTCGCGCATGTCGATCGAGCCGTCGCCGATCTGGCCGCGGCCGTTGAGGACGCCCTCCGGCAGCGGGGTGGTCCAGTCGGCGAGCTGGAAGATGTGGATGCGGTCGCCGGCGCCCGCGCGGGCGATCTGCGCGGGCGCGTTGTCGTCCCACCAGATGTGGTACGTGTCGACGGTGACGCCGACCTGCTGGGCCGGGAAGCGTTCGGCGAGGTCGAGGGCCTGGGTGAGCGTCGAGACCACGCAGCGGTCGGCGGCGTACATGGGGTGGAGCGGCTCGATCGCGAGACGGACGCCGCGCTCCTGCGCGTACGGACCCAGCTCCCCCAGCGCGTCGGCGATGCGCTCCCGCGCGCCGTGCAGGTCCTTGGAGCCCGCCGGGAGACCGCCCGAGACCAGGACGAGGGTGTCCGTGCCGAGCGCCGCCGCCTCGTCGACGGCGCGCCGGTTGTCCTCCAGCGCCCTGGAACGCTCCTCCGGGTCGATCGCCGTGAAGAAGCCGCCGCGGCACAGGGTCGTGACGGCCAGGCCCGCGTCGCGGACCAGTTTCGCGGTCGCCTCCAGGCCGTACGACTGGACCGGCTCGCGCCACACGCCGACGCCCGGGACACCCAACTCGACGCAGGCTGCCACCAGTTCGGGCATCGACAGCTGCTTCACCGTCATCTGGTTGATGGAGAAGCGGGACAGGTCACCGAGAGCGTTCACTGGTTCACTCCGTACAGGGACAGCAGGTTCTTCATCCGTTCCTCGGCCAGCTTGGGGTCCGGGAACAGGCCCAGGCCGTCGGCGAGTTCGTAGGCACGGACGAAGTGCGGCAGGGAGCGGGCCGACTGGAGGCCGCCGACCATGGTGAAGTGCGACTGGTGGCCGGCCAGCCAGGCGAGGAGGACGACCCCGGTCTTGTAGAAGCGGGTCGGGGCCTGGAAGAGGTGCCGGGAGAGTTCGACCGTCGGGTCGAGCAGTTCGCGGAAGCCGGCCGCGTTCCCCGTGTCGAGGACGCGCACCGCCTCGGCCGCCAGCGGGCCCAACGGGTCGAAGATGCCGAGCAGGGCGTGGCTGAAACCCTGCTCGTCGCCGGCGATCAGCTCGGGGTAGTTGAAATCGTCGCCGGTGTAGCAGCGCACGCCCTGCGGGAGCCGGCGGCGGATGTCGATCTCGCGCCCGGCGTCCAGCAGGGAGACCTTGATGCCCTCCACCTTGTCGGGGTGGGCGGCGATGACCTCCAGGAAGGTGCCGGTGGCCGCATCCAGGTCGGACGAACCCCAGTAGCCCTCCAGCGCCGGGTCGAACATCGGGCCCAGCCAGTGCAGGATCACCGGCTCGGCGGCCTGGCGGAGCAGATGGCCGTAGACCTCCAGGTAGTCCTCGGGGCCGGAGGCCGCCGCGGCCAGTGCCCGGGACGCCATGAGGATGGCCTGCGCGCCGGACTCCTCGACGACGGCGAGCTGTTCCTCGTAGGCCGCGCGGACCTCGGCGAGAGACCCGGCGGTGATCTGGTCGGTGCCGACGCCGCAGGCGATACGGCCGCCGACCGCCCTGGCCTCGGCGGCCGAACGCCGGATCAGCTCGGCCGCGCACGCCCAGTCCAGGCCCATCCCGCGCTGGGCGGTGTCCATGGCCTCGGCGACGCCGAGCCCGTGGGACCACAGGTGCCGGCGGAAGGCGAGGGTGGCGTCCCAGTCGACGGCGGCGGGCGCGCCGGGCGACACGTCCGCGTACGGGTCGGCGACGACGTGCGCCGCCGAGAAGACCGTACGGGAGGTGAAGGGCGTCCCGGGGCTCACCACCAGGGGCTCGCTGCGGGGCTCGTAGGCCCTGAATCCGCCCTGGAAGATCCCGCCCTGGAAGTTCGGGAGTCGGATGGTCACAGCTGGATCTCCGGTACGTCGAGGCGGGCGCCCTCGGCCGAGGACCTCAGGCCCAGTTCGGCGAGCTGAACGCCGCGGGCGCCGGCGAGCAGGTCCCAGCGGTAGGGGGCGTCGGCGTACACGTGCCGCAGGAACAGCTCCCACTGGGCCTTGAAGCCGTTGTCGAACTCCTCGTTGTCCGGGATCTCCTGCCACTGGTCGCGGAAGGAGTAGCCGGCCGGGATGTCCGGGTTCCACACCGGCTTCGGGGTCATGCTGCGGTGCTGGACACGGCAGTTGCGCAGGCCCGCGACCGCCGAGCCCTCCGTGCCGTCGACCTGGAACTCGACGAGTTCGTCGCGGTTGACGCGCACGGCCCAGGAGGAGTTGATCTGGGCGATGGCGCCGCCGTCGAGTTCGAAGATGCCGTACGCGGCGTCGTCGGCCGTGGCGTCGTAGGGCTTGTCGTCCTCGTCCCAGCGCTGCGGGACATGGGTGGTGGCGATCGCCTGGACGGACTTCACCCGGCCGAACAGCTCGTGCAGGACGTACTCCCAGTGCGGGAACATGTCGACGACGATGCCGCCGCCGTCCTCGGCGCGGTAGTTCCAGGAGGGGCGCTGGGAGGACTGCCAGTCGCCCTCGAAGACCCAGTAGCCGAACTCGCCCCGGACCGACAGGATCCGGCCGAAGAAGCCGCCGTCGATGAGGCGCTTGAGCTTGAGCAGGCCCGGCAGGAAGAGCTTGTCCTGGACGACGCCGTGCTTGATGCCCTTCTCGTGCGCGAGCCGGGCGAGTTCGAGGGCACCCGCCAGCCCGGTGGCGGTCGGCTTCTCGGTGTAGATGTGCTTGCCCGCGGCGATCGCCTTGGTGAGGGCCTCCTCGCGGGCCGAGGTCACCTGGGCGTCGAAGTAGATGTCCACGGACGGGTCGGCGAGGACGGCGTCCACGTCGGTCGAGAAGTGCTCCAGGCCGTGCCGCTCGGCGAGCGCGCGCAGCGCGTGCTCGCGGCGGCCGACGAGGACCGGTTCCGGCCACAGCACCTCGCCGTCACCGAGGTCCAGGCCGCCCTGTTCGCGGATGGCCAGGATGGAGCGGACCAGGTGCTGGCGGTAGCCCATGCGCCCGGTCACGCCGTTCATGGCGATACGCACCGTCTTGCGTGTCACGTCATTCCCTTCGCAGGCGTCGTACTCAGCGTCGTTCGCGGGTGTGCGCGCCGCGATGGCCCTACTGTTGAGCGTCACAGCAAGCGCTTTCTATCTCCTATGAGAAGCTAGCCTCTGACCACCGGTCCAGACAAGACCGTGACCGCTTCGAGTTGTTCGAGGGGACGAACAGTGGGGGCTTCTGGCCGTAAGGTCTGCTCGACGTACTCGGAACCGTGGGCCCCTGGCGCCTGTCTACGAGGGCGTACGACGAGGTACGACGAGATGCGCGACCGGAGGACGACGAGATGACGGTGACCCTGGCGGACGTGGCGGCCCGCGCCCAGGTCTCCCCCGCGACGGTGTCGCGCGTGCTGAACGGGAACTACCCCGTGGCCGCCTCCACCCGGGAGCGGGTGCTGAAGGCGGTCGACGAGCTGGACTACGTGCTGAACGGTCCCGCGAGTTCGCTGGCCGCCGCCACCTCCGACCTGGTCGGGATTCTGGTCAACGACATCGCCGACCCCTTCTTCGGGATCATGGCGAGCGCGATCCAGGCGGAGATCGGCGGGCCGGGCGGGCGGGCCGGCGGCGAGCGGCTGGCGGTCGTCTGCAACACCGGCGGTTCGCCGGAGCGCGAACTGACGTATCTGACCCTGCTCCAGCGCCAGCGGGCGGCGGCGGTCGTGCTGACCGGCGGTGCCATGGAGGACGCGCCGCACGCCGCGGCGGTCGCCTCCAAGCTGCGCAAGCTGACGGAGGCGGGCACGCGCGTGGTGCTGTGCGGCCGGCCGCCGGCGCCCGGCACCGGGGCGATCGCCCTCGCCTTCGACAACCGCGGCGGCGGGCAGCGGCTGACCGAGCACCTGATCGGGCTCGGGCACCGGCGGCTCGGCTACATCGCGGGACCGGAGGAGCGGACGACGACACGGCACCGGCTGGAGGGGCACCGCGCCGCGCTGGCGGCGGCGGGCATCTCCGAGGACCCGGGGTGGACCGTGCACGGACGGTACGACCGCACCTCCGGGTACGAGGCGACGCTGGAGCTGCTGCGGCGGGACCCGTCGCTGACCGCCGTGGTCGCGGCCAACGACTCCGTCGCGCTGGGGGCTTGTGCGGCGCTGCGGGAGTCGGGGCTGCGGATCCCGGAGGACGTGTCCGTCGCCGGGTTCGACGATCTGCCGTTCAGCATCGACGCGGTGCCCTCGCTGACGACCGTGCGGCTGCCGCTGGCGGAGGCGGGGGCCCGGGCCGGGCGGATCGCCATGGGGCGGGAGGACGCGCCGCCCGGAGGTATCGCGACGGTCCGCGGGGAGCTGATGGTGCGGGGGTCGTCCGGGGTGCCGCGGCAGACCGCGTCCGCGTCCGCGTGACCCCGGCCGGGGGCCGCGCCCCCGGACCCGATGACTTTCCTGTTGCGCCCCGGTCTTTCTTGCCGTAATCGCTGTAAGCGTCGTCACCGACCGAGCGAACCAACGGCAAGAGCGACAGGAGACGGTTCCATGCGCATCGTGGTGAGTGAGTTCATCAGCCTCGACGGGGTCGTGCAGGCGCCCGGCGGGCCTCAGGAGGACACGGACGGGGGTTTCGCACACGGTGGATGGTCGCACCCGTACTTCGATCCCGAGGTGGTGGGCGGTGCCTTCGCCGCGGGGCTGGAGAACGCCGAGGCGCTGCTGTACGGGCGGCGGACGTATCTGACGATGGCGGGTGCCTGGCCCGAGCGGGCCGGGGACCCCTTCGCGGACCGGCTGAACGCACTGAAGAAGTACGTCGTGACCGACACCCTCTCCGACGCCGAGCTGACCTGGAACAACACCGAGCGGATCGCGGGCGGCGAGGCCGTCGCGCGGATCCGGGAGCTGCGCGCCGCCCCCGGCGGCGACCTGGCGATGATGGGCAGCCCCACCCTCGTGCGGACGCTGATCGGCGAGGGGCTGGTCGACGAACTCCAGCTCATCCACATGCCGGTGGTCCTCGGCGGCGGTAAGTCCATCTTCCCCGAGGACGGCACCAAGCGGGGCTTCGAGCTGGTCTCCACGGCGAGGGGCAAGACCGGTGTGCAGGTGAGCGTCTACCGGCCGGTGACCGACGAGGGGTAGCCCGCGCGGTGCGGGTGTCCTAGTCTCGAACCGACGGTATCTCTGACTGAGTCAAGTATCCGGGGGTTCGATCCTCATGACCGTCCAGGACATCCGCACCTTCAACCGCTTCTACACGAACGTCATAGGCGCCCTCGACTACAGCCGCCAGCTGTACGCCCCGTACACCCTGACGGAGTCCCGTGTGCTCTACGAACTCGCGCACTCACCGCGCACGGACGCCGCCGACCTGCGGACCGAACTCTCCCTCGACGCCGGGTACTTGAGCCGGATCCTGAACAAGTTCGAGGAGGACGGGCTGGTCGAGCGGACGCCGTCGGCGCGTGACCCCCGGCGCCGCCGCGTCACGCTCACGGCCCGCGGCCGCGAGACCGCCGCGCTGCTCGCCGAGCGGGCCAACGAGTCGGTCGGCGCGCTGCTCGCCACCGTGCCGTCCGCCGACCGCCCCCGGCTGGCCGAGGCGCTGCGCACGGTCCGCGAGATCCTCTCCGACGGCCGCTCGCCCCGCCGCGAGGACGTCGTGCTGCGCGACCCCTCCCCCGGCGACCTCGGCTGGATCGTCCAGCGCAACGCGGCCCTGTACGCCTCCGAGTTCGGCTGGAACGCCGACTACGAGGGGCTGGTCGCCCGCATCGTCGCCGACTTCGCCGAGGACCACGACCCGCATCTGGAGCGGGTGTGGATCGCCGAGCTGGACGGCCGGCCGGTGGGCTGCGTGATGTGCGTACGGGACGACGCCCCGGCCACCGCCCGGCTGCGGCTGCTGCTGGTGGAGTCCGACGCGCGCGGCCTCGGCATCGGGGACCGGCTGGTGCGCGCGGTGATCGACTTCGCGCGCGGCGTCGGCTACCGCGAGCTCGTCCTGTGGACCAACGACGTGCTCGCCTCCGCCCGCCGTGTCTACCAGCGTCACGGTTTCGTGCTCGTCGGGGAGAAACCGCACCGATCTTTCGGAAAGGACCTGAACGGCCAGGACTGGCGGCTGGACCTGCACGGCGCCCCGGGGTGAGAGTAGGGACCATGAGACTGGCGTTCTCCACCCTCGGTGTCCCCGGCCTGCCCGTCACGGACGTGATCGACCTCGCGGCCACCCACGGCTACCACGGCGTCGAGCTGCGCGCGCACCCGGAGGAGCCGGTCCACCCCGGCCTCGACATGAACCAACGGGCGGATGTGGCCGCAGAGTTCAAGGCGGGCGGCATCGAGCTCCTGGGGCTCGCGGGGTACACACGCGTGGCGGCGCCCGGGGACGACGGGCCGGTGATCGACGAGATCCGCGACCTGCTCGACCTGGCCCGCGACCTCGGCGCCCCCTACGTCCGGGTCTTCCCCGGCGCCGGCTCCGAGCAGACCCGCGAGCGCGCCGACGCGGCGGCCGCCCGGCGGCTCGGCACGGCCGCGGAGTACGCCGCCGACCTGGGCGTACGCATCCTGCTCGAGACCCATGACTCGCACCGCACCGGCGCCGACGCGATCCGTGTCCTCGGTCTGGTCGGCCACCGTCATGTCGGCGCCCTGTGGGACGTCATGCACACCTGGCTGGGCGGCGAGCAGCCCTCGGAGTCGTACGCGGCCCTGTCGCCGTACCTCGGCTACGTCCAGGTCAAGGACATCGCCTCCGCCGACGACACGACGCCGCTCGCGCTCGGCGCGGGTGTGCTGCCCCTCACCGAGTGCGTCGAGGTTCTCTCGCGCCACGGCTGGGACGGCTGGCTGTGCTGGGAGTACGAGAAGCGGTGGTACGAGGACGCCGCGCCGCTGCAGGATCTGCTGGCGGCGGGGCGGGAGCATCTGGGGCGGTTGCTGAACGAGTGCGCGTAGCCGGCCGTCCGGTCAGCCTTGTGCCGTGGCCCGCGCGAGTGAGCGGGCCACCCGGTCCTCCAGGCGGGCCCGGCAGTCGGGCCATTCGCCGGCCGTGATCGAGTAGATCGCCGAGTCGCGCAGGCGCCCGTCCTCACCCGGCGCCCACGAGCGGGACCAGTTGCGCAGCACGCCCTCGAAGCGGGCGCCCACGCCCTGGATCGCCGCGCGGGAGCGGGCGTTGCGGGCGTCGGTCTTGAGGTCGACCCGTGACACGGCCCATTCCTCGAACGCGTGCCGGAACAGCAGCAGCTTGGCCTCGGCGTTGATGCCCGTGCCCTGTGCGGAGGCGCCGAGCCAGGTGAACCCGACCTCCACGGCGTCGAGTCGACCGTCGGCCCGCCAGCACCGGGGTTCCCAGTACGAGGTGGCGCCGACCGCACGTCCCGTCGCGAGCGACACCTGGGCGTAGGGCAGCAGACGGCCTGTCTCCGCCCGGGCGAGCTGCTCGTCGACGTAGCGCCCGACCTCGTCGGCCCGCGGCACCCAGGTGAACTCGTACGTGCCCCGGTTCTCCTCCGCCGCCACCGCGAGGTCGGCCGCGTGCCGGTGGGACAGCGGCTCCAGCCGCACCAACCAGCCCTGCAGCAAGGGTGCTTCACATGTGAACGTCACCCCCGCGAGTCTGCCGGGCCCGCCCGGCTCCGTCGAACGATTAACCGGGCAGACCGGACCGGACCGCCGCGAACGCCTCATGGAACCCCGGGAACGTCTTCCGTACGCAGCCCGGGTCGTCGAAGGAGATGCCCGGTACCCGCAGCCCGGCGACCGCGAAGGACATCACGATGCGGTGGTCGCCGCAGGACTTGATCTCCGCGCCCTCCGTGGCGGGCGCGCCGGGGTGGATCTCGATCCAGTCGGGGCCCGTGCGGGCGTCGGCGCCCAGGCGCCGCAGGTTCTCCGCGCAGGCGTCCAGGCGGTCGCACTCCTTCACGCGGGTGTTGGCCACGTCCTCGATCCGCACCGGACCGGAGGCGAACGGGGCGATCGCCGCCAGGGTCGGCATGGTGTCCGAGATGTCCCGCATGTTGACGGTGAGGCCGCTCAGCGACCCCGTGCCGCGGACCGTCGTGCCGTCGGGGCGTACCGACACCTCCGCGCCCATCCGTCGCAGGACGTCGACGAAGCCCAGGTCGCCCTGGAGCGCGCCCGCGCCCAGTCCCGGCACCGTGACCTCTCCGCCGGGCGTCACCGCCGCCGCCGCGAAGAAGTAACTCGCCGTGGAGGCGTCCGGTTCGACGGCGTACGTGGTGGCGCGGTAGCCGCCCGGCGGGACGGCGAAGACGTCGCCCTCCCGTGCCACCTCCACGCCGAACGCCCGCATCATCGCGATCGTGATCTCCACGTAGGGCACCGACACCAGGTCCGTGACCCGGATGCGCAGGCCCTTGCGGGTGAGCGGGCCGAGCAGGAGCAGCGCCGTCAGGTACTGCGACGACCGGCCCGCGTCCAGGACCACTTCACCGCCCTCGACGCCCGCCGCCCGCACAGTCAGCGGATGGTGTCCCTCCGCCTCCTCGTGCCGCAGGTCCACACCGAGGTCGCGCAGGGCGCGGGTCAGGGGCAGCAGGGGGCGGCGCCGCATCTGGGGCGAGGCGTCGAAGCGGTAGGTGCCGTGGCCGGCCGCCGCGAGGGCCGGCAGGAAGCGGGCGGTGGTGGCGCCGTCACGGCAGAACACGTCCGCCTCGCGCGCCGGGGGGCCCTGCGGGCGGCCGTCCACCTGCCAGGCGTCCGCGGTCCGGCCGACGCGGTGGCCGAGAGCCGTCAGCCCCTCGGCGAAGCCCTCCGTGTCGTCCGAACGCAGGGGGCGCAGCAGGGTGGTGACGCCGTCGGCCGCCGCCGCGAGGAAGAGCGCGCGGGCGGTGATGGACTTGGAACCGGGGATGTCGACTACGGGCATGCCTTCATGATCGGCCGCCCCTCACCGGCGATGCCGGTGCGTCCACGGGATGGACCACTTCCCGTCGCCCGTGCGTCGTCGGACGATCGCAGAGACGATACGCACGCTGCAGGAGCCGGGGCCGTACATCGCGTCACAGTCGTCCCGCCCGCCCCTCGGCCCCCGACTTCCCGCAATCGCCCGGAACGAGGGAACCCGGCCCCTTTACGGTTCGTCCAACCCGCAAGCTGCTGGATGAGTCTCCGCCGTGCGGTGTCGGCCCTCGCTGCTGGCTGCGATCGCTGACTTACCCTCTCCGCCGTACTGCGGCCGGCAGCACGCCGCCATCGGCGCGCCCCCCTCCAACAGCGCCGATGGCGGCCCCTTTTCGTCCCCCGCGCGTCCTGTGCGTTCCCTTGACTGGCAGAAACTTCCCGGTTATTGGTGACTCCTTGGAAGTTTCCTTCAGTGGATCCTCCGGAAGGAGCGCACGTGCCCACCAGACGTACCGTTCTCGCCGCCACCGCGGGCGTCACCGCCGCCCTGGCCGTCGGCACCCCCGCACACGCCGCCGCGGTGGACGACAAGAAGCTCCGCTCCCTCATCTCCCGCATGACGCTGGAGGAGAAGGTCGGCCAGCTCTTCGTCATGCGGGTCTACGGCCATTCCGCCACCGACCCCGACCAGGCCGACATCGACGCCAATCTCAGCGAGATCGGCGTGCGCACGGCGGCCGAGCTGATCGCCAGGTACCGGGTGGGCGGCATCATCTACTTCACCTGGGCGCACAACACCCGTGACCCGCACCAGATCGCCGACCTGTCCAACGGCATCCAGCGCGCCTCGCTCGCCCAGCCCCGCGGTCTGCCCGTGCTCGTCACCACCGACCAGGAGCACGGCATCGTCTGCCGCGTCGGCGCGCCCGCGACGCTCTTCCCCGGCGCGATGGCCATGGGGGCCGGCGGCTCCCGCGAGGACGCCCGCACCCTCGGCCGTATCTCCGGCGCCGAACTGCGCGCGATCGGCATCAACCAGGACTACTCGCCGGACGCCGACGTCAACATCAACCCGGCCAACCCGGTCATCGGCGTGCGCTCGTTCGGCGCCGACCCGGACGCGGTGGCCGCGATGGTGGCCGCCGAGGTCGGCGGGTACCAGCGCTCCTCGGTCGCCGCGACCGCCAAGCACTTCCCGGGCCACGGCGACACGGCCGTCGACAGCCACTACGGCTTCCCGGTCATCACCCACAGCCGGGAGCTGTGGGAGAAGCTGGACGCCGTGCCCTTCCGGGCGGCCGTCAAGGCGGGCATCGACGCGATCATGACCGCGCACATCCAGTTCCCGGCCCTGGACGACTCCGGCGACCCGGCCACCCTCTCCCACCCGATCCTGACCGGCATCCTGCGCGGGGAACTCGGCTACGACGGCGTCGTGGTGACCGACTCGCTGGGCATGGAGGGCGTGCGCACGAAGTACGGCGACGACCGCGTCCCCGTGCTCGCGCTCAAGGCCGGCGTCGACCAGCTCCTCAACCCGCCCGACCTCCCCGTCGCCTGGAACGCCGTCCTGAAGGCCGTGCAGGGCGGCGAGTTGACCGAGGCACGCCTCGACGAGTCGATCCTGCGCATCCTGCGCCTGAAGGCACGCCTGAAGCTGTTCCAGCAGCCGTACGTCAGCGGTCACGGCGTGGACCGCACGGTCGGCACCCGCGCCCACCTCGCGGCGGCCGACCGCATCGCCGAGCGCACGACGACCCTGCTCGTCAACGACGGCCGGCTGCTGCCGCTGTCGCGGGCCGCGCACAGGAAGCTCCTCGTCGTGGGCGCCGACCCGGCCTCCCCGTCCGGCACCACGGGCCCGCCCACCGGCGTTCTGGCGGCCGCCTTCACCGAACTGGGCTTCACCGCCACGGCCCTGTCCACGGGCACCGCCCCCTCCGCCGCGACGATCGCGAAGGCGGTCGCGGCGGCGCAGGACGCGGACGCGGTGGTCGTCGGCACCTACAACGTCACCGCGGGCAACTCGCAGAAGACACTGGTCGAGCAGCTGGTGGCGACCGGGCGGCCGGTGGTGGCGATCGCCGTCCGCAACCCCTACGACGTGGCCCAGCTCCCCTCCGTCCGGGCCTACCTGGCCGGCTACTCCTGGACCGACGTCGAATTGCGGGCGGCGGCGCGGGTGATCGCCGGGCAGGTAGGGCCGCGCGGGCGCCTGCCGGTGCCGGTGCAGCGGGCCGACGACCCGGCGCAGGTGCTGTACCCCATCGGGCACGGGCTGTCGTACTAGACCGGACGTAGGGCACATACGCCGCACACCCGGCGTGCACCCGTCAACCGGCCCAAAGCCTCCCGCACGTCTGGCGTGCACCCGCTGCTGCGGGTCACGCTGGATGTGGGGTATCCGGGGGGTTGGCGATGCGTGAGAGAAGTTCCGTGGGGGTGGTCTGCGCACTGCTGGTTCTGGCCGTGGCGCTGCTGACCGGCTGCCAGATGCTGTCGTCGTCCGGTACGGGCGGGGACGCGACCGGCGGGCGGCCGACGGCCGCCGGCGGGACGAGTTCGACGCAGCCGTCGGGGTACGGCGCGGTGTTCCTCGCCGTCGACGAGTGCAGTTCGTTCGGCACGACGAGCTTCACCGAGGTGCCGTGCACGAGCGAGCGGGCGGCGGCCCGGGTCGTGGCGCGCTTCGACGGCTCGGTGGGCCGGGGCCCGCTGTGCCCGGCGACCACGGACTTCGTCCTGCACATCAGCGCGCAGAAGTCCTCGTCCGGCGAGGACGGCTCGGTGCCGCAGGGGTACGCCTGCATGCGCAATCTGGAGCTACCGCATCCCGGCGACCCGGGCGGCGGGGGCGGTCCCCGCACCATCGTCGGGGACTGCGTCTACGGCTCCGGCAGCGGGCAGGTCCGCGAGACCGCCTGCGACGGCAGCGGCCGGCGGAAGCCGCAGTACAAGGTGGTCAGGGCGGTCGCCAAGCGCACCCAGTGCCCGACGGCGACGGCGCTGTACGTACGGCTGGACGGCCAGGAGCCGGTGGGCTGCGCCCGGCCGGTGTGAACAACGGCCGGGCACAGCACGGGAGTTGCCGGAGCCTTACGGCCGCAGCGCCGGATCGCGCTCCGCGTCGCGCACGTCCAGCTTCCTGTCGAACCTCGCCAGCGGCTTCGCCTGCGCCGCGGTGGCGGCCGGGACACCGGCCCAGTCCAGGATGCGGGCGGTGGCCAGCGCCTTCTGGTCGGCGGCCAGGCCGGCGACGTTGGCGCCGTGGTTCATCCCCGGGGCCGTGAAGACGTACGCGTCCTTCGATCCCTTGCCGACGCCGAACCGCTCGGCGCCCCACGGGTCGTTCGAGCCGTAGACGAAGAGCATGTGGTGGGCGTTGTGCCGCACCCAGGAGTCGACGTCGCGCATCGCGTTCGGCTGGAACTTCATCGCGATGTCGCGCGGCACGAAGTTGCGCGGCGGCTGGTAGCCGTAGCGGACGTACTTCTTCTCGATGTACGGGAAGTGGATCGTCGGCGCGCCCAGCTGCGTGCCCGCCTGGTAGTAGTACGGCGTGTACGGCTCCAGGCCCTGGTCCGTGTAGAACGAGAACCCGGAGATCGTGTCGATCGAGTTCCAGATCTGGTCGTCGGTCGCGGTCTTCGCGTCCGGCGGGATCAGGGTGTCGTCACCGCAGTTGGCGAGCAGGTTGTACTGCCAGAAGCCCCAGACGTAGTCGAGGACGACGGCCTCGTAGGCGCGGTCCAGGCTGCCGATGGTGGAGAAGGTGTAGCCGTTGCCGGCGGCGTAGGCCGCGTACTTCTTCTCCAGCGGCCCGCGGCGCACCAGGGCCTCGCGCTGCACCGCGTCGAGCCGGTCGCGGCACTCCTTGGTGCCGACCTTGGTGAAGAAGCGGTCGTAGGCCGAATCCTCGTTGTTCACCACGTCGTTGGGGGCGACGTACGCGACGACGCCGTCCATGTCGCGCGGGTAGAAACGCTCGTAGTACGTGGCGGTCATGCCGCCCTTGGAGCCGCCGGTGGAGACCCAGTTCCTGCTGTAGATCTTCTTCAGGGCCTTGAAGATGCGGTGCTGGTCGCCGGCCGCCTGCCAGATGTCCAGCTTGGACCAGTCGGCCGGGTCGGGCCGGGACGGGGTGAAGAAGCGGTACTCCATGGAGACCTGGTTGCCGTCCACGATCTGGGTCGGTTCGCGGCGGCTGGGCGTGGTGGAGACGTTGTAGCCGCCGGTGTAGAAGACCGTCGGGCGGCTGACGTCCTTGTGCAGCACGGTGATCCGCTGCTGGAACGTGCCCTTGGACGGGTGGCGGTGGTCGATCGGCTGGGTGTAGTTGAGGACGAAGAAGCGGTAGCCGGGATACGGCTTCTCCTCGATCAGGCTCATGCCCGGTATCGCGAGCAGCTGATCCTTGATGTCGGTGGTCGCTTTGGTGGTCGTGGCCGTCGGCTCCGCGGCGGTGGCCGCGCCTGCCGTGCTCACCGTGCCTATGCACACCGTGAGCGCCATCAGCCATCTGAGCGCCTTTCGCATGCACCCTCCCCTGTGAGACAGATGTGCGTGCGGAGCCTACGGAGCAACTCCGGTGCGCACCAGGGGCCGTGAGGGTCAGAAGCGCTTCCAGCCGCGGGAGTCGTACGAGCCGCGGCCCACCGAGCCCTTGATCCAGACCGCGCGGTGGCCGACGTACGACCGCACCGGCCCGGCGTGGCGGGCGAACCGCCCCTTGTCCACGACGGGTTCGAAGCCGCGCACCTGGAGGCTGACCATCATCTGGCGGCGGGCGCCGGGGTTCTTGGGGACGGTGAGGGCGCAGAGGTAGTTGCCGCTCCGGTACACCTTCACGGAGCCGGTGGAGAAGGTGAACGTCCTGATGTTGCGGCCCGCGCAGGACGACGAGGCGGCCTGTGCCTCGGCCGCCGGCCCGAGGACGGCGAGCAGCCCGGAGGCGGCCAGCACGGCAAGAAGCGTCACGCCACGCCGCCGTATCGCACCACAGTCCACTGTCGTCCCTCCCGCACCCCGGCATTGAGCGTACTGGTGTACGGACGCACGACGTATGTCGGATGGTTGCACGAGCGTCAGCGAGACACCCCCGCCCCCTACCGGGAGACCCCCACCGGCTCCTCGGGTTCACCCTCCCCGATGAACGTCCGCCACAACTCCGCGTATGTGCCGCCCAGTTGCAGCAGTTCCTCGTGGGTGCCGTCCTCCACCACGCGGCCGTGATCCATGACCACCACACGGTCGGCGCGGGCCGCGGTGGTGAGGCGGTGGGCCACCACGAGGGTGGTACGGCGGCCTGCGAGGCGGTCCGTGGCCTGGTTGACCTGGGCCTCCGTGGCCAGGTCGAGGGCGGCCGTCGCCTCGTCGAGGAGGAGGACGTCCGGGTCGACCAGTTCCGCTCGGGCCAGCGCGATCAGCTGGCGCTGCCCGGCGGAGAGGTTGCGGCCGCGTTCGGCGACCTCGTGGAGGTAGCCGCCGTCGAGCGTGGCGATCATCTCGTGCGCGCCGACCGCCCGGGCCGCCGCCTCGACCTCGGCGTCGGTGGCGCCCGGGCGGCCGTAGGCGATGGCGTCGCGGACGGTGCCCTGGAAGAGGTACGCCTCCTGCGGGACCACGCCGAGCCGGTGGCGGTACGCGGTGATGTCCAGCGCCCGCAGGTCCTGGCCGTCTACCGTCACGCGGCCGCCGGTGGGGTCGTAGAACCGTGCCACGAGCTTGACGAGGGTCGACTTGCCCGCGCCGGTCTCGCCGACGAACGCGACAGTCTGCCCCGCCGGTATCCGCAACTCGATGCCGACGAGCGCCTCTTCGTCATCGCCGTACGCGAAGTGCACGTCCTCGAAGGCGACTTCGCCGCGCAGGGCGGGCACCTCCCGCGGGTCGCCGGCGGCCTGGGTGGAGGTCTTCTCCCGGAGCAGCTCCTGGATGCGGCCCAGCGAGACCGTGGCCTGCTGGTAGCCGTCGAAGACCTGGGAGAGCTGCTGGACCGGTGCGAAGAACAGGTCGATGTAGAGCAGGTACGCGACCAGCGCACCCGTCGTCAGCGTCGCGTCGTCGATCCGTCCCGCGCCCGAGACGAGCACGGCCGCGGCGGCCACGGACGACAGCAGCTGCACGAAGGGGAAGTAGATGGAGATCAGGAACTGACCCCGGATCCGCGCCTGCCGATAACTTGCGCTGCGCTCCGCGAACCGCCGCCCCCCGTCGCCCTCGCGCCGGAACGCCTGCACGATCCGCAGCCCGGACACCGACTCCTGGAGGTCGGCGTTGACCACCGACACCCGCTCACGGGCGAGTTCGTACGCCTTCACGCTCGCCCGCCGGAAGAAGAACGTCGCCACGAACAGCGGCGGCAGCGTGGCGAAGACGACGAGCGCGAGCTGTACGTCGATGACCAGCAGGGCGACCATGATGCCGAAGAAGGTGACGACCGAGACGAAGGCGGTGACCAGCCCCGTCTGCAGGAACGTGGACAGCGCGTCCACGTCCGTCGTCATGCGGGTCATGATCCGGCCGGTCAACTCCCGCTCGTAGTAGTCGAGTCCGAGCCGCTGGAGCTGGGCGAAGATCTTCAGGCGCAGGGAGTACAGGACACGCTCGCCGGTGCGCCCGGTCATCCGGGTCTCGCCCCGCTGCGCCGCCCACTGCACCAGCACCGCGAGCAGCCCCAGCAGCGCGGCCGACCAGACCGCGCCGAGAGCCATCCTGGTGACGCCCTGGTCGATGCCGTGCCGGATCAGGACGGGCAGCGCGAGCCCCATGCCCGCGTCCACGGCGACCAGCCCCAGGCTGACGAGCAGGGGAAGCCCGAAGCCACGCAGCAGACGCCGCAGTCCGTACGAGTCCTCCGGCCGCACCGCCCGCGCCTCGTCGATGTCCGGGACGTCGGCCGCCGGGGGCAACGCGTCCACCTGGGCGAGGAGTTCGGGCGTGGCCGGCATGCCCTCCAGCGCGGTGTCCCTGGGCTCACGGTCGCCGGACCACAGCCGCGGGGTGACCCCGCGCTCGGCGTCGAACTCGGCGTCCAGCTCGGCGCGGACCGAGGTGTTCTCCGTCGGGCACGCCGGCTGGGCGTGGCCGGGCGAGACGCCGCCGAGCTCGTCCGGGTCGGTGAGCAGCCGCCGGTAGAGCGCGGACCGCGCCTGGAGCTCCTCGTGCGTGCCGACGTCGGCGAGCCGGCCCGCGTCGAGCACGGCGATCCGGTCGGCGAGGCCCAGCGTGGAGCGGCGGTGCGCGATGAGCAGGGTGGTGCGGCCCTGCATGACCTGCTTCAGCGCCTCGTGGATCTCGTGCTCGACACGGGCGTCCACGGCGGAGGTGGCGTCGTCGAGGACGAGCAGCCGCGGGTCGGCGAGGATCGCGCGGGCGAGTGCGACGCGTTGGCGCTGGCCGCCGGAGAGGGTGAGGCCGTGCTCGCCGACGGTGGTGTCGTAGCCCGCCGGGAGCTCCCGGATGAAACGGTCCGCCTGGGCGGCGCGGGCCGCGGTCTGGATCTGCTCGTCGGTCGCGTCGGGGCGGCCGTAGGCGATGTTGGAGCGGACCGTGTCGGAGAAGAGGAAGGAGTCCTCGGGGACCAGGCCGATCGCGGACCGCAGCGAGTCGAGGGTCAGCTCGCGGACGTCGTGGCCGCCGATCAGGACGGCGCCGTGGGTGACGTCGTAGAAGCGCGGGAGCAGGAGTGAGACCGTCGACTTGCCGGAGCCGGACGAGCCGACGACGGCGAGGGTCTCGCCGGGGTGGATCTCGAAGCTGAGCCCGTCGAGGACCGGGCTGGTTGTGCCGGAGGCGCGGTCGTAGCCGAAGGACACGTCGTCGAACTCGACCGTGGCGGGCGCGTCGGCGGGCAGCGTCTTGGTGCCGTCCTTCATCGACGGCTCGGTGTCGATCAGCTCCAGGACGCGCTCGGTGCCGGCCCGCGCCTGCTGCCCGACCGTGAGCACCACGGCGAGCATCCGGACCGGTCCGACCAGCTGGGCGAGGTAGGAGGAGAAGGCGACGAAGGTGCCGAGGGTGATGTGCCCGCGCACCGCCAGCCAGCCGCCGAGCGCGAGCATGGCCACCTGGCCGAGCGCGGGCACGGCCTGGAGGGCCGGGGTGTACTTGCTGTTCAGGCGTATGGTGCGCAGCCGTCCGGCGTACAGCCGGCGCCCGACCTCCCGGAGCTTCCCCGTCTCCTGGTCCTCCTGCCCGAAGCCCTTCACCACGCGTACGCCGCTGACGGCGCCGTCGACCACGCCGGCGACGGCGGCGGCCTGGGCCTGGGCGTACCAGGTGGCCGGGTGCAGCTTGGAGCGGCTGCGCCTGGCGATGAACCACAGGGCGGGGGCCACGGCGAGGGCGACCAGGGTGAGCGGCAGCGACAGCCACGCCATGATCACGAGGGAGACCAGGAAGAGCAGCAGGTTCCCGATGGTCATCGGGAGCATGAAGAGCAGGCCCTGGATCAGCTGGAGGTCGCTGGTGGCGCGGCCGACGACCTGGCCGGTGGACAGCTCGTCCTGTCTGCGGCCGTCGAGCCGGGTGATCGTCTCGAACATCTCGGTCCGCAGGTCGTGCTGGACGTCGAGGGCGAGGCGGCCGCCGTAGTAGCGGCGTACGAAGGTGAGGACGTAGACGACGACGGCGGCGCCTATGAGGACGCCGGCCCACGGGGCCATGGCGCGGCTGTGGTCGCCGACCACGTCGTCGATGATCACCTTGGTGACCAGCGGGACCAGCGCCATGACGGCCATGCCGCCGAGTGAGGAGCCCAGGGCCAGCACGACGTCCTTGGGGTGACGCCATGCGTACCCCGCCAGTCGTCGTACCCATCCCCGTTGCATACTCACGCGGGTGCCCTCCGTCAGCGGTCCTGATCTACCGGAAGGCACCAACGCGAAATGAAGCGGATTTCATCCCTCCGCAACAATCCAGGAGGGGACGGGGGTCAGATTCGGACCCGCAGGTAGTAGAACCGCGTGGTCTGTGTCGCGCCCTGGTTGTCGTCGCTGACCAGGAGGACCTTCAGACGGCCCTGGTCACGGCCCGTGATCGTCATGCCCTCGATGTTGTCGAGCAGGGGGTTGGGCTGGGGCTGCTTGGCGGTGGCGCCGAGGGAGGGGCAGTCGGCGATGTCGGCCAGCAGCGTCTTCCTGATCACACGGACGCCTGCCTGGCCGGTGAGGTTCTCGACGCCGCTCGTGTCCGTCGCGTGCCGCGGGTCGGCCAGGTAGAGGCGGACGGTGTTGCCGACGCCCGAGGTGAAGCCGCGTTCCAGGACGAGCAGCCGGCCGTCGGGGGTGGCCTGGACCTCGGGGACGCCGAGGCCGGCGTCGATGCGGTACGCGTACTGCGCGCCGAGCCGGAAGTGGCCGCCCGAGGTCCGGGTCCAGGTCTGGAAGCGGACGAGGTCCGTGGAGTCGCCGGAGATCGCGTTCTCCATGGAGGCGACGAGGGTGCGGCCGCCGGGCAGGAGGGTCAGGCCCTCGAAGGTCTGGTTGGACGTGGCGCGCCCGGCCGGGGCGACGAGGAGTGAGGAGGGGACCGGGAGACGGTCGAGGATCTTCCCGGCGCGCGAGTAGCGGCGGATCGACGGCTCGGTCTCGGAGGTGATCAGGCGGGTGCCGTCGCGATCGACGACGAGACCCTCGCTGTCCAGCGCTGCGCCCTTCTCGTCGGCGAGCTGGACCACGTCCTTGGGCCGGAGCGTTTTCGCGTCGAGGCCGAAGAGCGAGGAGCGGTCCTCCAGGGCGGCGAGCGAGCCGTCCCGGTCCACGGCGAGGGCGGAGAAGTTGCCGACGAAGGTTCCCTCGTACGTCGTCTTGTCGAGCGCGTCGGAGAAGCGGTCGATGGAGACGGCCGGGGAGCAGGCGTGGGTCGTCGTGCGGGTCGTCGCGGCTGTGGCCGAGGCGGGCCCGGCGGCGGTCAGGGTGGTGACCGCCGCCAGGGCCGCGGTGACGGTCGCGAGTACGGTTCTCAGGCGCATGGGCGCCACCGTAGGACGGGTCGGTGACGGGCGGGAGACCCGCTCATGAAGCGTCAGCTCGCCGCCAGGTCCTTGTGGATGGCCTTCGCGACGCCCTGGATGGTGTTGATGCCGTAGTTCATGTCGCTGTTGCCCCAGGTGAGCACGGTCATCATGTAGTCGTGGCCGCCGCCGGTGAAGGTGCCGACGCTGTGCACCCGCCAGCCGTGCGTGGAGCGCTGCAGCCAGCCGTTCTTCACGTGCCAGGTGACCCCGGACGGGCGGCCGTAGGGCGTGCCCCAGCGCTGCGAGGAGATGACCTGGCCCATCAACTTCAGGATGTACGCACGGGAGTTGTCGCTCAGCACCGTGTTCTTGGCGGTGACCAGCTTGAGCAGCTTCTGCTCGTCGGTGACGTTGATCTGGGTCAGACCCCAGTAGCCGTTCGCGCCCGGCACGGTCTTCGTCATCCCGGCGGCGGTCAGGAAGCCCTTGATCTTCGTCATGCCGAGCTGCTTCCACAGCTTGGTGGTCGCGTCGTTGTCCGACTTGGTGATCATGGACTTGGTGAGCGAGGCCTCGGTGTCGGTCAGGTAGCGGTTGTGCTTCTTCGCGTCCCACAGCAGCGTGGCGAGGACGGTGACCTTGACGACGCTCGCGGAGTCGTACGAGCTGGTCGCGCGGAGCGAGCAGGTGGTGCTGGTGGAGCGGTCGTAGAGGCCGACCGCGATCGTGCCCTTGCGGTTGGTGAGGGCGGCGTTGATGTCCTTCTGGAGCTTGGTGGCCAGGCCCGCCTTGGCCGAAGTGCAGCTGACGGTGGGAGTCGTGGCCGCGGCGGCGGGCGCGGCGGCGGCCACGCCGGGTATGAGGACACCGAGTCCGATGGCGAGCGCTCTGGCGCGTCCGGTGAATCTGCCGTGAGTCATGCCGTGTTGACGCACAGCTTCACGTGAAAGGTTGTACGCCTCTGCCGACTCGTTGGGCAAAGGCCGCACAAGGCGTTACCGCTCCCTTTGCGTATTCACAGGCGGCGGCCAGGTTCAGCACAGCGCGCACCCACCCCGCCTCTGCACGATGCGCGGGTGACATCTGCCACCGATCCACTCCCCCACACCCCGACCGTGTCCGCCGACCGGCCGCCGCCGGCCCCGCCTTCGGCACCTCCGGACATCGCCCCGCGCTGGTCGCTGCCCGCCCTGATCGCGATCCTGGTGCTGGCGGCGGTCCTGTACGCCTGGAACCTGTCCGGCAGCAGCCTCAACAGCTTCTACAGCGCGGCCGTCTACAGCGGCACCCAGAGCTGGAAGGCGTGGTTCTTCGGCTCGCTCGACGCCGGCAACTTCATGACCGTCGACAAGCCGCCGTTCGCGCTCATGGTGATGGGCCTGTCCTGCCGCCTGTTCGGCTTCGGCACCTGGCAGATGATGGCGCCCGAGATCGCGGCCGCGCTCGGCGCCATCTGGATCCTGCACGCCTCCGTGAAGCGGTACTTCGGGCATGCGGCGGCCGCGATCGCGGCGCTGGTGCTCGCGCTCACGCCCATCACGGTCGCCATCGACCGGGACAACAACCCCGACACGATCCTGGTCCTGCTGATGGTCGGGGGCGCCGCCCTCGCCCTGCGCTCCGTGCGCACCGACCGGCTGCTGCCGCTCATCGGCTCCGCGGTCTGCTTCGGGCTCGCCTTCAACACGAAGATGCTCCAGGGCTACATCGCGCTGCCGGCCGTCTTCGCCGTGTACGTCTTCGCGTCCCGCCTCGGCTGGAAGAGGAAGGTCGTCAACCTGGCGCTGGCGGCTGTGGCGTTGGCCGTCTCCAGCTTCTGGTGGGCCACGGCGGTCTCGCTCGTCCCCGCCGACGACCGCCCGTACATCGGCGGTTCGACCGATGGCTCCGCCTGGAACCTGATCATGGGCTACAACGGTCTGGGCCGGGTGCTCGGCGGCGAGGGCAACGGCGCAGGCGGTGGAGGCGGCGGAGGAGGCGGCACCTTCGCCGGGACCGCGGGCCTCGGCCGGATGTTCAACGACGTCCTCGGCGGCCAGATCTCCTGGCTCATCCCCTTCGCGTTCATCGCGCTCGTCGCCGGCCTGGTGCTCCGCGGCCGCGCACCGCGCACCGACCTCACCCGCGCCGCGCTGGTGCTGTGGGGCGGCTGGCTCGTGCTGCACTACCTGACCTTCGCGATGGCCGAAGGCACCATGCACCCGTACTACACGACCGCGCTCGCCCCCGGCATCGCGGCGCTCTCCGGCGCGGGCGGCGTCCTGCTGTGGCGCGCCTTCCGCAGCGGTGACGCCCGCTGGTCCTGGGTGCTGCCCGCCGGGCTCGCCGTCACAGGCATCTGGGCGATCGTGCTGCTGCGCCGGGCCACCGGCTGGCACACCTGGCTCTGGCCGGCCGTCGCCGTCGTCATGGTCCTGGCGATCGTGGGCCTGTTCGTCTTCCGGTCGGGCAACCGCGTACGGCTGCTCGCCGTGTCCGCCGCCGCGGCGGTCGTCGCGTCCCTCGCCGGCCCGACGGCCTACGCCGCCTCACCCGCCTTCGGCTCCTCCGGCGGCGGCATGATGGGCGGCACGAACCCCACGGCGGGACCGTCGACCGGCGGGATGGGCGGGCCGGGTGGCGGGTTCGGCGGCGGCCGGATGCCGGGCGGCGCTCAGCAGGGTGGCGAGTTCCCCGGCGGCGGCAACCGCCAGCTGCCGGGCGGTGGCGAACTCCCCGGCGGCGCGGGTGAACTCCCGCAGGGCGGCGGCGCGCCCAGCGGGGCACCCGACGGCCAGAGCGGCCAACAGGACGGCATGAACGGAGAGTTTCCGGGCGGTGGCGCCAACAGCGCCGCTCCCGGCGGGACTTCGGGGCCCCGCAGGGGCATGGCCGGTGCCGACAGCGAGCTGATCTCGTACCTGGAGAAGCACCAGGACGGCGCCGAGTGGCTGATCGCGGTGTCCAACTCGCAGAGCGCCGGCCAGATGATCCTCAGCTCGGGTAAGCCCGTCATCTCGATGTTCGGCTTCACGGGCTCCGACAAGGCGATGACCCTCGCCAAGCTCAAGGAGCTGGTGCATAAGGGCGAGTTGCACTACATCCAGCTCGGCGGCGGCATGGGCGGCGGCCCCGGTGGCGGCAGCAACGCGAACCAGGAACTCACCACCTGGGTGCAGAAGCACGGCACGTCGGTGAAGGAGAGCGCCTACAGCAAGACCTCCTCCACGTCCTCCACGTCCTCCTCGTCTCTCTACCGGCTGGATCCGTCCGACGTCAGCTGACGGACCGCGGTACTCCAACGGCCCCCGACCGCACGGTCGGGGGCCGTTTCTTCACGTCCCGTTAATCGACACGGCCTCATGTCCATGTCACGCTCCGGTTTGCCGCCTCCATGCAACCCGCGTAGATGGGACACTCTTTATGCTGGCGACACGCACCCGGCGCTGGAAGTCGATCGCGCTGGCCACCGCCGCCGTCCTGGCCGGCGTCACCGCTCCGGCCCTGACCGCGAGCCCCGCCGCGGCCACGACGACCGACTACGACTCGACCTACTACAAGAACGCGATCGGCAAGACGGGCGCGAGCCTGAAGTCGTCCCTGCACACGATCATCAGCAGCCAGACCAAGATCTCGTACTCCGCGGTCTGGAACGCGCTGAAGGTCACCGACCAGGACCCGAACAACAGCAACAACGTGATCCTGCTCTACAGCGGGGTCTCGCGTGCCAAGTCCCTCAACGGCGGCGACGTCGGCGACTGGAACCGGGAGCACACCTGGGCCAAGTCCCACGGCGACTTCGGCGAGGTCACCGGACCCGGCACCGACCTGCACCACCTGCGCCCCGCGGACGTCCAGGTCAACAGCATCCGCGGCAACCTGGACTTCGACAACGGTGGCAGCGCGGTCACGGGCGGCGGCGGCAGCAAGGTCGACTCCGACTCCTTCGAGCCGCGCGACGCGGACAAGGGCGACGTGGCCCGCATGATCCTCTACATGGCGGTGCGCTACGACGGCGGCGACGGCTTCGCCGACCTGGAGCCCGACGACAAGGTCAACAACGGCAGCAGCCCCTACATGGGCAAGCTCTCGGTCCTCAAGCAGTGGAACGACCAGGACCCGCCGAGCGCCTTCGAGGAGAAGCGCAACCAGGTCATCTACGACACCTACCAGCACAACCGGAACCCGTTCATCGACCACCCGGAGTGGGTGGACTCGATCTGGTAGGAACCGCTCAGCCGAGGTGCGTCGGCGCGAACATCCGCAGAACGGCGGGGAGTACGACGACCGACGGGCCCGGCTGGGACAGCGCCTTCGCCAGGTCGCTCTCCAGCGTCCCGGGGGTCGTCCATGTCCCCGGGACGCCGAACGACTCGGCGAGGGCCACGTAGTCCGGGCGGGTCAGTTCCGTCGCCGTCGGCCGGCCGAAGGCGTCCGTCATGTACTCGCGCAGGATGCCGTAGCCGCCGTCGTCGACGATCAGCCAGGTGACGTTCAGGTCGTACTGCCTGGCCGTCGCCAGCTCCGCGATGGAGTACAGGGCGCCGCCGTCGCCGGACACAGCGAGGACCGGGCGGGTCGGGTCCGCGGCGGCCGCGCCGAGCGCCGCCGGGAAGCCGTAGCCGAGGCCGCCGGCGCCCTGGGCCGAGTGCATGTGGTTGGGGGACTTCGCGTCGAAGGCGGACCACGCCCAGTACGCGAGGATCGTCATGTCCCAGAAGGACGGCGAGTCGGCGGGCAGGGCCCGGCGGACCGACGCCAACACGTCCTGCTCCAGGGTGAGTTCCTGCGCGGAGATGCGATCGGCGACCTTTGCGAGAAGCGCTCGTACGCGCTCCGAAGCCGTCGGGTCGACGCGCTCTGTCACCGTCTCCAGCAGTGCCTGCATGGCCAGTCGCGCATCCGCGTGGATGCCGAGGGCCGAGTGGTTGGACTCCAGCTTGCCGAGGTCCGCCTCGATCTGGATCACCCGGCCCCGGGGCCTGAACGTGTGGTAGTTCGAGGAGAGTTCACCGAGACCCGAGCCGACCACGAGCAGGACGTCCGCGTCCTCCAGGAGGTCGGTGGTGTGGCGGTCCTCCAGCCAGGACTGGAGGGAGAGGGGGTGCGTCCACGGGAACGCGCCCTTGCCGCCGAAGGTCGTGACGACGGGAGCGTCGAGCTTCTCCGCCAGCTGCCGCAGCTTGCCCGACGCGTCCGCCCGCACCACTCCCCCGCCCGCGATGATCGCGGGCCGCTCCGCGCGCGACAGCAAGTCAGCGGCTACGGCGGTGAGTTCGGGGCGCGGCGGCAGGTCGTCCGGGGTCGCGTCGAGCGCCGTCACCATCGGCAGGTGCGTCCCGGCGAGCAGCACGTCCTGCGGGATCTCCACCCACACCGGTCCGTGCGGGGCGGTCAGGGCCGACTTCCAGGCCTCCGCGATCGCGGACGGGATCTGCGACTGCGTTCGGACGGTGTGCACCGATTTCACGATGCCCCTGAACGAGGCGGCCTGGTCGGGGAGTTCGTGCAGATAACCGTGGCGGCCGCCGCCCAGCCCCGCCGTCGGGACCTGGCTGCTGATCGCCAGTACGGGGGCGGAGGCGGCGCGCGCCTCCTGAAGCGCCGCGAGCGAGGTGAGCGCGCCCGGCCCCGTCGACAGCAGCAGCGGCGCCGCCTCGCCGGTGACGCGGCCGTAGGCGTCCGCCGCGAACCCCGCGTTGTTCTCCACCCGCAGGCCGACGTAGCGCAGGTCGGAGCGGCTCAGCGCGTCGAACATGCCGAGCGCGTGCTGGCCGGGCAGCCCGAACACCGTGGTCGCGCCGAGCCCGGCCAGCGTCTCCACGACCAGGTCTCCGCCGTTGCGGCCGGCGGGCGGGTTCAGCGCGGCCTCGGTCTGCGCGGCCGTCGGGCGGAGTTCCAGGTCGTGGTCGTGCGTCACTTCTCGCGGGCCTCTGCAATCTGGCGGGACATGATCGTGGTCAGTTCGTACGCGGTGTGCGAGGCCGCCACCGATGTGATCTCGGCGTGGTCGTACGCCGGTGCCACCTCGACGACGTCCGCCGACACCAGGTTGCAGGATGCCAGCCCGCGCAGGATCTCCAGCAGCTCGCGGGAGGTCATGCCGCCGGCCTCGGGGGTGCCGGTGCCGGGCGCGTGCGCCGGGTCGAGGCAGTCGATGTCGATCGAGATGTAGAGCGGGCGGTCGCCGATGCGCCGGCGCAGCTGGTCCGCCACCTCGTCGGCCCCGCGGCGGTAGACGTCCGCCGAGGTGACGATGCCGAAGCCCATCTTCTCGTCGTCGGTGAGGTCCTGCTTGCCGTAGAGCGGGCCGCGGGTGCCCACGTGTGAGAGGGCGGACGTGTCGAGGATGCCCTCCTCCACCGCGCGCCGGAACGGCGTCCCGTGTGTGTACTCGGCGCCGAAGTACGTGTCCCAGGTGTCGAGGTGGGCGTCGAAGTGGAGCAGGGCGACGGGGCCGTGCTTCTTCGCCACCGACCGCAGCAGCGGCAGCGCGATGGTGTGGTCGCCGCCCAGGGTCATCAGCCGGGCGCCCGTGCCGAGCAGCTCGTCGGCGGCCGCCTCGATCGTGTCGACGGCCTCGTGGATGTCGAACGGGTTCACCGCGATGTCGCCGCCGTCCGCGACCTGCGCCAGCGCGAAGGGGGACGCGTCCTGCGCCGGGTTGTAGGGCCGCAGCAGCCGGGACGCCTCGCGGATCGCGTTGCCGCCGAAGCGGGCGCCCGGCCGGTAGGAGACGCCCGAGTCGAACGGCACGCCCACGACGGCGACGTCGGCGCGGCCGACCTCGTCGAGGCGGGGCAGCCGGGCGAAGGTCGCGGGTCCGGCGTACCGCGGTATGCGGGAGGAGTCGACGGGTCCGCGGGGCGTCTCGTTGCTGCTCATGGGGCGCTGCCTTCTTTCCTACGCTTCATCGCGTATGGAGCGATATGTACTGCTTCTTGTACGACTCTACTGGGCCGCGGGCACGGGCTCGGCGGCGGCTTGTGGGGTCCGTCCGGCGAGACGCTCGCGCCAGGCGGCGAGGACGGCTGCGTCGGTGGCGGGTGTCGCGAGGGAGACGGCCACGTAGACGACGAGGGAGGACAGCAGGCCGTAGTACACGGGCTCGTTGGCGAGGATGCCGTAGCCCGCCATCAGGCCGACGACCGCGAGGCCGCCGACGACGACCGAGGCGAGGGCGCCCTGCGCGGTGCCGCGCTTCCACAGCAGCCCGCCGAGGATGGGCACGAGGAGTCCGCCGACGAGGAGGTTGTAGGCGACGGTGAGCGCCTCGACGACGTTGTTCAGCGCGATCGCCGTGACGATCACCGCGACGCCCATCACCAGGATGAAGACGCGGTTGCCCCTGACCTCGTCGTGCGGCTCGTCCGAGCGGCGCACCGCTCCGCGCAGCCGCGACCAGATGTCGTTGTTGGCGACGGTCGCACAGGCGATCAGCGCGCCGGAGGAGGTCGACATCACGGCGGCCAGGGCGGCGGCGAGCACCAGCCCCCGTACGCCGACGGGGAGTTCGTCCTTGACGATGGTCGCGAAGGCGTCGTCCGGGCTGCCGAGCTTGGGGTACATCACCTTGGCGGCGGTGCCGATGACGGCGCCGGCGAGGGCGTAGACGAGGCAGTAGGTGCCCGCGACCGTGCCGCCCCACTTGGCCGTCCTGTCGCTGCCGGACGTGAACACGCGCTGCCAGATGTCCTGCCCGATCAGCATGCCGAACGTGTAGATCAGGACGTAGGTGAAGATCGTCTCGCCGCCGATGCCCAGCGGGTCGAAGTACGAGGTCGGCAGCTTGGCCTTCATCTCGCTGAAGCCGCCCGCCTTGACGACCGCGATGGGGAGCAGCAGGAGCAGGACGCCGATGGTCTTCACCACGAACTGCACCATGTCGGTGAGGGTGATCGACCACATGCCGCCGAGCGTCGAGTACGCGACGACGATCGAGCCGCCGAGGATGATCGCGACGGTCCGGTTCATGTCGAACAGGACGTCGAAGATCGTGGCGTACGCGATGGTCGAGGTGACCGCGAGCATCAGCGTGTACGCCCACATGACCACGCCGGAGATGACGCCCGCCCGGCCGCCGTAGCGCAGGTCCAGCATCTCGGAGACCGTGTAGACCTTCAGCCGCGCGATGCGGGCGGAGAAGAAGACGGACAGCGCGAGCAGGCCGAGTCCGATGGTGAAGACCATCCAGGCGCCGGAGAGGCCGTACTGGTATCCGAGGCCCACGCCGCCGATGGTGGACGCGCCGCCGAGGACGATCGCGGCCATGGTGCCGGAGTACATGGCGGGCCCGAGGCGGCGCCCGGCCACCAGGAAGTCGCTCTTGGACCTGGCGCGGCGCATGCCCCACCAGCCCATGGCCAGCATGCCGGCCAGGTAGATGACGATGACGGTGTAGTCGACGGCCACGGGGCCTCCTTCGCTCGGTCTCGCCGGCGGGTGATGAGCACCGACATTAGGTGGCCGGAAAGCGACTGCGAAGTGTACGTTTCATCCATTCGTACGGTGTCGGATGGAGGGAACGCACACCATGCCCGACCCCGCTGTCCCCCCTACTCCACCGGTGCCTCTCGCGTCCCTCCTGGCCCGTGAGGACCTGGCCCTGCGGCAGATCGCGGGGCCGTCCGACCCCGGCATCGTGATCCACTGGGTGCACACCTCGGAGATGGCCGATCCGTATCCGTATCTGCTGGGCGGGGAGCTGCTGCTGACGGCCGGCGTCCACGTCCCCGAGGGGGCGGACCCGGGCGGCTACTTCGACGACTACGTGGCGCGGATCGTCGCGGCGGGCGGCGCCGCCGTCGGCTTCGGCGTGGCGCCCGTGTTCGACACGGTGCCGCCCGCCCTGGTGACGGCCTGCGAGGCGCAGGGGCTCCCGCTGCTGGAGGTCCCGCCGCGGACCACGTTCTCGGGCGTGGCCCGCGCGGTCTGGCAGCTCATGGCGCAGGCCCGGCTCGCGGAGCTGCGCCGGGTCACGGAGGCCCAGCAGCGCCTCGCGGCGGCGGCCTCCCGCCCGGACCCGGTGCCGTCGGTGCTGCGGCAGCTCGCCCAGCGCGTGAGCGGATGGGCGGTGCTGTACGGGCCGGACGGCGCGGAGATCGCCTCCGGGGGGCGCCCCGCGGGGACGGACCTCGCGGCGGCGCTCGCCGAACTCGCCGACGTCGTACGCCCGTCGGGCCCGGGCGCCCCCACCTCCGCCACCGACAGCAAGGCCGGCACCCACCTCGCCGCCTACGCCCTCGGCGCCGGACAGGGCTTCGCGCTCGGGGTGGCCGCACCGCAGCGCGACCCCGGGGACCACACCATCGCCTCCGTCGCCGCCGTCCTGCTCACCCTGCTCACCGGCGAGCACCAGAGCGGCACGGGCGCGGCCCGGTCCTCCGCGCTGGTACGGCTGCTGCTGGGCGCCCCGCCGGCCGGCGTCGCCCCGCTCCTCGGGCCCGGACGCTGGCTCGTGCTGCACGCCCGGCCGGACGCGCAGTCCCCCGACGCCGTGGCCGCCTCCGCGCTGGGCGCGGCCCTCGGGTCGCCGCTGGTCGACCTGGCGCAGGACGTCGTACGGGTCCTGGTGCCGGCCGACCGCGAACCGGCCGCGCAGCCCGGCTGGACGCTGGGCGTCAGCGCGGCCGTGGCCCCGGACGAGTGGCCGGCCGCGGACACACAGGCCGCCCGCGCGCTGGCCCGCGCCCGCGCCACCCGCACCTCGCTGGTCCGGCACGGCGACCGCGCGGGCCTCGCCGACCTGGTGCCGCCCGAGGAGGCCGAGGCACACGCCCGGCTGCTGCTCGCCCCCGTCACGGCCACCCCCGCGCTGGCCGAGACGCTGCGCACCTGGCTCTCCCTGCACGGCAGTTGGGACCGTACGGCCGTCGCCCTGTCCGTGCACCGCAACACCGTGCGCCAGCGCATCGCCCGCTGCGCCGCGCTCCTCGGCACCGACCTGGACGACCCGGACGTACGCATGGAGCTGTGGTTCGCGCTGCGGCAGCGGTAGGGGCGGCGGGGACGGCGGTTCCCGGCCATGGGTACGGGCGTTCGCGGCACGGCAATAGGTACGAGAACCCATGACGATGAGTACGTGAGCCACGTCCCAGGGTGCGGGACGCCAGGGACTCGCACGGCCGCCTGCACCACAATGGGCTGCATGCCGATACCCGGGACACCCAGCCGCGCCGAGCTCGTCGACCACCTCGTACGGACCCGCATCGCGGGCGACGTCGCGACGCCCCGCGAGAACAATCTCAGCCACTACCGCAAGCTGGCGAACGGCGACCGCCACTACTGGCTCGGCCTGGAGCTCGGCGACCGCTGGCGGGACGAGCAGGACGTCCTCGCGGTGATGGCGGAGCGGGTGGGCGTGAACGACGACCCCGAGTACCGGTACGGCCAGGACACCATCGATCCCGAGCTGACCGTCGACGCCCTGGACCGGATGGCGGCGCGGCTGCGCAAGGCCGCAGACGGGCAGCAGCGGGTGCTGTTCGCGACCGGCCACCCGGGCGGGCTGCTCGACGTGCACCGCGCCACGGCCGCCGCGCTGCGGGCGGCCGGCTGCGAGATCGTCGTGATCCCGGAGGGGCTCCAGACGGAGGAGGGCTACGTCTGGCAGCTCGCGGACGTCGCGGTCCTGGAGCACGGCGCCTCCCTGTGGCACACGCACTCCGGCGAGCCGATGAAGGCCATCCTCACGGCGCTGGGGAACTCCAGCCGCCCGCTGCCCGACCTGGTCGTCGCCGACCACGGCTGGGCGGGCTACGCCGGTCAGCACGGCGTCGACTCCGTCGGCTACGCCGACTGCAACGACCCGGCGCTGTTCCTGGCGGAGGCGGAGGGCACCGTCCAGGTCGTGGTCCCGCTGGACGACCATGTCGTCAGCCCGCGCCACTACGACCCGATGACGGCGTACCTGCTGGCGGAGGCGGGGCTCTCCTGAGCCGTCGCTAGATACCGGCGATCGAGGCGGGGGCGCGTTCGGCGCGGGCGAGTCCCCTCATCACGTCCACCGTGCCGTGCCGACGGACCGCGAGGCGCGCAAGCAGCTCGACGACGGGTGCGGTGACGTGCTCCGGGAACGCCGGGGCCGGCAGGCCCACGCTCGACGCCAAGTCGTCGCCGTGGACGACGAGTTCCAGCAGCCGGGTGAGCAAAAGGTCGTCGAGTTCGAGGGACCAGCCGCCCCAGGAGGGGATGTGGACGGGGCGTGCGGCGGGCGCGTCCCGCACCTGGTCCCGCAACCGCTCCAGCGCGTCGCGCACGCGCGCGTGCAGCGCCGTGTGCCCGTCCGCGGCGGTCGACTCGCCGCCCTGCCGGATCCGCCCGCTGACGGGCGCGCCGGGACCGGCGTCCAGCCAGGTGACCTTCTCCAGGTAGTACGTGCGCAGGGACACCACCGGCTCCGCGGGCACCGGCCCGGCGAGCAGCGCGGGCAGCGCCAGCTCCTGCCAGAACATGTGTCCGGCCAGTCCCCGCACACCGAAGTGCTCGAGCACGCTCGGCTTCTCCCAGCCCTTGGCGACGGCCGCCTCGCCCAGCAGCCCGACAGCGACGTCCGCGGCCTCCAGAAACGCGCCTCTGATCCGCCCGCCCCGCCAGTTCCACGTCTCCGCCGATGCTTCCGCCATGCCGCCATCCCACCGCGACCACGCCCCCAGCTCAACCGACTTTCCCGGGCGCCCACGGCCGGAGACGAAACCCTTCCGCCGGCACTGCGCGAACCGGCTGTCGAGTCGCTCACGGCCAAGGATTCAACCCCTCCGACCGACGCTGTGCGAACCCCGGTGTCGGGTCCAGGTACACCCTGGTCACCGCCGGGAACACCGAGCGCAGGCGCAGTTCGGCGGTTTCGCAGGCCCACTCGATCTGGGCCGCCGTCGAGCGGTCGCGGAAGTCGATCTTGGCGGCGACCAGCGCCTCGCGCGGGCCCTGCACGAGCGTCGTCAGCTCCAGTACGGCCTCGATGTGCTCCACGTCCAGCAGCTCGGCCCTGATCCGCTGCCGGACCGACCTCGGCAGCGGGCGCCCGACGAGCAACTCGGCGTTGGAGCGGCCCAGCACCCAGGCGACGACGAGCAGCAGCAGGCCGATCAGCAGCGAGGCGATCCCGTCCCAGACGCCGGACCCGGTGAGCTGCCCGCCGAGCAGACCGCCCGCGGCGAGCACGAGGCCGATCAGCGCGGCCGAGTCCTCCAGGACGACGGCCTTCACCGCGGTGTCGGGGGTGTGGCGGAGGTACAGCTTGAAGGGTGCCCGGACGCGCCGGGCCTCGCCGCGCGCCTGGCGCAGCCCCGTCCGCAGCGAGAAGCCCTCCAGCAGGAAGGCGACCAGCAGGACGATGTACGACACGAGCGGATCGCCCAGATCCTCGCCCGCCGCCAGGGTGTGGACGCCGTCGTAGATCGAGAAGACGGCGCCGCCGACGAACGTCGCGACCGCGGCGAGCATCGCCCAGATGTAGCGCTCGGGCCCGTAGCCGAGCGGGTGCTCCTCGTCGGCGGGCTTCCCGCTGCGTTTGAGGGCGGTCAGCAGCAGGACCTCGGTGACCGTGTCGGCGACGGAGTGCGCCGCCTCGGAGAGCATCGCGCTGGACCCGCTGATGATTCCGGCGACCGCCTTGGCGAGAGCGATCCCGAGATTGGCGACGGCGGCGACCACCACCGTGAAGGTGCTCTCGCCGCCGCCCTCCTCTGCAGACGTCATGCCTCTCAGTGTTCCCGCGGAACGCGCACCAGACCTTCCTGGATGACCGAGATGGCGAGCTGCCCCTCCTGCGTGTAGATACGGGCCTGGCCGAGCCCGCGCCCGCCGTGGGCCGACGGCGACTCCTGGTCGTACAGCAGCCACTCGTCGGCGCGGAAGGGCCGGTGGAACCACATGGCGTGGTCGAGCGAGGCCCCGACCACGTCCCCCACGGCCCAGCCGCCGCGGCCGTGCGCGAGCAGGACCGAGTCGAGCAGGGTCATGTCGGAGACGTACGTGGCGAGGACGACGTGCAGCAGGTGCTCGTCGATGGCGCCCTCGAGCTTGCCGTTGGTGCGGAACCAGACCTGGGAGTGCGGCTCGCGCGGCTCACCGAACCGCCCGTACGGCGGCTCCTCGACGTAGCGCAGGTCGACCGCCTCGCGCGCCTCCAGGAACTTCTCGACCACCACCGCGTCGAGGTGGCCGTAGCCGCGCAGCCGCTCCTGGGAGGTGGGCAGCGTCGCCGGGTCGGGAGCGGACGGCATCGGCGCCTGGTGGTCGAGGCCGTCCTCGTCGCCCTGGAAGGAGGCCGAGAGGTGGAAGATCGGCTTGCCGTGCTGAATCGCGACCACGCGGCGTGTGGTGAAGGAGCGGCCGTCGCGGATGCGGTCGACGTCGTAGACGATCGGCGCGCCCGGGTCGCCGGGGCGCAGGAAGTACGCGTGCAGGGAGTGGGCGTGCCGGTCCGCGGGGACCGTGCGCCCTGCGGCGACCAGCGCCTGGGCCGCCACCTGCCCGCCGAAGACCCGCGGGACGACGGCGGACCGGGACCGGCCGCGGAATATGTTCTCCTCGATCTGCTCCAGGTCGAGCAGATCGAGGAGATCCTTGAGTGCCTGGCTCATGGCAGACAGTTGTACCTGCCAGTCTTTTCCTGGGGTTTCGCGGGCCTTACAGACCCATGTCCTTGGCGATGATCGTCTTCATGATCTCGCTGGTGCCGCCGTAGATGCGGTTGACCCGGTTGTCCGCGTACAGACGGGCGATCGGGTACTCGTTCATGAAGCCGTAGCCACCGTGGAGCTGGAGGCAGCGGTCGATGACGCGGTGCGCGACCTCGGTGCAGAACAGCTTGGCGCTGGCGGCCTCGGCGGGGGTCAGCTCGCCCGCGTCCAGGGCCTCCAGGGCGCGGTCGGCGACGGCCTCGGCGGCGTCGACCTCGGCCTGGCAGGCGGCCAGCTCGAACTTGGTGTTCTGGAAGGAGGCGACGGCCTTGCCGAAGACGGTGCGCTCCTGGACATACTCCTTGGCGAACCGCACGGCGGCCTTGGCCTGCGCGTAGGCGCCGAAGGCGATGCCCCAGCGCTCGGAGGCGAGGTTGTGGCCCAGGTAGTAGAAGCCCTTGTTCTCCTCGCCGAGCAGGTCCTCGACCGGGACCTTCACGTCGACGAACGCCAGCTCGGCGGTGTCGGAGGTCTTCAGGCCGAGCTTGTCCAGCTTGCGGCCGATGGAGTAGCCCTCGGACTTGGTGTCGACGGCGAAGAGGGAGATGCCGAAGCGGCGGTCCTCGGCGGTCGGCGCGGAGGTACGGGCGCAGACGATCACGCGGTCGGCGTGGACGCCGCCGGTGATGAAGGTCTTGGAGCCGTTGAGGACGTAGTGCGTGCCGTCCTCGGAGAGCTTGGCGGTGGTCTTCATGCCCGCGAGGTCGGAGCCGGTGCCCGGCTCGGTCATCGCGAGGGCCCACATCTCCTCGCCGGAGACGAACTTCGGCAGGAAGCGCTTCTTCTGCTCGTCGGAGGCGAGCATCTTGATGTACGGCAGGCCGAGCAGCACGTGCACGCCGGAGCCGCCGAACTGGACACCGGCGCGAGCGGTCTCCTCGTACATCACGGCCTCGAACTTGTACGAGTCGATGCCGGCGCCGCCGAACTCCTCGTCCACGCGGATGCCGAAGACGCCGAGCTCGGCGAGCTTGTAGTAGAAGTCGCGCGGCGCCTGGCCCGCGGCGAACCACTCGTCGTAGACGGGAACGACCTCGGCCTCGATGAAGGCCCGGAGGGTCTCCCGGAACGCCTCGTGGTCCTCGTTGAACACCGTACGGCGCACCGCCGCCACCTCCTGGTTCCCAATGTCTAAGCGCTTGCTCAGATCTTCAAGGTACCGGCGGGTAGGGAGAGGCGTCCAGAGGAGATCCCGTAACGCTCGTCACGCCGCCGCGGCCGCGAACGCCCCCTTGGCCATACGGTGCAGCAGCTCCGCCGTCGTCCCGCGGCCGGGCAGCGAGCCGGGCCGGCCCAGGTGCGGGGTGGAGTTGAGCAGGCCGAAGACCGAGTGCACGGCGGACCGGGCCGCGGGCTCCGCGACGCCCGGGTAGACCTCCCGCAGCACCGCCACCCACAGCTCGACGTACTGCCGCTGGAGCTGCCTCACCAGCTTGCGGTCGCTGTCGCGCAGGCGGTCCAGCTCGCGGTCGTGCAGGGTGATCAGGGGGCGGTCGTCGAGCGCGAAGTCGATGTGCCCCTCGATGAGCGAGTCGAGGACCGCCTCGGGGCGCGTCCCGTCGGCCTCCTGGAGGCGCCGCTTCGCGCCCGTCAGCAGCTGGCCGCTGATCCCCACCAGCAGCTCGGCGAGCATCGCGTCCTTGCCCGCGAAGTGGCGGTACAGGCCCGGGCCGCTGATGCCGACGGCGGCACCTATCTCGTCGACTCCGACCCCGTGGAAACCGCGCTCGGCGAACAGCCGCGCGGCCTCCTTGAGGATCTGCTCGCGGCGGGTGGGGGCGTCGGTTCTGGTGGCCATGAAGGTAATTCTAGACAGGGAGGTTAGCGGTCGTTAACCTGATGGAAATGGTTAACGCTCATTAACAGTCCGACCACTGGGTGAGGGGACCGCAGGATGCACGAGGCACCGGAGCTGACGAGCGCGGCAGACCCCGCGTCGGAGGCCTGGCGGGCCAACGAGGCGGCGCACCGCGCACTCGTCGAGGAGCTGCACGGCAAGCTGGCCGCGGCGCGGCTCGGCGGCGGCGAGAAGGCGCGGGCCAGGCACACCGCACGCGGGAAGCTGCTGCCGCGGGACCGGGTGGACACGCTGCTCGACCAGGGCTCGCCCTTCCTGGAGCTGGCGCCCCTCGCCGCCGACGGGCTGTACGACGGGGCGGCCCCGGCCGCCGGCGTCATCGCCGGGATCGGGCGGGTCGGCGGGCGCGAGTGCGTGATCGTCGCCAACGACGCCACCGTCAAGGGCGGGACGTACTACCCGATGACGGTGAAGAAGCACCTGCGCGCCCAGGAGGTGGCCCTGGAGAACCGCCTCCCCTGCATCTACCTGGTCGACTCCGGCGGCGCCTTCCTGCCCATGCAGGACGAGGTCTTCCCGGACCGGGAGCACTTCGGGCGGATCTTCTACAACCAGGCGCGGATGTCCGGCGCCGGCATCCCGCAGATCGCCGCGGTCCTCGGATCGTGCACGGCCGGCGGGGCGTACGTTCCCGCCATGAGCGACGAGGCGGTCATCGTCCGCAACCAGGGCACCATCTTCCTGGGCGGCCCGCCCCTGGTGAAGGCCGCCACCGGTGAGGTGGTGACCGCCGAGGAGCTCGGCGGCGGCGAGGTGCACTCCCGGATCTCCGGCGTCACCGACCATCTCGCCGAGGACGACGCGCACGCGCTCAGCATCGTGCGGAACATCGCCGCCACGCTGCCCGCGCGCGGCGCGCTGCCCTGGGAGGTGCGGCCCGCGGCCGAGCCGAAGGTCGATCCCTACGGCCTGTACGGCGCGGTGCCGGTGGACTCCCGCACCCCGTACGACGTCCGCGAGATCATCGCGCGCGTGACCGACGGCTCCCGGTTCGCCGAGTTCAAGGCGGAGTTCGGGCAGACGCTGATCACCGGCTTCGCCCGGATCCAGGGCCACCCGGTCGGGATCGTCGCCAACAACGGCATCCTGTTCTCCGAATCCGCCCAGAAGGGCGCCCACTTCATCGAGCTGTGCGACCAGCGCGGCATCCCGCTGGTGTTCCTGCAGAACATCTCCGGCTTCATGGTCGGCAAGGACTACGAGGCGGGCGGCATCGCCAAGCACGGCGCCAAGATGGTGACGGCCGTGGCCTGCACGCGCGTGCCGAAGCTGACGGTCGTGGTGGGCGGTTCGTACGGCGCGGGCAACTACTCGATGTGCGGCCGGGCCTACTCCCCCCGCTTCCTGTGGATGTGGCCGAACGCCAAGATCTCCGTCATGGGCGGCGAGCAGGCCGCCTCGGTCCTCGCGACGGTCAAGCGGGACCAGCTGGAGTCCCGGGGCGAACAGTGGCCGGCCGAGGACGAGGAGTCCTTCAAGGCGCCGATCCGACAGCAGTACGAGCGCCAGGGCAGCGCCTACTACGCCACCGCCCGTCTCTGGGACGACGGCGTCATCGACCCGCTGGAGACCCGCCAGGTGCTGGGTCTCGCACTGACCGCCTGTGCCAACGCGCCACTGGGCGAGCCCCAGTTCGGCGTCTTCCGGATGTGAGGAGGGGACCCATGTTCGACACAGTGCTCGTGGCCAACCGGGGCGAGATCGCCGTCCGCGTGATCCGTACGCTCCGCTCGCTGGGCGTGCGCTCGGTGGCCGTCTTCTCCGACGCGGACGCCGACGCCCGCCATGTCCGCGAGGCCGACACGGCGGTCCGGATCGGCCCGGCCCCGGCAGCCGAGAGCTATCTGTCGGCGGAGCGCCTGCTGGAGGCCGCCGCCCGCACCGGCGCCCAGGCCGTGCACCCCGGCTACGGCTTCCTCGCGGAGAACGCCTCCTTCGCGCGTGCCTGCGCGGATGCCGGGCTGGTCTTCATCGGGCCGCCCGCGGACGCCATCTCCCTGATGGGCGACAAGATCCGCGCCAAGGAGACGGTGCAGGCGGCCGGGGTCCCGGTCGTCCCCGGGTCCAGCGGCAGCGGCCTGACGGACGGCCAACTCGCCGACGCCGCCCGCGAGATCGGCATGCCGGTGCTGCTGAAGCCGTCGGCCGGCGGCGGCGGCAAGGGCATGCGGCTGGTGCGGGACGCGGAGAAGCTGGCGGACGAGATCGCTTCCGCCCGCCGCGAGGCCCGCGCCTCCTTCGGCGACGACACGCTCCTGGTGGAGCGGTGGGTGGACCGGCCCCGGCACATCGAGATCCAGGTCCTCGCCGACAGTCACGGGAACGTGGTGCACCTGGGCGAGCGCGAGTGCTCGCTGCAGCGCCGGCACCAGAAGATCATCGAGGAGGCGCCCAGCGTGCTCCTCGACGAAGCCACGCGCGCGGCGATGGGCGAGGCGGCAGTGCAGGCGGCCCGGTCCTGCGGTTACCGCGGGGCGGGCACGGTGGAGTTCATCGTGCCGGGCGGCGACCCGTCGTCGTACTACTTCATGGAGATGAACACCCGCCTCCAGGTCGAGCACCCGGTCACCGAGCTGATCACGGGCCTGGACCTGGTGGAGTGGCAGCTGCGGGTGGCGGCGGGCGAGCAACTGCCGTACGAGCAGGACGACATCACGCTGACCGGGCACGCGGTCGAGGCCCGTGTCTGTGCCGAGGACCCCGCGCGCGGGTTCCTGCCCTCCGGCGGCACGGTCCTCAGGCTGCACGAACCCCAGGGCGACGGCATCCGCACCGACTCCGGGCTCAGCGAGGGCACCGAGGTCGGCAGCCTCTACGACCCGATGCTGTCCAAGGTCATCGCCTACGGCCCGGACCGCGAGACGGCGATCCGGAAGCTGCGCACGGCCCTCGCCGGGACGGTGACGCTGGGCGTGCAGACCAACGCCGGCTTCCTGCGCCGCCTGCTGGCCCATCCGGCGGTCGTGGCGGGCGAGTTGGACACCGGGCTGGTGGAGCGGGAGGTGGACTCGCTCGTGTCCACCGACGTACCGGACGAGGTGTACGAGGCGGCCGCGGCCGTGCGGCTGGATGCGCTGGAGCCGCGCGGGGACGGCTGGTGCGACCCCTTCTCGGTGCCGAGCGGCTGGCGGCTCGGCGGCACGCCCAGGCCCGTCGCCTTCCCCCTCCGCGTGCCGGGACTCGAACCCGTCACCCATGAGACGCGCGGCGCCCACACCGTCACCGCCGACACGGTGGCGGTCATCCTGGACGGTGTCCGGCACACCTTCCACCGCGCCGCCGACTGGATCGGCCGGGACGGCGACGCCTGGCACGTGCGCGACCACGACCCGGTCGCCGCGTCCCTCACGCGCGCGGGCCACGCCGGCGCCGACTCGCTGACCGCACCCATGCCCGGCACGGTCACCGTGGTGAAGGTCGCCGTCGGCGACGAGGTGAGCGCGGGCCAGAGCCTGCTGGTCGTCGAGGCGATGAAGATGGAGCACGTCATCTCCGCCCCGCACGCCGGCACGGTCGCCGAACTGGACGTGGCGCCGGGCACGACGGTCGCCATGGACCAGGTGCTGGCCGTCATCGCACCGCACGAGGAGGAGAAATGACGCTGCCCATGGCCGTACCGGCTCCCGGTCTGCCGACCCGGGTCCGCATCCATGAGGTCGGCGCCCGCGACGGTCTGCAGAACGAGAAGACGACCGTACCGACGCAGGTCAAGGCGGAGTTCGTGCACCGGCTGTCCGAGGCCGGGCTGACCACGATCGAGGCCACGAGCTTCGTGCACCCGAAGTGGGTGCCTCAACTCGCCGATGCCGAGCAGCTGTTCCCGCAGATCTCCGGCCTCCCGGTGGATCTGCCGGTGCTCGTCCCGAACGAGCGCGGCCTCGACCGTGCTCTCGCCCTCGGTGCCCGCCGCGTCGCCGTCTTCGCCAGTGCCACCGAGTCCTTCGCGAAGGCCAACCTCAACCGCACGGTGGACGAGGCGCTGGCCATGTTCGAACCGGTGGTGGCCCGCGCCAAGTCCCAGCAGGTCCATGTCCGCGGCTACCTCTCCATGTGCTTCGGCGACCCTTGGGAGGGGCCGGTCCCCATCCCCCAGGTGGTCCGGGTCTGCGGGGCCCTGCTGGACATGGGCTGCGACGAACTGAGTCTGGGCGACACGATCGGGGTCGCGACACCGGGCCATGTGCGGGCGCTCCTGACCGAGCTCGGCGAACACGGCATTCCCGTGGAGCGGTTGGGCGTCCACTTCCACGACACCTACGGCCAGGCGCTGGCCAACACCTACGCCGCCCTGGAACACGGCGTCACCACGGTCGACGCCTCGGCGGGCGGCCTCGGCGGCTGCCCGTACGCCAAGTCCGCCACCGGAAATCTCGCCACCGAAGACCTCGTGTGGATGCTGCAGGGTCTCGGCATCGACACCGGAGTCGACCTCGGCCGTCTCGTCGCCACCAGCGCGTGGATGGCCGGCCAACTGGGCCGACCCAGCCCGTCCCGCACCGTCCGAGCGCTGTCCCACAAGGACACCGAGGCCGCCGAGGCCACTGAGGAGCAGTGACCGTCATGGACTTCCGTCTCTCCCCCGAGCTCGAAGAACTCCGCCGCACCGTCGAGGCGTTCGCCCACGACGTGGTGGCGCCCAAGATCGGCGAGTTCTACGAGCACCACGAGTTCCCGTACGAGATCGTCCGCGAGATGGGCCGCATGGGCCTGTTCGGGCTGCCGTTCCCCGAGGAGCACGGCGGCATGGGCGGTGACTACCTGGCGCTGGGCGTGGCGCTGGAGGAGCTGGCCCGCGTCGACTCCTCGGTGGCCATCACCCTGGAGGCCGGCGTCTCGCTGGGCGCCATGCCGATCCACCTCTTCGGCACCGAGGAGCAGAAGCACGAGTGGCTGCCGCGTCTGTGCTCGGGCGAGATCCTCGGTGCGTTCGGCCTCACCGAGCCCGACGGAGGCTCGGACGCGGGCGCGACCCGCACGACGGCCCGCCTCGACGAGTCGACGAACGAGTGGGTGATCAACGGCACCAAGTGCTTCATCACCAACTCGGGTACGGACATCACGGGCCTGGTCACGGTCACCGCGGTCACCGGCCGCAAGCCCGACGGCAAGCCGCTGATCTCGTCGATCATCGTCCCGTCCGGCACCCCGGGCTTCACGGTGGCCGCGCCGTACTCCAAGGTCGGCTGGAACGCCTCGGACACCCGCGAGCTCTCCTTCACGGACGTGCGCGTCCCGGCGGCGAACCTGCTCGGCGCGAAGGGCCGCGGCTACGCCCAGTTCCTGCGCATCCTCGACGAGGGCCGCGTCGCCATCGCGGCGCTCGCGACCGGCCTCGCCCAGGGCTGTGTGGACGAGTCGGTGAAGTACGCCAAGGAGCGCCACGCCTTCGGCCGCCCCATCGGCGCCAACCAGGCCATCCAGTTCAAGATCGCCGACATGGAGATGAAGGCCCACACCGCCCGGCTCGCCTGGCGGGACGCGGCCGCCCGGCTGGTGACCGGTGCCCCCTTCAAGAAGGAGGCCGCCCTCGCCAAGCTCCACTCCTCCACCGTCGCGGTCGACAACGCCCGCGACGCCACCCAGATCCACGGCGGCTACGGCTTCATGAACGAGTACCCGGTGGCCCGGATGTGGCGCGACTCCAAGATCCTGGAGATCGGCGAGGGCACGAGCGAGGTGCAACGGATGCTGATCGCACGGGAGTTGGGCCTCACCGGCTGACCGTGCCCGGGCGCGGAACGCCCCCACCCCTGGACATCGACTGAGGTTAGGCTAACCTACGTTGAAAGTTGTCCGGCGGGCGTTCCGCCCCGTTCGAAAGCAGCCTCACCATGTCCAACGCCAGAGCCACCCATCTCACCCGACGCGGCATCCTGGCCGCCGGCGGCGCCCTCGGCCTCGGTGCCGCGCTGGCCGCCTGCGGTGACGACGACGCGAAAAGCGGTGGCTCCGACGCGACGACCGCAGCCAAATCCGGCCCCTGGACCTTCAAGGACGACCGCGGCAAGACGGTGAAGCTCGACGAGGCGCCCAAGAACATCGTGGCGTTCACCGGTGTCGCCGCCGCGCTCTTCGACTACGGCATCAGCGTCAAGGGCGTCTTCGGCCCCACCAGGACCACGGACGGCAAGCCCGACGTCCAGGCCGGCGACATGGACATCAGCAAGGTCACGATCCTCGGCAACGTCTGGGACCAGTTCAACGTCGAGAAGCTCGCGGCCCTCGCGCCCGACGTGCTCATCACCACGATGTTCGACGGCGCCGGCACGCTCTGGTACGTCCCCGAGGCCTCCAAGGACAAGATCGCCCAGCTGGCCCCCAGCGTCGGCATCTCCGTCTACGACCGCCAGCTGACCGAGCCGCTCCAGCGCATGTGGGCGCTGGCGGAGTCGCTCGGCGCGGACCTGAAGGCGGCCGAGGCCACCGACGCCAAGAAGAGGTTCGAGGAGGCGGCGGCCCGGCTGCGCAAGGCCGCGAAGGCCAAGCCGGACATCAAGGTGATGGCCGCCTCCGCGGCCGACACGCTCTTCTACGTCTCCGGCACCAACCTCTCCATCGACCTGGAGTACTTCAAGGCGCTCGGCGTGAACTTCGTCGAGCCCCCGGAGAAGGCGAAGGCCAAGGGCGGCGGCTGGTACGAGTCGCTGAGCTGGGAGAACGTCGACAAGTACGCGGCGGACATCATCATGATGGACGACCGGACCTCGGCGATCCAGCCCGCCGACATCACCAAGGCGACCTGGAAGAAGCTCCCCGCGGTCAAGGCCGGGCAGGTCATCGGCCGTTCGCCCGAGCCGATCCTGTCCTACGACAAGTGCGTTCCGCTGCTCGCAGGTCTGGCCGAGGCGCTGGAGAAGGCGAAGAAGGTCAGCTGACCGTGAGGGCCGTGAGCATCTGCGAGCCCGTCGTGGCGGATCGCGCCCACGCGGCGGAGCCGCATATCGACACCGCCCCGCGCCCCTGAGGTGCGCATCCCCTGACGTCGATTCAGGAGTTCCGCCATGACGACGGCCGTAGCCGCCCCGTTCCGTTTCTTCTCCCTCCAGGTCGTACGGACGAGGCGGCTGGGGCCGTCCTTGGTGCGTGTCACCTTCGGCGGGGAGGATCTGCACGCGTTCCGCTCCGACGGGTGCGACCAGTCCCTGTCCCTCTTCCTGCCGCATCCCGGGCAGCGCGAGCCCGCCGTGCCGTACGAGCTCGGCGACAGCTGGTGGCAGGCCTGGCGTGAACTCCCGGACGGCGTACGGGCGGTGATGCGCTCGTACACCCTGCGCTCGCTGCGGCGCGACCCCGACGAGATCGACGTCGACTTCGTCCTGCACACCCCGGCCGGCCCCGCCTCGCGGTGGGCCGCACGGGCCGGCGCCGGTGACCGTGTCGTCCTGCTCGGCCCCGCGCTCGCGGACAACCGCGCGATCCGGTTCCGGCCGCCCGCGGACACCGACCTGACGCTGATCTGGGGCGACGGGACCGCCGTCCCGGCCGTCTCCGCGATCCTCGAGTCCCTGCCCGCCGACTCCCGCGCCCGCGTCTGGCTGGAGGTGCGGGACGCGGGAGACATCCAGGACCTGGCGACCGAGGCCGACGCCGAGATCACCTGGCTGGTCCGGGACGCGAGTGGCGTCGAGGGGTCCCCCATGGCCCTCGACGCCCTGCGCTGCGCCCAACTCCCGCCCGCGGAACGCCCGTACGCCTGGATCGCGGGCGAGAGCGGATGCGTGAAGCAGCTGCGCCGGCACCTGGTCGGCGAGCGCGGGATCGACCGTCGGCGCGTCACCTTCGTCGGCTACTGGCGGCAGGGCCTGAGCGAGGAGCAGCTGCGCGAGACGGAGTGACGGCGGTCACTGGAGGGACAGGATTGGAGGCAACTAACTTAGGTTAGGCTAACCTAAGTTGAAGCCAGAAGCTCTGGGTTTCCCCGCTCTCCCGCCCCGCACGGACTGTCCCCACCGGAGGACCCCAACATGCGCTCGCACCTGCTCAATGACCTGACCGCGGAGCAGTACCGCAGCTCCGTGACCGAAGGAGTCGAGCGGGTGGCGGCCAAACTCGCCACCACCGACCGTCCGTTCACCGGTGTCACCGTCGACACCCTCGCCCCCCGGATCGCCGCCATCGACCTGGACCGGCCGCTCGGCGACACCAGCGCCGTCCTGGACGAGCTGGAGGACGTCTACCTCCGCGACGCGGTCTACTTCCACCACCCGCGCTACCTCGCCCACCTCAACTGCCCCGTCGTCATTCCGGCCGTGCTCGGCGAGGCCGTCCTGTCCGCCGTCAACTCCTCCCTCGACACCTGGGACCAGTCGGCCGGCGGCACCCTGATCGAGCGCAGGCTCATCGACTGGACGGCCGCCCGCATCGGCCTCGGCGAGAACGCCGACGGCGTGTTCACCTCGGGCGGCACCCAGTCCAACCTCCAGGCGCTGCTGCTGGCGAGGGAGGAGGCCAAGTCCAACTCCCTCGCCGGACTGCGCATCTTCGCCTCCGAGGTGGGCCACTTCAGCGTGCAGAAGTCGGCGAAACTCCTCGGCCTCGGCCAGGACGCGGTGGTCCCCATCCCCGTCGGCCACGACAAGCGGATGCAGACCGTCGCCCTCGCCCACGAGCTGGAGCGCTGCAGGAAGGACGGCCTGATCCCCATGGCCGTCGTCGCCACCGCCGGCACCACCGACTTCGGCTCCATCGATCCGCTGCCCGAGATCGCCGAACTGTGCGCCCAGTACGGCGCCTGGCTGCACGTGGACGCGGCCTACGGCTGCGGTCTGCTCGCCTCGCTGAAGTACCGGGACCGCATCGACGGCATCGAGCGCGCCGACTCGGTCACCGTCGACTACCACAAGTCCTTCTTCCAGCCCGTGAGTTCGTCCGCGGTGCTGGTGCGGGACGCCTCCACGCTGCGGCACGCGACCTATCACGCCGAGTACCTGAACCCGCGCCGCATGGTCACCGAGCGCATCCCCAACCAGGTCGACAAGTCCCTGCAGACCACCCGCCGCTTCGACGCACTCAAGCTGTGGATGACATTGCGGGTGATGGGCGCCGACGGCATCGGCGAGCTCTTCGACCAGGTCTGCGACCTCGCGTCCGGCGGCTGGCGGCTGCTCGCCGCCGACCCGCGCTTCGACGTCGTCGTCCAGCCCACCCTCTCCACCCTCGTCTTCCGCTGCATCCCGGCCGCCGTCACCGACCCGGCCGAGATCGACCGCGCCAACCTCCATGCCCGCAAGGCCCTCTTCGCCTCCGGCGACGCGGTGGTCGCGGGCACCAAGGTGGGCGGCCGCCACTACCTGAAGTTCACCCTGCTCAACCCCGAGACGACGACCGACGACATCGCCGCCGTACTCGACCTGATCGCCGGCCACGCCGAGCAGTACCTGGGAGAATCCCTTGACCGCGCTTCCTGAGCCCACCGACTCCGCACCGAGGACCTACGACTTCGTGGGCATCGGGCTCGGCCCCTTCAACCTCGGCCTGGCCTGTCTGACCGAGCCGATCGCCGAACTCGACGGCCTCTTCCTGGAGTCGAAGCCGGACGTCGAGTGGCACGCGGGCATGTTCCTGGACGGCGCCCACCTGCAGACCCCGTTCATGGCGGACCTGGTCACCCTCGCCGACCCGACGTCGCCGTACTCCTTCCTCAACTACCTGAAGGAGAAGGGCCGGCTGTACTCGTTCTACATCCGCGAGAACTTCTACCCGCTGCGCGTCGAGTACGACGACTACTGCCGCTGGGCCGCCGGCCGGCTCGGCAGCGTCCGGCTCGGCACGACGGTCACGGAGGTGACGTACGAGGACGGCCACTACCTCGTGCGCACCGGCACCGGCGACGTCCACCGCGCCCGGCACCTCGTCCTCGGCACGGGGACGGCCCCCTTCGTGCCGGAGGCGTGCCGGGGGCTCGAGGGCGGTCTGTTCCACAACTCGCAGTACATGCACCGCAAGAGCGAGCTGCAGTCGAAGAAGTCGATCACCGTCGTCGGCAGCGGGCAGAGTGCCGCCGAGATCTACTACGAGCTCCTCGCCGAGATGGACGTCCACGGCTACCAGCTCAACTGGATCACCCGCTCCCCGCGGTTCTTCCCGCTGGAGTACACCAAACTGACGCTGGAGATGACCTCTCCGGACTACATCGACTACTTCCGGGCGCTGCCCGAGGAGACCCGCTACCGGCTGGAGAAGCAGCAGAAGGGCCTCTTCAAGGGCATCAACTCGGACCTCATCGACTCGATCTTCGATCTGCTCTACCAGAAGAACGTCGAGAGCGGCGGCCGGCCGGTGCCGACCCGTCTGCTGACCAACTCGTCGCTGACGAGCGCCCGTTACACCGACGGGGCGTACCAGCTCGGCTTCCACCAGGACGAACAGGGCAAGGAGTTCGAGATCCGCACGGAGGGCCTCGTCCTGGCGACCGGATACCACTACGAGCCCCCGGCCTTCCTCGCCCCCGTCGCGGACCGGCTGCGCCTCGACGGCCACGGCCGCTTCGACGTGGGCCGCAACTACGCCATCGATGTCACCGGCCGCGGCGTCTTCCTGCAGAACGCCGGCGTGCACACCCACAGCATCACCAGCCCCGACCTCGGCATGGGCGCGTACCGCAACAGCTGCATCATCCGCGAGCTGCTCGGCACCGCGTACTACCCGGTCGAGAAGACGATCGCGTTCCAGGAGTTCGCCGTCTGACACCTTCCCGCCCCTCCGGGGCGGGACCTCTCACGGCTCGCGCCCCGACTTTTCCTGCTTCATCGCCCACTGCCCGACCGGAGGAATTCCGTCGCCCGGCAGCGTCGCGGGAGACCGTCACGGTGGAGGGATCCGCTCCGTCCGGCAGCGGTCGCATTCACGAGCTTTTTCACGAAGCGTTGCGCCTACCCGCGCTTCACGTCGAGGAAGCGGTGACTGCAAACGTCTCAGCGCCTGCTGGAGCCAAACCGAAGACACCTCCGCGTCTCGCTCGACCTCGACGCACGAACCACGTACTCAAGGAGTCCCCATGACCACCGCCCCACGGGTGGGCATCTTCACCTTCCGCCCACTCGACCCGCTGAAGGACGCCGAGCTGCTGCACTCCTGGGTCACCCACCCCAAGGCGGCCTTCTGGATGATGCAGGACGCGAACCTGGTGGACGTCGAGCGCGCCTACATGGAGATCGCGGCCGACGAGCACCACCACGCGCTGCTCGGTCTGCGGGACGGCGAACCGGCCTTCCTGATGGAGTACTACGACCCCGTCCACCGCGAACTCGTCGGCCTGTACGAGCCGTTGCCCGGCGACATAGGCATGCACTTCCTCACCCCGGCCACCGACGCACCCGTCCACGGCTTCACCAAGGCCGTCATCACCGCCGTGATGGCCCGGCTCTTCGAGGACCCGGCGGTGCGGCGCGTCGTCGTCGAGCCGGACGTCGCCAACAAGGCCGTACACGCACTGAACGAGGCTGTCGGATTCGTGCCCGAGCGCGAGATCCGGAAGCCGGAGAAGAAGGCGTTGCTGAGCTTCTGCACCCGGGAGCGGTTCTTCGAGACTCAGCACGGCCTGTCCGCGACGGGGGTGACCGCATGAGCCTCGCCGACGCCGTCGCCCATCTCTCCCCCGAACGCTGGGAGAAGGCCAACCGCCTGCTGATCCGCAAGGCGCTCGCCGAGTTCGCGCACGAGCGGCTGATCACCCCGGAGCAGCAGGGCGACCGCTACGTCGTCCGCAGCGACGACGGCCAGACCCGGTACACCTTCACGGCCGTGCTCCGCGCCCTCGACCACTGGCAGGTGGACGCCGGCTCCGTCACCCGTCACCGCGACGGCACCGAACTCCCGCTCTCGGCACTGGACTTCTTCATCGAGCTGCAGAAGTGCCTCGGCCTGAGCGACGAGGTCCTGCCCGTCTATCTGGAGGAGATCTCCTCCACCCTCTCCGGCACCTGCTACAAGCTCACCAAGCCACAGATCCCGTCCGCCGAGCTCGCCCGCTCCGGTTTCCAGGACATCGAGACCGGCATGTCCGAGGGCCACCCCTGCTTCGTCGCCAACAACGGACGGCTCGGCTTCGGCATCCACGAGTACCTGTCGTACGCCCCCGAGACCGCGAGCCCGGTCCGCCTGGTGTGGCTGGCCGCCCATCGCTCGCGCGCCGCGTTCACCGCGGGTGTGGGGATCGAGTACGAGTCCTTCGTACGGCAGGAGCTGGGCGAGGGGACCGTCGAGCGCTTCTACGACGTCCTGTGCGACCAGGGGCTCGACCCGGCCGACTACCTCCTCATCCCCGTCCACCCCTGGCAGTGGTGGAACAAGCTCACGGTGACCTTCGCCGCCGAGGTGGCCCGGGGGCACCTCGTCTGCCTGGGCGAGGGCGAGGACGAGTATCTGGCCCAGCAGTCCATCCGGACCTTCTTCAACCGCTCGCACCCCGGGAAGCACTATGTGAAGACGGCGCTGTCCGTGCTCAACATGGGCTTCATGCGCGGGCTTTCGGCGGCCTACATGGAGGCCACTCCGGCCATCAACGACTGGCTCGCCCAGCTCATCGAGGGCGACCCCGTCCTGGGGTCGACCGGTCTGTCGATCATCCGCGAGCGTGCCGCGGTCGGCTACCGGCACCTGGAGTACGAGAAGGCGACGGACCGCTACTCGCCGTACCGCAAGATGCTCGCGGCGCTGTGGCGCGAGAGCCCGGTCGCCTCCCTGAAGGACGGCGAGTCCCTGGCCACCATGGCCTCCCTCGTCCATGTCGACCACGAGGGCGCGTCCTTCGCGGGCGCGCTGATCGAGCAGTCGGGCCTCACGCCCACCGAGTGGCTGCGCCGCTATCTGCGGGCGTACCTCACCCCGCTGCTGCACAGCTTCTACGCCTACGACCTGGTGTTCATGCCGCACGGCGAGAACGTGATCCTGGTCCTGAAGGACGGCGTCATCCAGCGCGCGATCTACAAGGACATCGCCGAGGAGATCGCCGTCATGGACCCGGACGCGGTGCTGCCGCCGGCGGTCGAGCGGCTGCGGGTGCGGGTCCCGGAGGACAAGAGGCTCCTGTCGATCTTCACGGACGTCTTCGACTGCTTCTTCCGCTTCCTCGCCGCGGACCTGGCAGGCGAAGGAGTCCTGGAGGAGGACGAGTTCTGGCGCACGGTCGCCGAGGTCGTGCGCGAGTACCAGAAGTCGGTGCCCGAACTGGCCGGCAAGTTCGAGCAGTACGACATGTTCGCCCCGGAGTTCGCGCTGTCCTGCCTCAACCGGCTCCAGCTGCGCAACAACCGGCAGATGGTCGACCTGGCCGATCCGGCGGGCGCCCTCCAGCTGATCGGAACCCTCAAAAATCCCGTCGCGGGGTTCTGATCAACGCGGACGGGCACCCCGGAGTACGGTCCTGCGGGGTGCCCGTCCGCATGTCCGGCCTACGTGGCGGGCCAGGGGACCTGCGGCGAGCGGTAGTAGCCGATCCCCAGTGCGTCCCACCGCGGCGCCTGCGCCGCGAGCCGCACCCTGTAGCTGTCCCAGTCGTGCGTGGACGCGGGCGACCAGCCGAGCTCGGCGGCGCCGGGCAGCCGCGGGAACGCCATGTAGTCGATGTCGGCGCTCGTCACGATCGTCTCGGTCCACAGCGGCGCCTCGACGCCCTTGATCGCCGAACCGGGGGCGCCGGGAAGGTAGTTGCCCGGATCCCAGTCGTAGGACCGCCGCACCTCCACCAGGCCGGCCCAGTCCTGGCCGAGCGGGGTGTCCTCGGTGTACTTCATGTCGAGGTAGAGCCGGTCGGCGGGCGAGAGGACCAGCCCGGTGCCGTTCTGCGCGGCCTTCGCCACCTGCGCCTTCTCGGCCGCGTCGGTGTCGTCCAGACCCCAGTACTGCGCGACGGCGCCCTTCACCGGGTGCGCGCCGGTGATCTGGTGCCAGCCGATCACCGTCTTGCCGTACTTGGCGACGATGGGCTGCACCCGGTCCATGAACGTGACGTAGTCCTCGTGGCTGGTGGAGTGCGCCTCGTCGCCGCCGATGTGCAGATAGCGGCCGGGAGTGGTCGCGGCCAGCTCGCGGATCACGTCGTCCACGAAGGTGTACGTGACGTCCTTGCCCGCGCACAGCGAGCTGAAGCCGACCTCGGTGCCGGTGTAGAGCGGGGGCGCCTTGCCGTCGCAGTTCAGTTCGGCGTACGAGGCGAGGGCCGCGTTGGTGTGGCCGGGCATGTCGATCTCGGGGACGACCTCCAGATAGCGGGAGGCGGCGTACCGGACGATCTCCTTGTAGTCGGCCTTGGTGTAGTGACCGCCCTTGCCGCCGCCGACCTGCGTCGAGCCGCCGTAGGCCGCGAGCCGCGGCCAGGAGTCGATCGCGATGCGCCAGCCCTGGTCGTCACTGAGGTGCAGATGCAGCTTGTTGACCTTGTAGAGGGCCAACTCGTCGATGTAGCGCTTGACCTGACCGACGGTGAAGAAGTGGCGGGAGACGTCGAGCATCGCCCCGCGGTAGGCGTAGCGCGGGCTGTCCTTGACGGTGCCGCCCGCCACCTGCCACGGGCCGGGCTGGACGGCGTTCTTCTCCACGGCCGCCGGGAGCAGCTGACGCAGGGTCTGCACGCCGTGGAAGAGTCCGGCGGGCTCGGCGGCGGTGATGGTGACGCCCCTGCCGCCGCTGTCGAGGCGATATCCCTCGGCGCCGAAGCTCCCCTTGTGCAGGCGGAGTTGGATGCCCGCCCCGCCCTGCGTGGTCACCGGCAGGCGGTAGCCGGTGGAGGGCCGCAGGATGCCGGCGAGGTACTCGCCGACCTGTCGCGCCTCCCGTGAGTCGTCGACGCGGATGCGGGTGTCGCGGGTGATGCGGTACGGGGATCCGCCCGGGGCGACCGACGCGGGTGCCGGAACCACCCGGTCGAGCGGCGTCACCCCGGTCTTCGCCGCCGGTGCCGCGCCGGCGGTGAAGGCGCCGGCCGCCGCGACGAGCAGCAGGGATCCGAGGACGCGGGCCATACGGGGAGTCGTTCTGTGGTGCCGTCTCACATGCGCTCCCTTGGACAGGGACCCCTGAGGGACCACGAATGGTAGAGACCACTCTCTCGCAGATCCGGTGAAACAATCACCCCATGGCGGAAATCATCCAGAAGGACGGCACCTGGGCCTTCGACGGCGATGCCCTTCGACTGACGCCGGGGCGGGACAGAAACGTCAGCCTGCTCCGCCGCACGCTGGGTGAACTCGTGGTGCCGCTGGGGGCGTTGGCGGGGATCTCGTTCGAGCAGGGCCGGAAGTCGGGGCGGCTCAGACTGCGGCTGCGCGACGGCGCCGACCCGCTGCTGCACGCCTCCGGCGGCCGGCTCACCGAGCCCAACGACCCCTACCAGCTGATCGTCGAGTCCGACCGCTACGGCGTGGCCGAGTACTTCGTCGACGAGGTGCGCAACGCCCTGCTCCTCGACGAGGTTCCGGCCGACCCGGTGAGCGAGTATCTGCTGCCGGGCCCGCCGCTCCCGCTCTCCATCTCGGCCGGGGACGGCACCGCGAGCTTCGACGGCGAGTTCGTCCGCCTGGAGTGGAACTGGAAGACGGAGGACGCCAAGGCCGCCGCCGGCACCCGCACCCTGGCCGTCGCGGAACTGGTGGCGGTGGAGTGGCAGCCCGCGGCCGGCCTGGAGAACGGGCACCTGCGCTTCACCGTGCAGGGCGCGCCCACCAAGGCGCCGCCCAAGTACGACCCCAACTCCGTGGAGCTGTGGGGCTTCAAGAAGGACCCGCTGATGGCGCTGCTCGCGGCCGCCGTGCAGGCACGCCTGCCGCACCCCACGGCGACGGCCGTGACGGACGCAGGGCCCGAGGAGCCGCGCAGCCACAAGCGGCTCGCGTCCGCCGAACAGCGCGAGGACGACCACGACGCGCTGCTGCGGCGGCTGCGCGAGCTCGGCGACCTGCACCGCACGGGCGTGCTGACCGACGAGGAGTTCACCCTGGCCAAGCAGGCGATCCTCAAGCGCATGTAGCGCGCGAGGACCGCCTGCGCGGTGTCTGCCCTGCCGTGCGGGCAGCTGCTACTTGGCCTTGCGGGCCACCGTGAAGTGGTCGATGCGGTCACCGGTCTCGGCGATGCCCGACACCTTCAGCCTGGCGTAGTGGCCGCGCGCTGCGGGCTCCACGTCCACGCGCAGGAAGGAGTAGTTGAGGTAGCGCACCCGGGACCAGGCGACGGTCTCGTTGACCTTGCCGTCCTTGGTGTTGATGAAGGAGGCGACGGAATCTACCTCGTTCAGGTGCCCCTCGTAGGAGTCCGGCGCGGAGAACGCGTACAGGCTGCGGCCCGCGGCGCCCGCCGTCACGTAGACGACGCCCTCGGTCTCGGAGTAGGCCGTCTCGCCGATCGGCAGCTTCTTGACGACCTTGTCGCCCTTGATGACGTCGGTGCGCTCGTACTGGTGGTTGTGGCCGTTGATCACCAGGTCCACCGTGTACTTGTCGAACAGCGGCACCCACTCCTGTCGCACGCCCCCCTCCGAGGCGTGCGCCGTGGAGGTGCAGTAGGCGCAGTGGTGGAAGAACACGACGATGAAGTCGATGTCCTTCGAGGCGCGGAACTTCTTCAGCTGGCCCTCGAACCACGTGGTCTGCGTGCCGCCGGAGATGCCGAGGTTGGCCGGGATCTCGAAGGAGACGTCGTTCGGGTCCAGCGAGATGACCGCGGTGTTGCCGTAGACGAAGGAGTAGACGCCCGGCAGGTGCGCCTTGTCCGGCCCGTTGTCGGGCAGCGTGAAGCGCGCCTCCTCGCCGCCGTAGCCGTTGGGCGAGTACCAGGCCTCCATGTCGTGGTTGCCGTAACTGACCATCCACGGCACGGACTTGGCGACCGGCTCGGTCTGCGCGAGGAACTGGTCCCAGGTGCGCGAGTCGAATCCGGTGTCGCTCGACCTGCCCTGGCCGGCCGGGTCGCCGTAGGCGATGTCACCGGCGTGCAGGTGGAAGACCGGGTTCTGGCCGAGGATCAGGCTGTCGTTGGCCAGCGCGTGGTAGCTGACGCCCTGGTCGCCGAAGGCCGTGAAGGTGAACGGCTCCTTGCGCTCGGGCGCGGTGGTGAACGTGCCCAGGGTGCCGAGCAGTTGTGGCTCGGCGGGGTCGAAGCCCTGGTGCCCGACGCCGTAGTAGTACGTCCGGCCCGGGCGCAGATGGGTCAGCTTGGCGTGGACGTAGTACTGCGTGTGGTCGCCGCTCGCGCCGACGCCGGCCGGCGTGTAGAGCGAGCGGACCTCGGCCTCGATCTTGCGCGAGAGGTCCCAGGGGTGGGCGCCGATGCGGATGAAGGGCTTCTTCACCGCGACCGGGACCTGCCAGGAGACGGTCATCTCGGTGCGCGGGTCGTTGCCGTAGGCGAGGTGGCGGCCGAAGGGGGCGACGTAGGCGCCGTCGACGGCCTCGGTCGCGGGGGCGGAGCGCTGTGCGGGAACCGCGGCCTGGGCGACCGCTCCCGGCACGAACGCGCCACCGGCGACGGCGCCGATGGTCACGGCGCCGCCTCTCATCAGGTTGCGCCGCGAGAATCTCGCGCGCAGGTACTCGTGCTGCTCGGCCAGGCTCATGCGCTCGGCCAGCTGCTCCGGTACTCCCATACGAGGTATGTCCATGACGTCTGAAACTCGTCCACATGAGCGACGAAGCACCAGACTCGGGGTGGACAGATCGCAAACAGCCGTTCATGAGAACACCAAAGATCGTCCACAGCGGCCTGCCCGAAATCGGGCAGGATTCTTGCGAAACGGTCTTTCGTACCCCAGGATCATCGGGTGCACGACGAACTTGTTGATCACCTGACCCGCTCTTCGCCCCTCAGCAGGGGCGAGGCACTGCGGGTGATCCAGGACGTGCTCGCCTACTTCGACGAGACGACCGAGGAGTACGTCCGTCGCCGCCACCGCGAGCTCCAGGCCCAGGGCCTGGTGAACGCGACGATCTTCGAACAGATCGGGGCGGACCTGAAATACCGGGCGGTCGCACCGCCGGAGCTTACGCTCAGGCAGCTGCGCCGCATCGTCTACGGCTGAGTCGCAAGGCCGGGAACGGGATACCTATATATGTGCGGAATCGTCGGATACATCGGGAAGCGTGACGTCGCGCCCCTCCTCCTGGAGGGCCTGCAGCGCCTGGAGTACCGCGGCTACGACTCGGCCGGCATCGTCGTCACCTCCCCGAAGGCGGCCGGCCTGAAGATGGTCAAGGCCAAGGGGCGCGTACGCGACCTGGAGGCCAAGGTCCCGGCCCGCTTCAAGGGCACGACCGGTATCGCCCACACCCGCTGGGCCACCCACGGCGCCCCCTCCGACGCGAACGCCCACCCGCACCTGGACGCCGAGGGCACGGTCGCCGTCGTCCACAACGGCATCATCGACAACGCCGCCGACCTGCGCCGCAAGCTGGAGGCGGACGGCGTCGAGTTCCTCTCCGAGACGGACACCGAGGTCCTCGTCCACCTCATCTCCCGCTCCCAGGCCGAGAAGCTGGAGGAGAAGGTCCGCGAGACCCTGCGGGTCATCGAGGGCACGTACGGCATCGCCGTCATGCACGCCGACTTCCCCGACCGCATCGTGGTCGCCCGCAACGGCTCCCCGGTGGTCCTCGGCATCGGCGAGAAGGAGATGTTCGTCGCCTCGGACATCGCCGCGCTGGTCGCCCACACGCGGCAGATAGTGACTCTCGACGACGGCGAGATGGCCACCCTCAAGGCCGACGACTTCCGCACCTACACCACCGAGGGCACGCGCACGACGGCCGAGCCGACCACCGTCGAGTGGGAGGCCGCCTCCTACGACATGGGCGGCCACGACACCTATATGCACAAGGAGATCCACGAGCAGGCCGACGCCGTGGACCGCGTGCTGCGCGGCCGCATCGACGACCGCTTCTCCACCGTGCACCTCGGCGGCCTCAACCTGGACGCCCGTGAGGCCCGCCAGATCCGCCGGGTGAAGATCCTCGGCTGCGGCACCTCGTACCACGCGGGCATGATCGGCGCCCAGATGATCGAGGAGCTGGCCCGCATCCCCGCGGACGCCGAGCCGGCCTCCGAATTCCGCTACCGCAACGCGGTCGTGGACCCCGACACCCTCTACGTCGCCGTCTCCCAGTCCGGTGAGACCTACGACGTCCTCGCCGCCGTCCAGGAGCTGAAGCGCAAGGGCGCGCGGGTCTTCGGCATCGTCAACGTGGTCGGTTCGGCGATCGCGCGGGAGGCCGACGCGGGCATCTACGTCCACGCGGGCCCCGAGGTCTGCGTCGTCTCCACCAAGTGCTTCACCAACACCACGGTCGCCTTCGCGCTGCTCGCCCTGCACCTGGGCCGCACCCGTGACCTCTCGGTCCGCGACGGCAAGCGGATCATCGAGGGCCTGCGCAAGCTCCCCGAGCAGATCACCGAGGTCCTCAAGCAGGAGGACGAGATCAAGCGCCTGGCCGAGCAGTTCGCCGAGGCCCGCTCGATGCTCTTCATCGGCCGCGTCCGGGGTTACCCGGTGGCCCGCGAGGCCTCCCTGAAGCTCAAGGAGGTCTCGTACATCCACGCCGAGGCCTACCCGGCCTCCGAGCTCAAGCACGGCCCGCTGGCCCTGATCGAGCCGGCCCTCCCCACGGTCGCGATCGTCCCCGACGACGACCTGCTGGAGAAGAACCGCGCGGCCATGGAGGAGATCAAGGCCCGCAGCGGCAAGATCCTCGCGGTGGCCCACCAGCACGAGGCGAAGGCCGACGAGACGATCGTCGTCCCGAAGAACGAGGACGAACTCGACCCCATCCTGATGGGCGTCCCCCTTCAACTCCTCGCCTACCACACGGCCTTGGCCCTGGGCAGGGACATCGACAAGCCGCGGAACCTGGCGAAGTCGGTGACGGTCGAGTAGAGACCGCAGAAGGGACCCCCACGTGCTGCCACCAGACACGCGGGGGTCCATTCGGATCGCCGGGGCCGCCCAATGCCCCGACGACGGCTGCCATTCAGCCGGTGGCCGTCACCCCCCGGCCGGCAGCACGTCGAGGCAGAACCGTCGGCCAGTGGGCCAACGCCGCGGTCGCCGCGTACCAGGCGACCGCCCCCGCCGCCACGGCGAACCAGCCGCCCACCTTGGTGAGCGAGCCGTTCGTCGCGAACTGGGCGACGGCGAGGAGCACGAGGGAGACGAAGAACAACCCGTAGGTGCCCTGGGCGAGTTGGTCCCCGCCCGCGAGGGTCAGGGTGAGCGCCACCAGGGCGAACAGCAGCAGGAACAGACCTGCCGCGTTGGCGGACATCGAGTTGCCGGCCGTGACGGCCCAGGTGAACCACAGGGCGCCGAGCGCCGAGTAGGCCGTACCCGTCGTCGTGTCACGGTCGCGGAAGGCGAAGAGTCCGGCGACGAACAGCGCAACGCCGCCTACGTAGTGGGCCTGAGACGGCGTCAGCGGCCGACACACCGTTGATCACGTCGGTGTTCCCGAGTCCGAACGCCAACAGGGTGATTCCCAGGGCGAGTCGGCCGACCACGGTAGTGGTTCCGCTTCCCGCAGAGACGTCGTTGTCCACGGCGGGCTCCCTTCGTGCATGTGCAGTTGTGCGGTGAGCGATATATGCCCTTCACAAAAGCACAAACACCTCTACGCGCCAGTAGGTTGGCGTTTTGCACAAAGGTGACCGGCCGTTCCCGGATCGCATCCCACCAGGGGGAACGGCGCGTTACGGAATGACGACGACGGGACGCTTGGCCCGCTTGGCGAGCCGCCCCGCGACGGAGCCGAAGAGGCGCCCGACGATGCCGTGCGTGGAACCCACGACGATCGCGTCCGCCTCGTACTCCCGTCCGACCTCTTCCAGTTCGTGGCAGATGTCGCCACCGCGCTCGACCAGGATCCAGGGCACCTCGGCGAGGTACTCCGCGCAGGCGAGTTCGAGGCCGAGAACCTCGGTGCGGTGGTCCGGCACGTCGACGAAGACCGGTGGCTCGCAGCCGGCCCACACCGTGGTGGGCAGCCGGTTGGCGACGTGGACGATGATCAGGCCCGAGCCGGTGCGATGGGCCATGCCGATCGCGTAGGCGAGGGCGCGCTCACTGGACGTGGAGCCGTCGAATCCGACGACGACGCCGTGCTTGAAGGCTGGATCGCAGGAGTGGCGTGGCTGTTCCGCCGCCTCGGGCTCGGCCGCCGTGGGATCGGCGACGGGCCGCTTGCGGTCCGCGGGTTCGAAGAATTCGTGACCGGCCATGGCTGTCTCGGCGTTTTGATCCTTTTTGGGAGGGACGACAGTGTGCGGCGGAGCTGTGTCCGGGAATCACCTTCCCAACCCCATACCCCCAAGGGTACGGCGGCACGCCTCCTTAGCCCAGATCCCGCCCGCTCCCCCGCTCTCGGCTCGCTTCTCGGCTCGCTCGAACGAGGGGCCCCCGTCGTGGGGGTTCCAGGGAGCATGCACGAGGGGGCGCCCGCAACGCAATGGTTGCTGCGCTGTACAGGCGCTTTGCGCAGCATTCAGCCGTCTCGACGGCCCGGGGCGCGGGAATGAGCGGGTCCGGAACCCGGCGGCGGCCAGTGACCGACCGGTCGAACAGGCGTTGAACACCGTGACCCCGGCCCCAGGGAGTACGCATGTCCGGACCGCGCCCCACCCCCGACACTCCCCGAGCGACCAATCCGTCCCAGGAGACCGCGACCGACGTGGTCCGCTGGGCCGCCTTCAGCTGCGTCCTGGTTCCCGTGGTACTCGTCTGGTACGGCACCTCGCTCGCCGGCGCCGCGGGCACGGCGCTCGGCCTCGCCGCCGTCACCGCGGTCTGCCGCCTGCTGCTGCGCCAGTCCGAACGCGGCGCGGCTCGGCGCCCGCCGGAGGAGTCCGCACCGGGCCATGAGCGTCGTCACAGAAACGGCACGGGCGCTCACAGAGGCGGACGACGGGCCGGTGGAAACACACCGGTCGGCTGACCGGTTTCCGCGCACGCGCACGTCGCTTTTCAGCCAACTTCCGGACCCCGTGCATTCCTTGCCGCAACTACCCCCCAACCCCCGTTCCACCTGCACGAACAGGGGCTCCGAGGCCCCGCGCACCCTACGTGGATTGGCCACTGCGACAAGGCGCACTTCCCTGCACGGCCCGTGAGTGCAACGCTTCGTGATCGAATGCTTCACGCCAAGTTGCCATGTCGACAATGTGCCGGTTCCCGAACTGGGTCACCCCGGCACCACGGGACACAGTAGATTCGATCTTGACGTCTTACGGCGGGGGACTCGTGCAGGACCGAGGGGAAACGTGCAGGAGCGACACAACCGAGGAGCCGCGACCACCGAGGGGGGCTTAGCAGTATGAGCCACGACTCCACTGCCGCGCCGGAAGCCGCGGCCCGGAAGCTTTCCGGGCGACGCCGCAAGGAGATCGTCGCGGTGCTGCTGTTCAGCGGCGGCCCCATCTTCGAGAGTTCCATACCGCTGTCGGTGTTCGGGATCGACCGCCAGGACGCCGGCGTACCGCGATACCGACTGCTGGTGTGCGGAGGCGAGGAAGGCCCGCTGCGGACCACAGGGGGCCTGGAACTCACCGCGCCACATGGCCTGGAGGCGATCTCACGTGCGGGCACGGTCGTCGTACCGGCCTGGCGCTCGATCACATCGCCACCGCCGGAGGAGGCGCTCGACGCACTGCGCCGGGCGCACGAGGAAGGCGCCCGTATCGTCGGGCTGTGCACCGGCGCCTTCGTGCTGGCGGCGGCCGGTCTGCTGGACGGCCGTCCGGCGACCACGCACTGGATGTACGCACCGACGCTGGCCAAGCGCTATCCGTCGGTCCATGTCGACCCGAGAGAGCTCTTCGTCGACGACGGCGACGTGCTGACGTCCGCCGGTACGGCGGCCGGAATCGACCTGTGCCTGCACATCGTGCGCACGGACCACGGCAACGAGGCGGCCGGTGCGCTGGCCCGCCGGCTGGTCGTCCCACCGCGCCGGACGGGAGGCCAGGAGCGCTACCTGGACCGCTCTTTACCAGAGGAGATCGGCGCCGACCCGCTCGCCGAGGTCGTCGCCTGGGCGCTGGAGCATCTCCACGAGCAGTTCGACGTCGAAACGCTGGCGGCACGCGCGTACATGAGCCGCCGCACCTTCGACCGCCGCTTCCGCTCGCTGACCGGTAGTGCTCCCCTCCAGTGGCTGATCACCCAGCGGGTGCTGCAGGCTCAGCGGCTGCTGGAGACGTCGGACTACTCGGTGGACGAGGTCGCGGGCCGCTGCGGCTTCCGCTCGCCGGTGGCCCTGCGCGGCCACTTCCGGCGTCAGCTGGGTTCGTCCCCGGCCGCCTACCGCGCGGCGTACCGTGCCCGCCGGCCGCAGAGCGACAAACCGGCCGACCTGGACGGACCGGCGGGCCCCGCCATGCCGGGTCCGTCGCTGCATCCGGAGAGTCCGGTTCCGCTGCAGAGCCGCCGCGCGGCCGCATCGGCGATCGGCTCGGGCGCGTCACTGTCGACGGCGGCGGCCGCCTCCGCGGAGAACGGCCGCGAATCGTACGTCACCAGCCGGGCGACCCTGCCGGGGCAGCGCAGCGGCACATGAACGCGTGGCGTATCAGGGAGCCAGGGCTCCCTGATACGCCTCCTGCACCGCGGGGCACCCAAAAGTGGACCTCCGCCTTAGGGTGGTCGCATGAACGATCGCATGGTGTGGATCGACTGCGAGATGACCGGCCTCTCGCTGTCGGACGACGCGCTCATCGAGGTGGCCGCCCTCGTCACCGACTCCGAGCTGAACGTGCTCGGCGACGGTGTGGACATCGTCATCCGCCCGCCGGACCGGGCGCTGGAGACGATGCCGGAGGTGGTGCGTCAGATGCACACCGCGTCCGGCCTGCTGGAGGAGCTCGCCGGCGGTACGACCCTGGCGGACGCCGAGGAGCAGGTCCTCTCCTACATCCGCGAGCACGTCAAGGAAGCCGGCAAGGCCCCGCTGTGCGGCAACTCGGTCGGCACCGACCGCGGCTTCCTGCTCAGGGACATGTCGACGCTGGAGAGCTACCTCCACTACCGGATCGTCGACGTCTCCAGCATCAAGGAGCTGGCCCGGCGCTGGTACCCGCGGGCGTACTTCAACAGCCCCGAGAAGAACGGCAACCACCGCGCACTCGCCGACATCCGCGAGTCCATCGCGGAGCTCCGCTACTACCGCGAGGCGGTCTTCGTGCCGCAGCCCGGACCCGACTCGGAGACGGCCAGGTCGATCGCGGCGAAGCACGTCCTGCCTGCGCGGTAGAGGCCCCGAAGGGGCGCCGCGAAAAGCCGTGCGCGAGCACCCCTTCGGACCCTGTACACTTTTTCTCGGCCGGTGGGGAAAGCACAAAGTCCACTGTCGGTCATGGTGGGTGTAGCTCAGCTGGTAGAGCACCTGGTTGTGGTCCAGGATGCCGCGGGTTCAAGTCCCGTCACTCACCCTGCGTGATCAGCCGGTGGCCCTGGAAACAGGGTCGCCGGCTGAGTCGTTTCCGGGGAGAAGAGGCCACGCCCTCCTCACTGACGTGGCATCAGCGGGCTCCCCGTGATCAGGACGACGTACGCGTCACCAGCTCCGTCGCCAGCACCACCTGACGGCGGTCCAGGTCGCGGGAGGCCGGCGGGCGGCGGTCGGCGATCTCGCCGAGGAGGAGGTCGATCATGCGCCGGCCCATCTCCTCGATGGGCTGGCGGACGCTGGTGAGCGGCGGGTCCATGTGGCGGGCGATGGCCGAGTCGTCGTAGCCGACCAGCGCCACGTCGTCGGGGATGCGGTGGCCCTTCTCGCGCAGGACCTGGCGGGCGCCGGCCGCCATCACGTCGGATCCGGCGAAGACCGCGTCCAGGTCGGGGTGGCGGGCGAGCAGGTTCGTCATCGCCCGGCGGCCGCCCTCCTCGGTGAAGTCGCCCGCCTCGATCAGCTTGTCGTCCACCTTGTGGCCCGCGTCGCGCAGGGCGTCCCGGTAGCCCTCGACGCGGCGCTGCGCACCGTAGACGTCGAGGCGGCCGGTGATGTGGGCGATATGCCGCCGGCCCCGGCCGATCAGGTGCTCGACGGCCGAGCGGCCGCCGCCGTAGTTGTCCGAGTCGACCGAGGTCAGCGTCTCCGCGGCGGACCGGGGGCCGCTGATCACCGCCGGGATCTCCAGCTGGGCCAGCAGGTCGGGCAGCGGGTCGTCGGCGTGCACCGAGACCAGCAGGACGCCGTCCACGCGGTGGGCGGCCAGGTACTGGGCCAGCCGGCGGCGTTCGCGGTCGCTGCCCGCGAAGATCAGCAGGAGCTGCATCTCGGTCTCGGACAGCTCGGCACCGACACCCTTGAGCATGTCCGAGAAGTACGGCTCCGCGAAGAAGCGGGTCTCCGGCTCGGGGACGACCAGCGCGATCGCGTCCGTGCGGTTGGCCGCCAGCGCGCGGGCGGCGGTGTTGGGGACGTAGCCGAGTTCGGCGACCGCCGCCTCGACCGCGGCGCGGGTCGCCTCGCTGACCCGGGGCGAGCCGTTGATCACCCGGGAGACGGTGCCGCGGCCGACACCGGCGCGTGCGGCCACCTCTTCGAGGGTGGGCCGGCCCCCGCTCCGGCTCCGCGCTCCGTGGCCTGCCATGAGCTCCGCCGCCTTCCACCGTTGTTGCTGCTGGCCTGGAATCTAACAGCCCTGTCGGCTGTGGTGACCGGCCTGGTGGCCGCCGCTCCCGGACCCGGCTCGGGCCCCTCAAGAGCCCCGCCCCCACGCGCCGGACGGGCCAAAGGCATTGACCGGCACCGGAGTCATCGCGTCCACTTAACAGCCCGATAACTGAAGACAGCTAGCCCCGCTTCCACCCTTGACACCCCCGCCCGAACCGGCGAACCTTCAACACATCACCTGTGGGAGCGCTCCCACAGTACCTGACACATACACATCCCGCACGTTCCCCGCCCGAGCCGCAGCGAGTACCAACGGGCCCAACCAGTGCAGTTGGCCGGGGGGTCGGCACGTCAGGCAACAGGAGGACCCAATGCGCACGAGTACCCGCCGGTCCCATCGGGTGGTGGCCTTCGCGGCCGTCGCCGCGCTGGCCACGGGGCTGCTGGCCGGCTGCGCCAGTGACGACAGCTCGTCGGGCTCGGACAACGGCGGCGGAAACGCCAAGGGCAAGACCACGTTGACCGTCGGCACCTTCGGAGTCTTCGGCTACAAGCAGGCCGGCCTCTACGACGAGTACATGAAGCTGCACCCCGACATCAGCATCAAGGAGAACGTCACCACCCGTACCGACGTGTACTGGCCGAAGGTGCTCACCCGGCTGCAGGCCGGTTCCGGCACCGACGACATCCAGGCGATCGAGGTCGGCAACATCACCGAGGCCGTGCAGACGCAGGCGAGCAAGTTCGTCGACCTCGGCAAGGAGGTCGACAAGTCCCAGTGGCTGGACTGGAAGAACGCCCAGGCCACCAGCAAGGACGGCAAGCTGATCGGGCTCGGTACCGACGTCGGCCCGATGGCCATCTGTTACCGCAAGGACCTGTTCCAGAAGGCCGGCCTGGAGACGGACCGCAACAAGCTCGCCGCGATGTGGAAGGGCGACTGGGCGAAATACGTCGACGTCGGCAAGGACTACATGAAGAAGGCGCCCAAGGGCACCAAGTTCGTGGACTCCGCCTCCTCCGTCTACAACGCCGCCCTCGGTGGTGGCAGCGAGCGCTACTACGACAAGGACGGCAACGTCATCTGGGACAAGTCCCAGGGCGTGAGCAAGGCCTGGGACGTCTCGATGTCGGTGGCGACCAGCAACATGTCGGCGAAGCTGAAGCAGTTCGACAAGCCGTGGGACCAGGGCTTCGCGAACGGCACCTTCGCCACGGTGGCCTGCCCTGCCTGGATGATCGGCTACATCGAGCAGAAGTCCGGTGACTCCGGCAAGGGCAACTGGGACGTGGCGGCGGCCCCGACCGCGGCCAACTGGGGCGGCTCCTTCCTCGGCGTGCCGACGGCGGGCAAGCACCAGAAGGAGGCCATCGCCCTGACGAAGTGGCTGACCGCGCCCGAGCAGCAGGCGAAGGTCTTCGCCAAGCAGGCCAGCTTCCCGTCGACCCCGTCGGCGTACGCGGGCCTGAAGCCGGCCGCGGACACCACGGCCTACTTCTCCAACGCGCCGATCACGCAGATCTTCGCCGACTCGGCGAAGACCATCCCGGTCCAGTACTTCGGTATCAAGGACCAGCCGATCAACACGGCCATCACCGACGTCGGCATCCTCCAGGTCGAGCAGAAGGGCAAGACGCCCACTCAGGGCTGGGATGCCGCGACCAAGGAGATCAAGGACGTGCTCGGCCAGTGACCAGCTCCAAGCAGGCTCTCGCGCACCCCGCGTCGAGCGCCGAGGCCGCGTCCGGCTCCCAGCCGGGCGCGGCCCGGGGCGCTCACGGTCGCGGTACCCAGCCGCCGGACCAAGGCTCCTGGCGCAGCCGGCTGTACCGCTGGGACATGAAGGCGTCGCCGTACGCGTTCATCTCCCCCTTCTTCATCATCTTCGGGGCGTTCTCCCTGATCCCGCTCCTCTACACGGCCTGGTACTCGCTGCACAACGTGCAGCTGTCCGATTTGGACCACCAGACCTGGGCGGGCCTGGACAACTACAAGAACCTGCTCAGCTCGGACTTCTTCTGGAACGCGCTGAAGAACACGTTCACCATCGGTGTGATCTCGACCGTTCCGCAGCTGATGGCGGCGATCGGCCTGGCGCATCTGCTCAACTACCGGCTGCGCGGCTCGACCGTGTGGCGGGTCGTGATGCTCACCCCGTACGCCACCTCGGTGGCGGCGGCGACCCTGGTGTTCACGCTGCTGTACTCCTGGGACGGCGGCATGATCAACTACTTCCTGCACTTCGTGGGGATCGACCCGATCAACTGGCGTGAATCCGACTGGGGTTCGCAGTTCGCCGTGTCCTCGATCGTGATCTGGCGGTGGACCGGTTACAACGCGCTGATCTATCTGGCGGCGATGCAGGCGATCCCGGCGGACCTGTACGAGTCGGCGGCGATCGACGGAGCCAACCGCTGGCAGCAGTTCCGGCACGTGACGATCCCGCAGCTGCGGCCGACGATCCTGTTCACCGTGGTGGTGTCCACCATCGGCGCGACCCAGCTCTTCGGTGAGCCGCTGCTGTTCGGCGGGGTCAGCGGTTCCAAGGGCGGCTCGGAGCACCAGTACCAGACGCTCGGCCTGTACATGTACGACCAGGGCTGGATCATCGGCAACCTCGGCAAGGCGTCCGCGATCGCCTGGTCGATGTTCCTGATCCTGCTGATCGTCGCCGTGATCAACATGCTGTTCACCCGACGCCTGAGGAAGTCCCAATGACCACCAGTGAACTGACGCTGCCTCAGGCTCGGCAGAAGAAGGGCCCGGGCCGCCGGGTGATGGGCGCGGGCAAGCAGCTGCACGCCGGCCCGGTGACGTACATCGTCCTGACGGTCTTCGCGCTGGTCTCGCTGGCGCCCCTGGTGTGGACGGCGATCGCCGCATCGCGCACCGACCGGCGGCTCGCGGAGACCCCGCCGCCGCTGTGGTTCGGCGGGAACCTGTTCAAGAACCTCCAGGCAGCCTGGGAGCAGGGGGGCCTGGGCACGGCCATGGTCAACAGCGTGATCGTCGCGGGCACCATCACCATCAGCACGGTGGTCTTCTCCACGCTCGCCGGGTTCGCCTTCGCCAAACTGCGCTTCAGGTTCTCCGGCGTCCTGCTGCTGCTGACGATCGGCACGATGATGATCCCGCCGCAGCTGGCCGTCGTACCCCTGTACCTGTGGATGAGCAACCTCGGCTGGTCCAACCAGCTCCAGACGGTCATCCTGCCCACGCTGGTGACGGCCTTCGGCACGTTCTTCATGCGGCAGTACCTGGTGCAGGCGCTGCCGACCGAGCTGATCGAGGCGGCCCGGGTGGACGGTGCGAGCAGCCTGCGGGTGGTGTGGCACGTGGTCTTCCCCGCGGCCCGGCCGGCGATGGCCGTGCTCGGCCTGCTGACCTTCGTGTTCGCCTGGAACGACTTCCTGTGGCCGATCATCGCCCTCAACCAGCAGAACCCGACCGTGCAGGTCGCCCTGAACTCGCTGGGAACCGGCTATGTCCCCGACCAGGCCGTGATCATGGCAGGCGCGCTGCTGGGCACGCTGCCGCTGCTGATCGCCTTCATCCTGTTCGGCAAGCAGATCGTGGGCGGAATCATGCAGGGCGCGATCAAGGGCTGACGCCCCGCCGCCTCGTTCTCGCCGTACGTACCGCGGGGCCGGGTCACCGCCTCGGCCCCCTTCCTCCACAACTCTTCGGTCTGAACGACCATTTATGGGAGCGCTTCCATGCTTGAGTCCGCACAACCTGCGAACCCGGTGACCTTTCCTCCCGCCTTCCTCTGGGGCGCCGCCACCTCGGCGTACCAGATCGAGGGTGCGGTGCGGGAGGACGGCCGTACGCCATCGATCTGGGACACCTTCAGCCACACCCCGGGCAAGACGGTCGGCGGCGACCACGGTGACATCGCTGTCGACCACTACCACCGGTACCGCGAAGACGTCGCGATGATGGCCGAGTTGGGGCTGGCCGGCTACCGCTTCTCGATCTCCTGGCCGCGGGTGCAGCCGACCGGCCGTGGCCCGGCGGTGCAGCGGGGCCTGGACTTCTACCGGCGTCTGGTGGACGAGCTGCTCGCGCACGACATCAAGCCCGCGGTCACCCTCTACCACTGGGACCTGCCGCAGGAGCTGGAGGACGCGGGCGGCTGGCCGGAGCGGGACACCGCCTACCGGTTCGCCGAGTACGCGCAGATCGTCGGCGAGGCGCTCGGCGACCGGGTGGAGCAGTGGATCACGCTCAACGAGCCGTGGTGCAGCGCCTTCTTGGGCTACGGCTCCGGTGTGCACGCCCCGGGCCGCACGGACCCGGAGGCGTCGCTGCGGGCCGCCCACCACCTCAACCTGGCGCACGGACTCGGCACCACGGCGCTGCGCTCGGTGATGCCCGCCCGCAACTCGGTCGCGATCAGCCTCAACTCCGCGGTCGTCAGGCCCCTTTCACCAGGGGACCCGGGCGATCTGGCGGCGGTGCGGAAGATCGACGACCTGGCCAACGGCGTCTTCCACGGCCCGATCCTGCACGGCGCGTACCCGCAGTCGCTGTTCGCCGCGACCGAGCTGATCACCGACTGGTCGTACGTCCTCGACGGCGATCTGCAGGCGATCCACCAGCCGCTGGACGCGCTGGGCCTCAACTACTACACACCGGCGCTGGTTTCCACGGCGGACGGCCCGGTGGCCAGCCCGCGCACCGACGGCCACGGCGCGAGCGAGCACTCCCCCTGGCCGGGCGCGGACGACGTCCTGTTCCACCAGACGCCGGGCGAGCGCACGGAGATGGGCTGGACCATCGACCCGACCGGCCTGCACGACCTGATCATGCGCTACTCGCGCGAGGCCCCCGGCCTGCCCCTCTACATCACCGAGAACGGCGCCGCCTACGACGACAAGCCCGACCCCGACGGCCGCGTCCACGACCCGGAGCGCGTCGCCTATCTGCACGGCCACCTCTCGGCGGTCCGCCGCGCCATCGCCGACGGCGCGGACGTCCGGGGCTACTACCTGTGGTCCCTGATGGACAACTTCGAGTGGGCGTACGGCTACGAGAAGCGGTTCGGCGCGGTCTACGTGGACTACGCGACGCTGGCCCGTACGCCGAAGTCGAGCGCCCACTGGTACGGGCAGGCGTCCCGGACCGGGACGCTGCCCGAGCTGACGACCGACTAGAGCGACCGGACCGGCCAGGGGGCACCCACAGTCGGGGGGCGGGGCGCGGCGCCCTAGGGGGTGTCAGACACCCCCTGGAGGAGCGCCGCGCCCCGAACTTCGTCGGGCCGCGGCGTCAGCGGGCGCGAGGGACACACGGAAATGCGCCCCGGCCGGGTGGGGGGAGAGCCGGCCGGGACGCATCAGCCCCCGTTGCGCGGAGGTCAGTTGAAGGCGCCGAAGGCCTTCGAGAAGGCGAACTTGTCCTGCACGATCGAGCTGCAGGTGGCGTCCGCGGTGGGCTTGGAGCCGCCGTCGCACTGCTTGTCACGGGTGGCCGACCACATGGAGAGCCAGCCGAGGCCCTTGGACTTGGCGAAGTTCACCAGCTGCGTGGCGTCGTCGACCTTGAAGATCTCCGAGGAGACGTCGTTGACACCGAGCATCGGGGTGACCGCGACCGTCTTCCAGGCGTCCGAGTCGGACAGCCCGAGCACGCTCTTGACCTGCGCCTGGGTGGCGGTGGCCGCCTGCTCGGCATAGGTGCCCATGTCGCCGCTGTACGAGGCGCCGTAGTCCATCGCCATGATGTTGACCGCGGAGATCTTCACGCCGTTGGACTTGGCGTTGGACAGCAGGTTCACGCCGTCCTGGGTGAGGCCCTCGGGCATGACCGGGAGGGTGAAGGAGACGTCCAGGCCCGGGTGCTGCTGCTCGAGCTTGGCGATGGCCTTCGCCCGGTTGGTGTTCGCCGTGGTGTTGGGCAGCGCGCCGCCCTCGATGTCGAAGTCGACCTTGGTCAGCTTGAACTGGTCCACGGCCTTGCCGTACGCCGCCGCCAGCGCGTCCGCCGAGGAGCACGTCGTCGCCAGTTCGGAGCCGGACGCGCCGCCGAAGGAGACGCGGACGTCGCCGCCCTTGGCGCGCAGCGCGCCGATCTGCGAGGCGACGCCGTCGCTGCCGAGGTCGGTGACACCGCCCCACTTGGGCGTGCAGCCGCCGCCGTCGGTGATGAAGGCGAGGTTGTAGTTCTTCACGCCGGTCGCCTCGGCGCTCGCGACGAGGTCGAACGCCGGGTAGAGCGAGGTGTCGACGTACGGCGCGAAGCCGGCGCTCGCCTTGGTGCCGGTGCCCGAGCTCTGCGAGGGGGTGGGTGTGGGCGTCGAGGTGGGGGTGGCCGTCTTGGTCGGCGTGGGGGTGGCGGTCGGCGTCGGTGTCGCGGACCCGGTCGGGCGGCCGCTCGGCTCGGGCGTGGCACCGTCGTCGGCGGAGCAGTTGGCGCCGTCGATGAGACAACTCTTCGGGTCGGCGCTGCCGTTGACGACGAAGCCGACGGTGACGGACTTGCCGGGCGCGAGGCCGTCGGTGTCCCACTTGGGCGGCGTCACGGTGACGTGCTGTCCGCTCACGCTCGACTCGGCGTTCCAGAGCGAGCTCAGCTTGGCGCCGGTGGGCAGGTCGAACTCCAGCTTCCAGTTCTTCTCGGTGCTGGTGGTGTTGTTGGTGACGACGTACTGCGCGGTGTAGCCCGTCGACCAGTCGCTGGTCTTGGTGTACGCGGCACCCACGCCGGCCGCCTGCGCGGTGCCCGTCAGCGCGAGGGCACCACCGCCCACGACGGCCGCGGCGACCAGCCCGCCTATCGCCTTGTTTCTGCCGCTGACCTTGCGCCGGTGGGTCCTCATCGCGTGCCTGCCTTCGCTGTTACGGGTGGGGGTGCGGCAGCACGCTAGCGATCCGGAATCGGGCAAAGTGCCTGATCCGGACGAGGGTTGAGGATCTTAGGGTGCGCTTAAGGAAGGCATCGGAGACGGTTAAAGGTCGAGACCAATCCGGCTACGGCGGGTCACCTGGCGAACGCCTTCCGCCGTCTGCGCACCAGTCTGTGCCCGCGCCCGCCGGGCGTCCGCACCCGCCCGTCCAGCTGGATCCAGATGCGCACCTCGGTCCCGCCGAGCACCGACGAACCGAGCCGTACGTCACCGCCCGTCGACTCCGCCAGCCGGCGCACGATGTCCAGCCCGAGGCCCGTGGACCCGTCGCTGCCCGAACCGCGGCCACGTGCCATCGCCGCCTCGGGGTCGGGTATGCCCGCGCCCGCGTCCGAGACGAGCACGATCACCGCGTCCTCACCGTTGTGCAGGTCGACCGCGAAGGCCGTGCCCTCGGCGGTGTGCCGGAAGACATTGCCGAGCAGGGCGTCGAGCGCTGCGGCGAGGTCGGACCGGGCCACGGGTATGCGCACCGGCCGGTCGGCGCCGGCCACCCGCCACTTGCGGCCCTCGTCCTCCGCGAGCGCCGACCAGAACGCCATCCGCTCGCGGACCACCTCGGCCGCGTCGCACCCGGCGCCGGGCCCGGCCGCCGCGGTCTGCGGCTTGGCGTCGCGGGCGGTGCGGATGATGGTGTCGACCTCACGCTCCAGCTGGGCGACGGCGGCCCGGGTCTGGTCGGCGGCGGGCCCCTCGCCCAGGGAGGCGGCGTTCAGTCGCAGCACGGTCAGCGGGGTGCGCAGGCGGTGGGACAGATCCGCTGCCAACTCGCGTTCGTTCGCCAGGAGTTGAACGACCTGGTCGGCCATGGAGTTGAACGCGACGGCGGCGAGGCGCAGTTCGTTCGGCCCCTCCTCGGGCACCCTGGCCCCCAGCTTTCCCTCCCCCAGCTCGTGCGCGCCCTCGACCAGTCGCTGGGCGGGTTGCACCATCCGTATGCCGAGGCGGTCGGCGACCGCGACCGAGCCGACGATCAGCGCGACGCCGACTCCGGCGAGCACCGCCCAAGCCGTCCCCACGCCGTTGCTCACCTCGGACTCGGGGACGTAGACCTCGACGACGGCGATGGCGCCGGTGCTCAGCGCGACCGGCTGCAGCAGCGTGGATCCGCCGGAGACCTCGGTGGTGGAGGCGCGGCCCAACTTGCGAACGGTCGCGATGTCCTTGGCGGCGGCGCGCTGCCGGCCGATGTCGACGGCCGTCTGTCCGGCGGCGGCCGGTATGTGCACGGCCATGCCGGAGTCCGAGCCCGCGGAGGCCACGACCCGCTCCAGCTGGTCGCGCTCGGTGGTGATGGACAGCGCCGGGGCGACCGCGGCCGCCTCCCGCTCGGCGTTGGAGAACGCCCGGTCGCGGGCCATCTCCTTGATGACGAGCCCGAGCGGCACCGCGAAGGCGACCACGACCATGGCGGTGACCGCCAGACAGACCTTGACCAGTGCCCATCTCATCGCGGCGGCTCCCCACCGGGCGGCTCCAGCTTCACGCCGACCCCGCGCAGCGTGTGCAGATAGCGCGGCCGGGCCGCGGTCTCCCCCAACTTCCGCCGCAGCCAGGACAGATGGACGTCGATGGTCTGGTCGTCGCCGTACGACTGCTGCCAGACCTCGGCGAGCAGTTCCTTGCGCGGGACGACCACGCCGGGGCGTCCGGCCAGGAAGGCGAGCAGGTCGAACTCGCGGCGGGTGAGGTCGAGGCGGGCGCCGTCCAGCTCGGCCTGGCGTCGCAGGGGGTCGACGGTGAGGCCGCCGACGCTGAGCACCGCGGACGGCGGGGTGTCCGCGGGGGCGGAGCGGGCCCGGCGCAGGACCGCGGCCATCCGCGCGGACAGGTGCTCGACCGAGAAGGGCTTGGTCAGATAGTCGTCCGCGCCCGCGTTCAGCAGGCGGACGATCTCCGTCTCGTCGTCTCGCGCGGTGGCGATGATCACCGGCACGTCGGTGATGCCGCGCAGCATCTTCAGCGCCTCGGACCCGTCCAGGTCGGGCAGTCCGAGGTCGAGGATGACGACGTCGAAGGAGAAATGGGCGACCTCGCGCAGCGCCTCCAGCGCCGTCCCGACACTGCGCACGGTGTGCGCGGCGTCGGTCAGGTGCCTGATCAGCGCCGAGCGCACGAACTGGTCGTCCTCGACCACGAGCACACTTGCCATGCGCCGCACCGTACGCCATGCGGCGGAACGGGGTCTGGACCTGTGGACAACTCCGCTCTTGTGGACACGGGCGGGACACTGGTGGGACGCGTGAGGCAGTATGGCCCGCGATGCGCAGAGGACTCGTACACGTACTGGCTTGGTCGCTCGCCACGGGCGCGGCGGTCACGCTGTCGTGGTGGGGCGTGCACACGGTGATGGCGGGCACGGCGTACGACCCGCCGCGCGCCCTGCCGATCACGGCGGCCGACGCGACCACGCAGGAGTCGAAGCCGCTGGCGTCCTCGACGAGGCACCCCTCCCCGTCGCCGACGAAGTCGGCGAGGACGTCGGCCAAGCCTTCTGCCACTCCCACGCCGTCGGTGAAGCCGACACCGAACCCGACCCCCACGCCCGCCGTGTCCGGCCAGGTCAAGGCCTACGACACGGACGGCGGACGGGCGGTGTTCTCGCTCGGCACGGCGGACGCGACGCTGGTGTCGGCGACGCCGGGCGCGGGCTGGTCGATGCAGGTGTGGAAGACGGAGTCGTGGATCCGGGTGGAGTTCAGCTCGGGGGCGGACCGGGTGTCGGTCTTCTGCACCTGGCACGACGGGCCGCCGCACGTCGAGATCGGCAACTACTGACCGGCGTCCGCTCCCGCTAGCGGAACACCGAGGGCGGCGGCGCCGGTGACGCGGTCGCCGCGCTGTCCGTCACCGCGGCCGCCCCGCCGGTGAAGTCCATCAGTGCGCGGCCGTGTTCGACCCGGCCCGGGTGCGGGTCGGAGGCGGCGCGCCGGGTGAGTTCGGCGATCGGCAGGGGCGCGTCGGAGGCGGCGAGGACCGCGTTGCCGAAGCGCTTGCCGCGCAGCACGGCCGGGTCGGCGATCAGCGCGATCTCGGTGAAACGGGCGGCAGCGGTGGCGATCTGGCGGCGCAGATGGGCGAGCGGCGGCCCGTCGGCGAGGTTGGCGGCGTAGCAGCCGCCCGCCTTCAGCACCCGGCGGACCTCGTCGAGGAACTCGGTCGAGGTGAGGTGGGCGGGTGTGCGGGCGCCGCTGAACACATCGGCGATGACGAGGTCGGCCCAGCCGTCGAGCACCTTGGCGAGCCCTTCGCGGGCGTCGACGGCGCGCACCCGGATCCGCGCGTTTGTGTCCAACGGCAGTTCCCGGCGGACCAGTTGGACCAGCGCCGCGTCCCGCTCGACGACCTGCTGGGTGGCGCGGGGGCGGGTGGCTGCGACATAGCGGGCGAGGGTGAAGGCACCCCCGCCGAGGTGCACGGCGTGCACGGGCTTCCCGGCCGGCGCGACGAGGTCGATGACGTGCCCAAGCCTGCGCTGGTACTCGAAGGAGAGGTACGTGGGGTCGTCCAGGTCGACGTAGGACTGCGGCGCCCCGTCGATCAGCAGCGTCCAGGCCCGTGCCCGGTCCCGGTCCGGCAGGAGTTCGGCGAGCCCGCCGTCGACGGTCTCGACGACGGCTTCCACGCCGCCGCGCGGGCGGTCGGGGTTCTTGGACCTTCCCATGGCGCCATTATCGGCGGCCCCCGACGCTCACGCCTGCGCGGGGTGCGGTCAGCGGCAGCTGTCCGCGGCCTCGATGATGCGGGCCGCCTCGCCCAGCGCGGCGCGCAGCACCGCGGGGTCGGTCGCGAGGTCGGCCTCGCCGGGCGGCAGCAGCCAGTCGGAGCCCTCCACCGGCGGTTCGGGGTCCAGGCGCAGACCGCGCCCGTCGGTCTCCGTGCAGGTGCTGCCCGGCAGGTCCCAGGCGGCGGCGGTACCGGGCGGCACCACGAACCCCAGGGTGTGGCCGCCGTCGTCGTGCAGCACGGGACCGACCGCGTCGCCCGCGCCGCGCCGCAGGATGTCGACCGCCTCCAGGCCCTGCCGTGAGTCCACGGTGACCAGGTCGCACGGACTGCCGCTGCCGGGTGGCGCGCCGCACTCCGCCGTCGGGGCACGGCCCACGGTCACCGGCATGCGGGGAACGACGCTCCGGCTGGTCTCCATCCCGGCTTCCACCACGGAACCCCTCCTTGAACGAAGCGGGTCGGGAGTCGGGCGGCTCCCGGTCCGCAGGGTTCAACGCGGCGCCGCGTCAACGGCTACGGCGCAAGTCAGCCACAAAGGATGGCACTTCATGGCAGATCCGGTATGAGATATCCGGTTTGTAGCCAAACCCTGCGTGGCGGGTCCGGCACAGCCGGTACGTTCATGCCCGCCGGGAGCGGGGAAGCTACACGGACAACTCACCCTGAATCCGGCATGGTTCGACGGTTCGCACGAGAGGACCCGACCATGACGTCGTCAAAGGTGACCTCGTCTCAGCCCATGCCCACACGGCCACCGCGGCCGAACCTCGTCTTCCGGGAACTGCGCGGACAGCGCTCCCCGGCCGAGTTCGCCGCGGCGGTACGCCGGGCCGCGCGCGAGATCGGCGAGCGGGTCAGCTGCGACGCGCGCTACGTCGGCCGGGTCGAGGCGGGTGAGATCCGCTGCCCCAACTACGCATACGAACGGGTGTTCCTGCACATGTTCCCCGGCCGAGCGCTCACCGACCTGGGCTTCGCGCCGCGCGCGTCCGTCCGCGGACGCCGGGCGCAGGTCCCCGGTGAGGCGCACGGGGGCCACGAGCCGTATGAGACGCAGGACCCGCAGAACACACACGACCCGTTCGGGCATCACGAGATCCATGCGCTTCACGAAACCTACGAGGAGAGCGACGTGCTACGTCGCGCATTCATGACCGGTGGTGGCGCCACGATGGCCGCCGCCTCGATGGGACAGATGGGGCTCGCCTTCGACGCGGCGGCAGCGGATCGACCCGCCCGCCGCCCCGGGACGAGCGATGTGTGCGCGGTCGAAGAGGCCGTACGCAGAATCAGGCTGCTCGACGACCGGCACGGCGCGGACGGGCTCTACCGGCGTGCGTCGACGCCCCTGCGCGCCGCCTACGCACTGCTGGACGCCGGCGCGACCCGGCAGGCGACCGCCGACCGGCTGCACTCGGGCGCCGGTGAACTCGCCATCTCCGTCGGCTGGCTGGCACACGACTCGGGCCGCTTCGACGACGCACGCTCGCACTACGCGGAGGCGCTCGCGACCGCCCGGATGACCGGCGACGACGGCCTGGAGGCGCACGCCTTCTGCAACACCGCGTTCCTCGCGCGCGACGCCGGGCGCCCGCGCGAGGCGGTGCGGGCAGCACAGGCCGCGCAACGCGTCGGGCGCCCGCTCGGCTCGGCGCGCCTGATGTCGCTACTCGCTCTGCGCGAGGCGGGCGGCTGGGCGGGCCTCGCCGACCGCACCGGCTGCGAACAGGCACTCGTCCGCGCGCAGACCCTCTACGAGCGAGGCCGCTCGGACGCCGACCCCGAGTGGATGAGCTTCTACGGGGAGGCCGAACTGGAGGGCCTGGAGGCGCAGTGCTGGTCGACGCTCGGCGACTGGACGCGCGCCGCCCGCCACGCGCGCCGTGCGGCACAGCTCCAGGACCCGCACTTCACCCGCAACATCGCCCTGTACACGGCGGAACTGGCCGACGACCTCGCACGCGGCGGCCGCCCGGACGAGGCCGCGGCGGCGGGGATGCGGGTACTGGACCTGCTCGACCAGGTCCAGTCGTCCCGGATCCAGACGATGCTGGCGGGGACGGCACGCGTACTGCTGCCGCACCGGCGCGCGTCGGGCGTCTCGGGCTTCCTGGAGCGGCACTCGTCACTACCGCGCACAGCGTGAGCCGCGACCGGCGGGGCGGCCAGGGCCTCTTGCGAGAGTCCCGCCTGCCCCGCGACGCCCGGCACGCACTCTCGCCGCACCGGGCACAGACCCGAGTACATCCAGTACGAGGCCCCGCACCCGGCACGCCGAGAGCACGCACCGAACGCCGCCGGGCCCGCCCTTCGGGCGGACGACGGGACTCTCGCGACAGACCCTAGCCCGCGAGGTGCCCCAGGTCGTTCCAGCTTTCGACCGCCGGCTCCCCGTAGGCCCATCCCAGCGCCGAGAGCGATGTCGGGTTCAGCCGGATCCGTGCGGCGAAGTCGATCGGCAGGCCCAGCCAGCGCGCCCCGATCGACCGCAGTATGTGCCCGTGGGCGAAGACCAGCACGTCCCGGTCGGCGGAGCGCGCCCAGGCCACCACCTCGTCGGCCCGGGCGGTCACCTCGGCGAGCGACTCGCCCCCGGGGACGCCGTCCCGCCAGATCAGCCAGCCCGGCCGCAGGGCCTGGATGTCCTCAGGCGTCTTGCCCTCGTACGCGCCGTAGTCCCACTCCATGAGCGTGTCCCACACGGCTGCCCGCTCGCCGAACCCGGCCAGCTCGCACGTCTCACGCGCGCGCAGCAGCGGGCTGGTCCGCACCTCGACGTCCAGAAGCCCGTCGAAGGGCGCCCGGTGCAGCCGCTCGCCGAGCAGCTTGGCGCCCCGCCGGCCCTCCTCCAGCAGCGGCACGTCGGTCCTCCCGGTGTGCTTTCCGGACAGTGACCACTCGGTCTGTCCGTGCCGGGCCAGCAGGATGCGCGGTGCCATGGGGAGAGGGACCTTCCGTAACAAACAACAGGCGGAACCTCTCCATCATCGCGCACCCTGGACCGTGGTCTGCCTGGGGCAACCCGACGGGCGATCTCTGCGTCTTTGAGGGCCGGGGGCGCTCGACCGGGGCCCGCACGTACGCCGTAAAGTGGCACGACCCGACCGGCCGGCGGGCGCCGCGCGAGAACGAAGGGGGAGGCGATCGGATGCCGAGGACCGAGACGACACCGGGCATCGAGGCAGCAGCCCCACGAACGCGCCTGCGCTGGTGGACCGAGGTGCCGCTGATCCTCCTGGTGTACGGGTGTTACTCGGCAGGCCGGCTCCTCGCCCGCGGCGACACCGCCGGCGCCGTCGACCACGGCCTGGCGATCCTGCGCATCGAGAAGTTCCTGCACCTCAACGCCGAGCACCCGCTCAACCGCCTCTTCACGCGCGAGACGTGGCTCGGTGTGCCGGCCGACTTCTGGTACGCGTCGCTGCACTACCTGATCACGCCGGCCATCCTGATCTGGCTGTTCCGGTCGCGCGCCGTGCACTACCGCGCCGCCCGCACCTGGCTGATGACGTCCACCTTCATCGGCCTGATCGGCTTCACGCTGCTGCCGACCTGCCCGCCGCGCCTGCTCTCGGCGGGTCACGGGTTCGTGGACACGATGGCCCAGTACAGCTCGTACGGCTGGTGGGGCGGTGCGGCCAGCGCCCCGAAGGGCCTCGGGGGCATGACGAACCAGTACGCGGCCATGCCGAGCCTGCACGTGGGCTGGGCGCTGTGGTGCGGCGTAATGCTCTGGCGCTACGGCAGGACGCCCGCGACGAAGGTCGCCGCCGTCGCCTACCCGCTGCTGACCACGATCGTGGTCATGGGCACCGCGAACCACTACTTCCTCGACGCGGTCGCGGGCGTCGCCGTGATGGGTCTCGGCCTGTTCCTCGCGCCGCACGTGATGCGGGGCGCGGACCGGCTGCGGGCGCAGCTCCCGTCCGCCGCAGGGCACTCCGGCGGCGCAGGCTCCTCAATTGTCAGTGGCGGATGCCAGACTTCCGCAGGTGAGCGATTTCCACGGCAGCGCGAGTCCCGGGACGGATCCGGAGCCGGGCCGAGTGCCTCTCCCACGGACGCGGGGGAAGGCGCTCCGGCAGCGGCTCGCTGAGCTGCGCGGACCCGAGGTACCCCCCAAGGCGCTGGACGCCCGAGCCCTCGCGGCGCTCGCCGCGAACCCGGGCTGCGAGCGGCGCGCGATCCTGGACGGCGCCGGGGTGGACAAGGCGGTGGTGGCGAGCAGGCTGGGCTCCCCGTCGGCCTTCGGCCAGTCGCAGTTCGCGTTCACACGGGGCAACGCGTTCGAGGCGAAGGTCAAGGCGGACGGCGGCGCCGAGCTGCTGCGCCTGGTGCACGAGAGGCTCGACCCGCGCGCGCAGCCGCCCGCCGGGGCGCAGGTGCCCGACCTCGCGGCGACCGGCCCCGAGGGACGTGCGGCCCGTACGGCCCTGGCGCTGCGCGAGGCCACCGCGGCCCCGGGCACCTGGACCCTGCTGGACCACCCGATGCTCGCGCTCGAGGTGGCCGGCTCCCCCGCGTTCCTGGAGCCGGACGCCGTGGTGGTGCACCCTGACGGCAGCTGGACGGTCGTCGAGATCAAGTCCTTCCCGATGCTGGACGGTTCGGCGGACGCGTCGAAGGTGGGCGCGGCCGCGCGCCAGGCGGCGGTCTACGTACTGGCCCTGGAGCAGGTGGCCGCCCGGCTCGACCCGGCCGCCGGGGTGCGGCACCGGATTCTGCTGGTCTGTCCCAAGGACTTCTCCAACCTGCCCACCGCCTCGGCGGTCGACGTGCGCAAGCAGCGCGCCGTCACCGGCCGGCAGCTGGCCCGTCTGACCCGCATCGAGGACATCGCCGACACGCTCCCCGAGGGCACGTGCTTCTCCCCCGAGCTGCCGACGGCGGAGCTGACGGCCGCCGTCGAGTCGGTCCCGGCGGCGTACGCGCCCGAGTGCCTGTCCGCCTGCGAACTGGCCTTCCACTGCCGCGGCCGCGCACGCGCGGAAGGGGCCGTGACCTCCCTGGGCCGCCCGGTCCGCGCCGAACTGGGCGGCCTGACGAGAGTCGAGGAGGTCCTTTCGGCGGCGCGCGGCGCGAGCGGAGACCCGGACGATCCGGCGGTGGCGGCGCTGCGGCGGGCGGCGCGGCTGCGCGAGGAGGCCCTGGCGGCCGCCCGGCATCCGGCGGTCGTCCCCGGCGAGGAGGCCGCCCCGTGTCGCTGATCACCACCCTCGCCCGCCTCGAAGCGGTCAGCACCGGGCGCGCCCGGCCGGCCGCCACCGTCCGGCACCGGCACCTGTCCGAGCGCCCTCTGGTCTTCGTGCCGCTCACCACCGCCGGCGAGGCCGGCGCCCCGCTCGGCGCACTCGTGGGCACCGACCGGGAGGCCCCGCGGCTGCTGGCCGTACCGCAGCCGCGTGACCGCGACCTCCGGTTCGCGTTCCTGGCCGAGCTGGCCGACATCGTCCTGCCGTATCTGGAGGGGTTCGCCGGCGAGGTGGAGGCCGCGGAACGCACCGACACCGATCCGGAGACCGGCAAGCGGGTCAAGGTCGAGGTCGAACTGTGCGCGGACGCCCCGCAGTTGATCGTGCCGAGCCGCGCGGGCGTCGATTTCGTACGGCTCCTCGGCCGCTCCATGCGCTTCAGGCGCACGGCGGAGCAGGACCCGGAGACCCCGTATCCGGCGCCCCCGCGCGTGCCGCTTCTCGGCCGCTGGCTGACGCACTTCGGGGAGCGCGCGCGTGTGCCCGGCTCCTCGCTGCTGCTGGCGACCACGGACGTCCTGGCCCGGCACTGGGCGACGGGGCAGTCCAGTCTGGAGGACCAGCACCTCGGCGCCCTGCTCGCCTGGATCGACCCGCCCGAGGGCGCATCCGGAGCGGAGGCGGCTCTCGCGGCCGAGCTCGCCCGGGACGCGAAGGGCCAGCTGGAGTGCCCGCCCGCCGGACCGGCCACCGACCCGGCCTTCGACAACAAGCTGCTCGCCCCCGCGATCGAGCGCTACGACCGCGCGCGTACCGCCCTCGCCGCCGCCGAGGACGGTCTGGAGGCGGACGACCGGCTGGGTGAACTCACCGCCGCCGAGCGGGACATCCGCGAGCTGGTCCTCAAGTGCACCCTGCCCACCTGGGAGAAGGTCTGGCGCGGCCTGGACCTGCTGCGGGCGCTGCCTGACGGCGCGCATGTCGAGGAGCGGTGGACGCGCGACCGCTGGTCGTTCACCTCCCACCGCGACCGGGTCGTCGCGGGCGAGCCCCCGCAGCCGCGCCGGGACGACGCGGTCACGGCGGCGAACAAGCTGGCCTCGCGTGAGCGGGAGCAGGCCCGGCTGGAGGCGCAGGAGGCGCTCGACGACCCGCTGGTGATGGCGGGGCGGCGGCTGTCCGGTGAGGCGTTCACCGGTGAGGTCACGGACGTGGTGATGGCGTACAGCGAGGGCAAGCAGCCCCGCCCCCGCCCGCTGGTCACCGTACGGACGGAGGACCGCCCGCACCTGGGCGAGCGGGCCAAGGTGTACCGCTCGCTGGGCGGCAAGCCGCAGGCGGCGGAGTTCGCCGGCCGGGAGGCGGACGATCTGCTCGTGCTGCGCATCGTCGACAAGATGGGCCGCGGCAAGGTGCCCGAGGCGGGCTCGGTGCCGGAGAAGGGCGACGTGCTCTGCTTCACGACGTTCGAGCACGAGCAGCGGGGCGGCCCGAAGCTGCCCGACCCGGAGCAGACGCCGTGGACCCACGGCGGGCCGCCGGGCGAGGCCGTCCATGAGACCGCCGATCCCGTGACCGCGGAGGACGTTCTGTGACCACCGTTCTCGACCCGGGCGCCGCGGCCGCCGAGGCCACCGACGCGATCCTCCGCGACACCCTGTACGGCACCCACCGCGGTGTGGTCGTGGACTCCCCGCCCGGCGCCGGCAAGTCCACGCTGGTCGTCCGCGCGGCGCTCGAACTGGCCGACGCGGGCCGCCCGTTGATGATCGTCGCCCAGACGAACGCACAGGTGGACGACCTGGTGCTGCGGCTCGCGGAGAAGAGCCCCGGGCTGCCGGTCGGCCGGCTGCACAGCAGCGACGCCGACGCGTACGACAAGGCGCTCGACGACCTGCCGCACGTCCGCACGTCGGCGAAGGCGGCGGAGCTGACCGGTCTCCCGGTCGTCGTCTCCACGGCCGCGAAGTGGGCACATGTGAAGGTCGACGAGCCCTGGCGGCACGCGATCGTCGACGAGGCGTACCAGATGCGCTCGGACGCGCTGCTCACCGTGGCCGGTCTCTTCGAGCGGGCGCTGTTCGTGGGCGACCCGGGCCAGCTCGACCCGTTCTCGATCGTGGGCAGCGAGCAGTGGGCGGGCCTGTCGTACGACCCCTCGGCCTCCGCGGTCACCACTCTGCTGGCCCACAATCCCGACCTTCCGCAGCACCGCCTGCCGGTGTCCTGGCGTCTGCCCGCCTCCGCGGCCCCCCTGGTCTCCGACGCCTTCTACCCGTACACGCCCTTCCGCAGCGGCACGGACCACGGCGACCGCTCCCTCTCGTTCGCCGTCCCGTCCGACGGCTCGGGCCCCGACCGGGTGATCGACGAGGCCGCCGCGTCCGGCTGGGGCCTGCTGGAGCTGCCCGCTCGGCACACCCCGCGCACCGACCCGGAGGCGGTGGGCGCGGTGGCGGCGATCGTACGGCGGCTGCTGGACCGTGGCGGCGCGGCGACGTCGGAGCGCGCCCCCGAGGAGCCCGTGCCGCTGACCCCCGACCGCGTCGCCGTCGGCACCGCCCACCGCGACCAGGCGGCGGCGGTCCGCGCGGCGCTCGCGGAGCTGGGCGTCACGGAGGTCACGGTCGACACCGCGAACCGCCTCCAGGGCCGCGAGTACGACGTGACGGTCGTCCTCCACCCGCTCTCCGGCCGCCCGGACGCCACCGCCTTCCACCTGGAGACGGGCCGTCTGTGCGTCCTCGCCTCCCGCCACCGGCACGCCTGCATCGTGGTCTGCCGGGCGGGCGTGAGCGACCTGCTGGACGACTACCCCTCGGCGGAGCCCGTCCAGCTGGGCACGCTCGTGAAGTTCCCGGACGGCTGGGAGGCCGTGATGTCGACATGGGACCACTGGTCGAGACACCGGGTGACCTGGCAGCCATGACGGACACACCGGGCACCCGGCCGGCGCACACCGGACGC